>NZ_FMCI01000116.1 GCF_900091845.1 Streptomyces sp. SolWspMP-5a-2
CCCCGGCACCGCGCCCGGCCTGCTCGGCGTCCCGGCCCACGAACTGCGCGACCGGCGCGTCGCCCTCGCCGACCTGTGGCCCGCCACCGCCGTCCGCCGCCTCGCCGCCGAGGCGGCCGCGGCCCGCGACCCGGCGGACGGGCTCGAAGCGGTGGCGCTGCGGATCGCGGCGGACGCCCCCGCGCCCGACCCGCTCCTGACCCGGCTCGTCGGCGCCCTCGACGCGGGCCGCCCGGTCGCCGCGACCGCCGACGAACTCGGACTCGGCGCCCGTCAGTTGCACCGCCGCTCGCTCGCCGCCTTCGGCTACGGACCCAAGACCCTCGGCCGGGTCCTGCGGCTCCAGCGGGCGCTGCGCCTGGCCCGCGCCGGAACACCGTTCGCCCGGACGGCGGCCGAGTCCGGCTTCGCCGACCAGGCGCATCTGGCCCGGGACGTCAGGGAGTTGACCGGGCTGCCGCTGCGGGACCTGCTGGCGCCCTAACGCTGTGGCTCCGGGTGTACCGGCCAGCCGGGCAAGGGAGCGAACAGGTCGACGCCGTTGCCGTCCGGGTCGTGGACGGTGGCGTACCGCTGCCCCCAGACGGCGTCCCAGGGCTTCAGCTCGCCGTGGTACCCGGCCGCCACCAACTCCGCGTACAGGGAGTCCACTTCGGCGGGTCCGTCGCAGCGGAAGGCGAGGGAGGCTCGACCGGTGTCCGCCGGTGGCCGCCAGCCGGGGTGGAAGGAGCGGACGGTGTCCTCGGTGTCCAGGGCGAGCACCGTGCCGCCGGGCAGCACGGCCTCGACATGCGGCTGGGACGCGGCGTCCACGGGGAAGACGAGGCCGAGACGGCGGTAGAAGGCGAGGGAGGCGGCCAGGTCACGGACGACCAGGCCGAGCACGGCGAATCGTGGAGTCATGCGGCCACGGTAGGAGGGTCAGCGAGGCGCGGTCTTGAAGGAATCGGACACGGACCGCGGGCTCCCCCTCCGGCGCCGCCGAGCCGGTCCGCGGCCCCCACCCGCGTCCTAGGCTCGTCCGCATGACCTCGCGACTGCTCGTCCTCACCCGGACCGCCGACTACCGGCACGACTCCATCCCGGCCGCCGTGGCCGCCGTCCGCGATCTCTCCCGGCACCCGGTGGAGCACACCGAGGACCCGGCCGCCCTCGAAGGCGACCTGGACGACTGCGCGGCCGTCGTCTTCCTCTCCACCAGCGGTGAGGTGCTCACCCCCGCCGGACGGACCCGGCTCGCCGCCTACGTGGACGGGGGCGGCGGCTTCGTCGGGGTGCACGCGGCGGCCTGCACCGAGTACGGGTGGCCGTACTACGGCGACCTGCTGGGCGCCCGCTTCGCCCGCCACCCGGACCTCCAGCCGGGCCGGGTCCTCGTGGAGGACGGCGACCACCCGGCCACCCGACACCTGCCCGGTGTCTGGGAGTTCACCGACGAGTGGTACGACTTCCGCTCCAACCCCCGTTCCGGGGCACGGGTGTTGCTCCGTGCCGACGAGACCTCGTACACCGGCGGCGGCATGGGCGCCGACCATCCCCTCGCGTGGTGCCGCGACCAGGCGGGTGGCCGCGTCTTCTACACCGCCCTGGGCCACACGGCCGAGGCGTACGACGATCCGGCCTTCCGCGAGCACCTGCGCGGCGGCATCGCCTGGGCCGCCGCCCGCTGACCGCACGCGTTCTCTGCCGCTCGAATGAAAAGCCGGGAACAGCGCACCCGTCCTGTCGGTGCATTTCTTATCGCTGCTTTATATGGCCCGGCTTTGTGGTGCTTGACCGCCTTTTTGGGAGTGAAACCCGGGGAATGGCTTGCCCGGCGGTCCGGGCGACGCCTAGCGTCACCCCTACGAAATTCCGGAAGCCGTGCCTGTCACATTCCGAGAACACCGCCGTTGAGCCAACAGTCCGCCACGACCGCGCATCACTCGACTACCCGAAGCCCTGGGCCTGAGCTTGGCAGCCCGACGCCGGGCATTGTCCAGGAACACCCCAAGCTTGATCTTTTCACCATCGACCAGCTCGACGACCGGTTCCTCCACCGTCTCGTGCTCGCTGATGGTCTCGCTCATTTCAGGTGTCTCCTTGATCATCGGATCCGCCGTCTGTTGGACACTCCCTTGTCGTGTGGTCACCTCTGTCCGCGGGGGTGTTCCGGCATGGTCAGGGGAAATGCGGTGCGGGTCGATTCTTCGGAGAGGGTCCAGAGGCGGCGGGCGAGTTCGGGATCCTGGGCAGCCTTGGAGCGGCCGGCGATCTCGGGGAGGCCGCGGGCCTCCAGGAAGCCGCTCGGGGAGATGTAGCTGTTGCCCGGGATGTCGGCGGTGGCCGCGTAGAGCGTGGTGTGTGCGCCACCGTCCTCGTCCTGTGACAGGGGACGCAGAAGGGCGTTCATGATGCGGACACGTGTGCTGCTGGCGTGGCTGATCAGGTTCGTGTCGGCCAGACCGGGGTTGGCGACGGTGGCGATGACATCGGAGCCGGCCGCGGTGAGGCGGCGCTGGAGTTCGGCGGTGAAGAGCATGTTGGCGAGCTTTGACTGCGCATAGCCGGCGAACGGCTTGTACGGCCGGTGCTCCCAGTTGGGGTCGTCCAAGTCCAGTGTTCCGGCCCGGTGGCCGCCGGCTGCGACGGTGACGACTCGCCCTCTGATGTGTGGCAGGAGCAGGTTGCTGAGTGCGAAGTGCCCCAGGTGGTTGATACCGAAATGGAGTTCGAAGCCGTCAGCCGTACGCCCCAGCGGCTGCATCATGACGCCCGCGTTGTTGATCAGCAGATCGACAGGATCGGTGAATGCCTTGGCGAAGTCTCGCACTGAGGACAGGTCGGCGAGGTCGAGTCGGCGCACCTCGGTCGGGCCGTGCATCTGCGCTGCGGCGGCGCGGCCCTTGTCGAGGTCGCGGACCGCGAGGATGACGCGGACGCCCTGCTCGGCGAGGGATCGGGCGGTGGCACGGCCGATTCCGCTGTTGGATCCGGTGATGACGGCGGTGCGGCCGGCAAGAGGGTTCGTCATAGGTCGAGGTTCGTCGGGCTGGAGCCGGGTAGCCAGTGCCCGCCGCTACCGTAGGAACGGCGTTACCAGGTAAACCGGCGGTGCCGCGCCCATCATGGGGGCATGTCGTCTGCGGAGAATGATCTGGGTGACCTGCTGCGCGCCTGGCGTGACCGATGCTCGCCCACCGACGTCGGCCTGAGCGCACACGGCAGGCGCCGGGCCCCTGGACTGCGTCGTGAGGAACTGGCGGGCCTGGCCGGGGTCAGCGCCGACTATCTCGTACGCCTGGAGCAGGGCCGGTCCCGGCGTCCCAGTGCGGCGATCGCGGCAGCGCTGGCCAGGGCCCTGCAACTCGACGAGCAGGAAACCGCCGTCCTCTACCAGGCTGCCGGGCTCCCAGTGCCGTCCGGCCGCACCGTACCGGTGCATGTTCCCCCTGGTGTCCAGCGCCTCATCACCCGCATGGTCGACTACCCGGTGGCCGTCTTCGCGGCGGACTGGACCCTCATCACGTGGAACGCGCTCTGGAGCGCCCTGAACGGCGACCCGGCCGGACGGCCGGCGACCGACCGCAACGTGATCCGGGCCACCTTCTGCCAGGCACCGGCATGGGCGAACATGCATGGACCCGACGAGGGCAACGAGCGGGCCCTCATCGCCGACCTGCGCCAGGCCGTGACCGCCTATCCTGAGGATGAGAACCTTCGCTCCCTCATCGCGGAGGTCGGCGACGCCAGCCCGCGGTTTCGCGACCTGTGGAACTCAGGAGCAGCAGGGCGACACGTCACCTCCCGCAAGGTGATGCACCACCGACTCACCGGTGAACTCGCCCTGGCCTGCGACGTCCTGACCGTTCCGGGCTCCGACCTGAAGATCACCGTGTACACCGCCGCGGCAGGCAGCCCCGACGCCGAACGCCTGGAGTTCCTGCGGGTCAGCGCCGTCCACACGGTTACCCCATGACGTCCGTCAGTCCGTCAGTCCGTCACTCGTCGGTGCCGTCCGCGTGAGCGGCGTCGCGCTTGATGACACGATTCCTACCGGCGCGAAGCAGCGAAGGTGGTGTCGCAGACGTGGTGCAGGGCCTCCATCTTCCGGTGATCCCGTACGAGTTGGACGAGCAGGACCGGGATGGCCTGCGCGGCAGTCGAACCGACCACGGCACAGACCGTCGTGCCGGTGGTTCTGCCGGTCTTGCGGTCGGTACGCCGACACTTGATCCGTGGAAGCCCGTACCTGCACTGCTTCCAGCCCCCATCAAGCCGACAGGTCGCTACGATCCGGGCGTCACACGACTACGCACCGACGTCACCGACGTCCACCGGGCCGACCGCGCCGGACGGCTGCGCACCGACCTCGGGGGCGTCCGCCGGGCCGTGCTCAGCCCCGGGCGCGGGCGATGTCGACGTTGCCGTACCGGGTGCGCGCCCTGACCTCGACGGTGTCCTCGGCGTCGGCGGGACCCTCGGTCGTGGCGAGGGAGTTGGTCACCTGCCCTGAGCCCGAGCTGACGTCGAGCCAGGCGGCCGTGCCCTCCCGGACCCCGACCTCGATGGCCCCGTGCGCGGTCTCCAACTGGACTTTCCCCCGGGCCACTTCGCCGACGCGCAGGGTGCCGTGGGCGGTGGTGGCGGTGACCGACCCGGCGGCCCGGTCGACGAGGATGTCGCCCTGGGCGCCGCTCACCCGCAGTTCGCCCAGGGCGGTGCCGACGGTCGTGGTGCCGTGCGAGTTCTTCAGGACGGCGTCGCCGTCGACCGTGCCGACGCGCAGGCTGCCGGAGCTGGTGGTGATCTCGGCGTCGCCCCCGACCCGGTCCACGCTGATGTTGCCGTGCGCGGCCGTCACGTGCAGCGGACCCGTGCTGTCGAGCCGCACATCGCCCGACGAGGTCTTCACCCGGACCTCTCCGAGCCTGCCCTCGCCGTGCACCTGGACCCAGGAGCCGGTCGCCTCCACCGGGGATCCTGCGGGCAGTTCGACCGTCACGTCGACGGTGCCCGAAGGCCCCACGAGCAGCCGCCCCTTGGGCGTCCGGATGCTCAACAGGCCGCTCCCGCACCGCACTTCGGTCTGTGCGGCGGCCTGCACGTCCCGGTCCTTCTTCGGGTCGCGGGGCCGCACCTCCACGACGGTGTCGGGCCGGTCGGAGGCGACGATGCGGATCGAGCCCGCGTCCACGTGGGCGGCGGTCGCGATGGGCTCAGGGGTGTCGAAAGAAGGCATGACTGTCCCGTCCTCTGGGGTCGTGGCCGCGTTCCCGCAGGTGGGACGCGGTGTGAAGGAGGTGAGGTGGAGCCGGGTGGGGGCCAGTGCCCTGACCGGAGAGGTTCACCGGCGAACCGTTCCGGTCACGGCGCTAGCGCACCCAGCCCGTGAAGTTCTGTCCGACGGCGCGGTCGGCGCGGGTCCGCTCGGCCGTCCGTCCCGGGGTGCCGCCGTCGACGGCGCCCGAGACGGCCCGCACCAGCCAGGCGTTGACCGACAGGCCCTCCCGGCCCGCGGCTTCCTCGGCCCGCGCCTTGAGATGCGCGGGCAGCCGGAGGTTGACGCGCGCGGTGCCGCCGTCGTCGCCGTCGGCCGGAGCCCTGAGCGCCTCGGCGCCGCCGCCCCTGGCCTCGGGAGGCTCGGCGGCCCGCTCGCCGGGCGGACGCGTCACCACGAAGTCCGGGTCGACCCCCCGCAGCCGTACGTCGACCGAGCCCGGGGCGAGTTCACGGGTGATCTCGTCCATCGCGGCGGAGAGCACGTGGAGCATCGTCAGGCGGGTCGCCGACTCCAGCGGAGCGGTGAGCCGCTCGGCCAGCGCGCGGGCTTCCGGCCCACCGGCCTCGGCGGCCACCGCGAGTTCGCGGCGAAGGGTGTCGACGTAGGGCGTGAGGTCCATGGCGCCATAGTGGCACCATCATGGCGCCACTTGCAAGTGTTCAGTGCTGGCGAGGCTGGGGGTGGGGGTCTCGTGCCTGGTGGGGGCGGTACGTGTCATGCGACGCCGGATGGCATCACGTGGCGCCAGATGGTGTCAGGTGGTGCCACTCGGTGTCAGATGGCGCCATGCGGTGCCACGTGGTGTCACGCCCGTTCCCGGGCCCGCCCCCAGGTCTCCCGGCCGCGGGCCCGTCCCCCGGTCTCCCGCCCGCGGGTCCGCCCCTCGGCCTCCCTCGCCGGACGGCCGCCGACGGGGGCGGTGCTGGAGCGTCGGACCAGCCGGGTGGAGAGTTCCGTCCGGGTGCTCTCGGGGCGGTCCCCGTCCATCATCCTGACCAGCAGGCGCAGCGCCGTCGCCGCCATCTCCGACAGGGGCTGGCGGACGGTGGTGAGGGCGGGGGAGAGCCACCCGGACTCGGGGAGGTCGCCGAAGCCGACGACGCTGATGTCGTCCGGCACCCTCAACCCCCGTTCGGACAGGGCCTCGTAGACGCCGAGCGCCATCCGGTCCGAGCAGACGAACACGGCGGTCGGCGGCTGCGGCAGGTCGAGCAGTTCCAGCGTCCTGCGGTGCGCGACGCTCTCGTCGAACCCGGCGTGCCGCACGTACTCGGGGCGGTGCCGCAGCCCCGCCGACGCGAGGGCGGAGCGGTAACCGGCCACCCGGGCGCTGCTGCACACCGTGTGCTGGTGCCCGGCGACGACGGCGACGCGCTCGTGCCCCAGGCCGAGCAGGTGCTCGGTCGCGGTGACCCCGCCCCGCCAGTTCGCGGCGCCGACCGAGACGACGCCGGGCGGCGGTTCCCGCACCGGGTCGATCAGCACGAACGGGATGCGGTGCTGCTCCAGCCACGCGTACTGCGCCGACGTCAACTCGGCCAGGTCGAAGAGGACTCCGGACGATCCGCGCGCGATCAGCTTGTCCAGCCAGCTCCGTTCGGGACGCCCGCCCCTGGCGCGGTCGACCCCCGCCGACACCACGACCTCGAGACCGGCGTCGTGCGCCGCGGCCTCCACCCCGTGCAGCACCGCGCCCGACCAGGAGGTGTCCAGGGAGTGCACGACCAGGTCGACCAGTCCGGGCACCTTGGCCACGTCGAACCGCGGTCTGCGCACATAGCCGAGCCGGTCCAGGGCCTCCGTCACCCGGCGGCGCGTCTCGGGCGCCACGTCCTCGCGCCCGTTGACGACCTTGGAGGCGGTCGGCACGGAGACTCCCGCCTCACGCGCCACCACCGCGAGCGTGGGACCGACCGCCACCCGCGCACTTCCCGAACGGACCATGAAGGACCGCCTCTCGGCCCGCCCGGGGGCCATCGAAAGTCTCGATCACCGTGTCTCCCCGGCAGAGGTGTCGCCGACCGGGGAGTAAGCGCTTCCTACCCTGGATTCGGCGCGCCGACCCGGGAAGGGCCGCGGCTCCTCGGGCCGCCCGCACCCGGAACGCCCGGAACCCCGCGCCGACCGCCCGCCGGCCGGGCGTCCCGGCCCCCTCCCGCACCCCGCCCTCGGCCCCTCCCGTACCCCGACCAGCCCATTCGCGGCTCTCTCCGCCGGAATACCCGGGAGAACTGTGGTGCTGTGGTGTTCAGCGGTGTGGTGGCACGGCGAGGAGGCTGATCGACGGATGACAGCGGACCGGACGGACATAGCCCCGCCCCGACAGGACCCCGTGGTCGCGACCCCCTACGGCGCGGTCCGCGGGCGGATGGAGAGCGGCATCGCCGTGTTCCGCGGCGTCCCCTACGCGGCCCCGCCCTTCGGCCCCCGCCGGTTCAGGCCCCCGGAGCCGCCCGAGCCGTGGCACGGCGTCCGGGACGCGGGCGCCTTCGGGCCGACGCCGCCGAAACCGCCGTACTCCGAGGCGTTCGCGAAGCTGCTGGCCGATCCGGTGGTGCCGGGCGACGACTGCCTGAACCTCAACGTGTGGACCCCCGAACCGGGCCCCGGCGCCCGTCTGCCCGTCCTGGTGTGGCTGCACGGCGGCGCCCTGACCCGCGGCTCCGCGGCCGTGCCGGTCTACGACGGACGGCCGTTCGCCCGTGACGGCGTCGTCTTCGTCTCGGTCAACTACCGCCTGGGCGTGGAGGGTTACGGCCTCTTCCCGGACGCACCCGCCAACCCGGGGCTGCGCGACCAGCTCGCCGCACTGCGCTGGGTGCACGCGTCGATCGCGGCGTTCGGCGGCGACCCGGACCGGATCACCCTGTGCGGGCAGTCCGCGGGCGCCATCAGCATCGGCGCCCTGCTCGCCGCCCCGCAGGCCCAGGGCCTGGTGCGCCGGGCCGTGTTGCAGAGCGGGCCGCCCGAGGCGTTCGACCGGGACAAGGTGCGGCGCATGGTGCGCCGGATGGCGGCGCGGCTGAAGGTCCCGGCCACGGCGGCGGCCTTCGCGGAGGTCGACCGCGAACTGCTGCTGCGCGCCCAGGCCGACGTCGGACGGCTGAGCAGCCCGGTCCTGGGCGGCCCGACGTTCGGCCTGGTCGTCGACGGCGACCTGGTCCCGCGCGAGCCCCTGGAGGCCCTGGTCGACGGCGACGCGGCCCGGGACGTGGACCTGATGCTGGGCTGGACGAAGGACGAGTACCGCCTCTGGCTGGTCCCCGGCGGCCTGCTCGAACGGGTCGACCGGCTCGGCGCGATCGCCCTGGCCGGTGCCATGGCCCGCTGCCACTGCGGACACGAGGTGCCGCGCGGCTACCGCGCCCTGCACCCGGACGCCGGGGCCGCCGAGATCGTCGGCCAGCTCGTCACGGACCACCTGCTGCGCATCCCGCTGCACCGGCTCGCGGACGCCCGCCCCGACACGTCGTACGTGTACGAGTTCGGCTGGCCGTCGAACCTTCCCGGGCTCGGCGCCTGCCACGCCCTGGAGCTGGGCTTCGTCTTCGACACCGGGGACGTCCCCGAGTCCCGCAGGCTGGCCGGGGAGGGAGCGCCGCAGGAGCTGGCCGACGAGATGCACGCCGCGTGGGTGCGCTTCGTGGTGGAGGGCGACCCGGGCTGGCGGCACTGGGACGCCTCCCACCCGGTGCGGATGTTCGGCACCGACGGCCCGTCGATCGCGCACGGCCCGCGGGACGCGGAGATCGCCCTGTGGGCGGCGGACGCGGCCCGCCCGGACACGCCCCCCGCGCCCGCCCCCGCCGACCGGACGGCGGCACGCGCCACGGAGCTGCGATCCGTCGTGCGCCGCCTGCGCCTGCCGGGCTCGGTCCGCCGCCACTGACGGCGACGGCGGTGGGCGGCGGTCACCGGATCGGGCTCGGCCCGCGTCACGCCAGCACCCGTGCCATCTCGCTCACCGCCTCCGGGCCCACCCGGCAGCAGCCGCCGATCAGGCGGGCGCCCCCGTCGCGCCAGGCGGTGACCTGTGCGGCGGTGAAGGTGGTGCGGCCGGTCCAGGCGCGGGCGTCGGCGTCCCAGGACTCGCCGCTGTTCGGGTAGACGACGACCGGCTTGCCGGTGACCCGCGAAGCCGTCGCGACGGCGCCCTCGACGTCCCCGGGCGCACAGCAGTTGACGCCGACCGCGACGATCTCGTCGGCCTCGGCGGCCGGGGCGAACGCCTCGGCGAGCGGCTGCCCGGCATGGGTGCGGTCGCCGTCGACGCTGTACGACAGCCAGGCCGGCACCCCGAGCCCGCGCACCGCCCGCAGCAGTGCCCGACCCTCGTCGGCGTCGGGCACGGTCTCCAGGGCCAGCACGTCGGGCCGGGCCGCGGCCAGCGCTTCCAGGCGCGGCCGGTGGAAACGTTCCAGCGCGTCGACGCCCAGCCCGTACCGCCCCCGGTACTCGGAGCCGTCCGCGAGCATCGCGCCGTACGGGCCGACCGAGGCCGCGACCCACAGGGGACGGTCGGCGCGGGCCCGGCGCGCCGCCTCCCGGGCCAGCTCCACGCTCAGCGCCAGCAGCCGGACGGTGTCGCCGTGACCGACGCCGCGCCTCTCGAACCCCTCGAACGTGGCCTGGTAGCTGGCGGTGATCGCCACGTCGGCGCCCGCCGCGAAGTACGCGAGGTGCGCCTCGGTGATCGCCTCGGGCCGCTCCAGCAGGAGCCGGGCCGACCACAGCTCGTCGCTCAGATCGTGTCCGGCGGCGGCGAGCTGGTGGGACATGCCGCCGTCGAGGACGAGGGTCCCGGAGGCGAGCGCGGCGGCGAAGGAGCCGGGCGCGGCAGCGGGCCCGGGGGAGCGGGGCGGGTCGGTGTCGCTGGTCATACACCGACGGTAGTCCAGCCAGCACGGAGGCCGCCGTCCGCCGCCGGGCCGCCCTTCGTCCCGTCGGACCCGTTGACCTCCTCCCTGCTCACCCTTACCTTTTCGGCGTTCGTCATGGCAGATGGCATTCGCAATCTCGAACAACCGTCGAGAGGCAGCGTATGAGCCGCGCTCCTGATCCGCCCGCACCGCCCGTCCGCGCGAACCCCCGCGGCCCGCGTCCGGCCGCCACCCCCACCCCCGGTTCCGGTGCCCGACCCGGCCACCGGTCCCGCCTCCGCGAAGGAGAACGCGTGCGAACCCGACGTGTCTACGCCCTCCTGCTCTCCCTGGTCTGCGCCCTCGCCGGGGCGCTGGTGACCGCGGGGCCCGCCCGCGCCGCCACCCAGACCGTCGCCAACGGCGTCCAGTTCAAGGACGCCTCGGGCAACCCGCTGCACGCGCACGGCGGCGGGGTCCTCAAGGTCGGCTCCTTCTACTACTGGTTCGGCGAGGACCGCAACGCCGACAACACGTTCCGCTCCGTGGACGTCTACCGCTCCACCGACCTGAAGAACTGGGAGTTCAGGAACCGCGCCCTGACCCGGTCCAGCGCCTCCGAACTCGCCACCGCCTACATCGAGCGGCCCAAGGTCGTCTACAACGCGGCCAACGGCACCTTCGTGATGTGGATGCACAAGGAGAACGGCACCGACTACGGCGAGGCCCGCGCGGCCGTCGCCGTCTCGACGACCGTCGACGGCAGCTACACCTACCGGGGCAGTTTCCGGCCGCTGGACTCCTACATGTCCCGGGACCTCACCACCTTCGTCGACGACGACGGCACCGGGTACATGGTGTCGGCCGCCAACGAGAACTACGACCTGCACATCTACCGGCTCACCGCCGACTACACCGGCATCGCGAGCCGGGTCGCCAACCCCTGGCCCGGCGGCCACCGGGAGGCACCGGCCCTCTTCAAGCGCGGCGGCGTCTACTTCATGCTGACGTCGGGCGCGACCGGCTGGAGCGCCAACCAGCAGCAGTACGCCACCGCGAGTTCACCGGCGGGGCCGTGGACGGCGATGACCGACGTCGGTGACGCGACCGCCTTCAACTCGCAGACGGCGTACGTGCTTCCGGTGCAGGGCACCTCGGGCACCTCGTACCTGTACATGGGGGACCGCTGGGGCAACTCCTTCGGCGGCACGGTCAACGACTCCCGCTACGTGTGGCTGCCGCTGACCTTCCCGACCGCCACCTCGCTGTCGATGTCCTGGTCCCCGCAGCTCGGCGTGGACACCGCGGCGGGGACCCTCACCCCGACCGCCGCCACCTACAACACCCTGATCGGACGCGGCAGTTCGAAGTGCGCCGACGTGCCGAACCAGTCGCTGTGGGCGGCCGCCGCGATCAGCCAGTACACCTGCAACGGCGGCGCCAACCAGAAGTGGTGGTTCAAGGACCTGGGCACCGGCTACTACCAACTGGTCGGCCGGGGCAGCTCGCTGTGCCTCCAGGAGAACGCGGCGAACGTCACCCAGGAGGACTGCGGGAGCGCCACCGCCCAGCAGTGGAGCGTGACCGCGTCCGGCGCGTACGTCGTGGTGAAGTCCCGGGCAGGCGGCGAGTGCCTGGACGTGTCCGGCGCGTCCACCGCCAACTCCGCCGCGATCATCACCTACCCCTGCAACGGGGCGGCCAACCAGCAGTGGACGCGCGGCACCTGACGTCAGGCCAGCAGGTCGATCGCGTCGATCGACGTGCCCGCGCTGAGGAACGACGTCGTCCCCGAACCGCTCGCCACCGAGATCCTCAGCGTGTTGTAGGCGCCGGTGTCCGTCAGCCAGGCGGACGCCGGAACGCTGTAGGTGAACGTGTGGTTGTTGCCCCGGTAGGAGCCCACGGTCAGCGACCTGGTGCTCGGCTGGGCGGGCGGGGAGGGGACGGCGGAGGTCCAGGTGTCGTTGACGGTGATCTGCGGGCGGCCGTTGGCGTACGCGGTCGTCACCCCGATCCGCAGGGTGTGCGCGGCCGCCGCCTGGGCCGCCGTCAGCCGGAAGTGGACGACGATGCCGCTGTTGACGTCCTTCCACAGGTAGCAGGGGAAGGACGAGGTCTCGGTGCCGCCGCCGACCACCACGTTCCCGGTCCAGGACGCGGCCCGGACGTCCGACGGATGCGCGTAGGTCATCAGTTCCGCGTTCTTGAACCCCCGGGGCGTGCCGTCCCAGTCGCCGATCCGCCAGATCGCGCTCGCGTTGCCCGGGTCGTTCGAGGACGGGATCGCGAGGGTGTTGAGGGTGGTCGTGCCGCCCGCCGTCACGGTCACCGAGGTGCTGTACACGGCGAGTTCGCCCTTGTGGACGGTGAGCGTGTAGGTGCCGGGGAGCATCCCGGGAACGGAGAAAAAGCCGTCCGACGCGCGCGCCTGGCCCCAGTACTGGGCGGCCGCGTTGGCGAGCGAGACGGTGTACGTGAACGCCGTGTTCCGGCCGGTGATCCCGACGCCCGCGACCCGGCCCCGCCCGCCCGCCGGCACGTACCCGGAGATGCCGAGCCCGTCGGCCCAGGGGGTGGTGAGGGCGGCGGGGTACAGCGCCGAGGACGGCGCCCCGCCGTCGGTGAAGGCGAGGACGTAGGGGCCCTGGAGGCCGAAGCGCTGGTCCTCCGTCTGGTTCTCGCCGTAGTAGAGGATCTCGTACAGGCCGCCGCCGTCGGCGCTCTGGTGGCGCAGCAGCGAGCGGTAGAACGGGCCGCCCGACGCCTTCTCGTGGTTGGAGCGCACCAGGTACAGGCCGACGGTGCCGGTGCTCCAGCCGACGTGGTCGTAGTCGGCGACGCGCAGCCGCGCGTAGTGCTTGGAGCGGGTCTGGCCGTCGGACTTCCGGAAGACGTCGGACGCCTCGATCGTGGTCGGCGCGTAAGTGTAGGAATCGGGCTCGTCGTTGAGGAACAGGCCGGGCCTGACACGCACGATGTAGCGGGTGGCGCTGACCGAGGCGTCGGCCTTGTACGTCCAGAGGTAGACGTTGTTCTCGCCGCTGCGGACCGCGTAGTAGTGCCTGAGGGTGCCGTGCCCGACGGAGACGAGGACGGTGGAGCCGGACTGGGCGATGGTCACGGTCGAGGTGCCGAGGCCGGACTCGACGTGCGAGTTCATGCCGCCGTAGCCCTGGTACTCGGTGCCCCGGTAGACCAGCGAGGTCAGGTCGCCGGTGGTCTTGCTGATCCTGACGACGAGGTTCGCGCCGGTGTCGACGACGTACTGGGAGCCGTCGTCGCTCCAGCCGAAGGCCGCCGCGGAGGCCGTGCGGGCGAGCGGTCCGGCGAGGACCGCGCCGCCGGCGGCCACCGCGCCGCCGACGACGAAGGCGCGGCGTCCCACCGCGTTCTGCACGGATTCGGACATGGGGGTGCCTCCTTCGGGAGGTGGGGGTGCGGGTGCTGTGAGAGTGCCAGTCGAACCGTCTTCGCGAAAGGGCTTTCGTGTCCTGGGAGTTGGCAGTTCAGCGGAAAAGGTCCAGGGGGTAGAAAGCGCTTGTTCTTCGGGGGTACGGTCCCGTCGCCAGGCCTGCCGACCTGTTCGAGGAGCCCTGATGAGACGTCTCGCCCCCGCCGTCCTCGTGGCGCTGACCCTGAGCGCCGCCCTGACCTCGGCGCCCGCCCGTGCGCAGGCCCACCAGGACCGCCGCGCCCTCGGCATCGACCACTGCGCCGCCGGGGTCTGCCACTTCGACGTCCCGCCCGGCGCCTACGACGTCCGGGTGCTGCTCGGCGGCGACACCGCGTCCAGCACCGCCGTCACCGGCGAGACCCGGCGCTCCCTGCTCCCCGAGACGGCCGCCGCCCCCGGGCGGCGCGTCGCCCGCGCCTTCACCGTGGACGTCCGCACCCCCGAGGGCGAACCGACGGGACCCGACGGCAGCCCGGGACTCGACCTGGTCGTCGGCGGCGCCGCCCCCGCCCTCGCGGACATCCGCGTCACCCCGGCCCGGCACGCCCGGCAGATCCTCCTCGTCGGCGACTCCACGGTCTGCGACCAGCCGGGCGCCCCCTACTCGGGCTGGGGCCAGCAACTGCCCCCGTACCTGCGCGCGGGCCTCTCCGTCGCCAACCGCGCCGATTCCGGGGAGAGTACGGTCACCTATCTGGGGAACCCGCAACTGTGGGACACCGTACGACAGTTGATCCGACCCGGCGATCTCGTCCTGATCCAGCTCGCCCACAACGACAAGACCACCGACGAGCCCACCTACCGCGCCAACCTCACCACCCTGGTCGACGGCGTCCGCGCCCGAGGTGGCCGACCTGTGCTGGTGACACCCATCGTCCGCCGCTGGTTCAATGCCGACGGCACCCTGGACAACGACACCGCACTGCTCGTCAACGGACTCGGTGTGAACCATCCTGCCGTCATCCGCTCCGTGGCGGCCGAGGAAGGCGTACCGTTGATCGACCTCACCGCGCGGACCAAGGCGCTGGTGGAGTCACGGGGAGCGGAAGCCTCCAAGTCGCTCTACCTGTACGACGAGAACAAGGACAACACCCACACCTCCGTGCACGGCGCGACCGTGTACGCGGGCCTGGTCAGGGACGAACTGCTCGCCCTGCGGCTGGTGCCCGCGGCCCTGGTGCGGGTGTGACGAGACCCTGGGGCGTCCCGACCGGAACCGGGGCGCCCCAGGCTTCACCGGCCGACCTGGAGAGCGAACCGATGCGCCTGCCCCCGGACGACCGTGCCCGCAGCCCCCGCACCGGCTTCACCCGGGCCCACTGGGAGGGCGCGGCCGACGCCCTGCTCGCCGCCGTCGAGCCGTACGCCACCGGGGGCGGCGCCCTCTACGACCTCCCCGGCACCCACACCAGTTGGTCGGGCCGCCTCTCCGACGGCCTGGAGGGGTACGCCCGCACCCTGCTGCTCGCCGCCTTCCGCCGCGACGAGACCGTCCTCGGCCGGTACGCCGACGGCCTCGCCGCCGGGGTCGGCGGGATCTGGCCGCGGATCGAGGACAGGAGCCAGCCACTGGTCGAGGCCGCGTCCGTCGCGCTCGCCCTGCGGCTGACCCGCCCGCTGCTCTGGGACCGCCTCGACGACGGCGTGCGCCAGCGGGCCGCGCAGTGGCTGACGGACGCCCTCACCGCCGAACCCTGGCCCTGCAACTGGGAGTTGTTCCCGGTCATGGTCGGCGGGTTCCTCCAGGAGATCGGCCACGAACCCGAGGCGTCCGCCGCCGCGATCGACCGGGGCCTGTCCCGCATCGAGGACTGGTACGTCGCCGACGGCTGGTACACCGACGGCGACGGCCGCAAGTTCGACTACTACAACGGCTGGGCCATGCACCTCTACCCGGTGCTGCACGCCTGGCTGGCCGACGACGCGCGCCTGCTGGACCACTACGGAGACCGGCTCGCCCGCCATCTCGACGACTACGCGCGCCTGTTCGGCGCGGACGGCGCCCCGCTGCGCCAGGGCCGCTCCCTCACCTACCGGTTCGCCACGACGGCCCCGCTCTGGCTCGGCGCCCTCACCGGCCGCACCCCGCTCACCCCCGGCCGGACCCGGCGGCTGGCGTCCGGCGCGCTGCGCCACTTCCTCGACCACGGCGCCGTCGACGAACGCGGCCTGCTCACCCTCGGCTGGCACGGCCCCGACGAGACGGTCCTGCAGGGCTACTCGGGCCCGGCGTCCCCGTACTGGGCGAGCAAGGGCTTCCTCGGCCTGCTGCTGCCCGCCGGGCATCCGGTCTGGACGGCCACCGAGGAGCCGTCGCCGGTGGAGGAGGCCGACGCGGTCACGGCCGTGCGGGCGCCCAACTGGCTGCTCCAGTCCACCCGTTCCGACGGGCTGGTGCGTTTGCACAACCACGGCAGTGAGGACGTCCGCTACGACCCCCACTACACCCGCCTCGCCTACTCGACCCGCACCGCGCCGTCCGGCACCGGGGATGCCGACAACAGCGTCCTGCTGGACGGTGACGCGGCCCGCACCGGCATCGTCCCGCTGGGCGTCGGCGACGGCTGGGCCGCGTCCCGGCACACGGCGGCGGGCGGCGCCCGGGTGACCAACGTGGTGCTGGCGCGCGGCGCCGTCGAGGTGCGGGCGCACCGGGTGACGGGCGGTGCGCCGGGTACGCCCGTGCGGATCACCGGCTGGACGGCGGGGCCGGACGCGCGCGCCGAGATCCTGCCCGCCGTCGGCCTCACCGAGGAGCTGACCGGGACGCTCACCGCCACCGGCACCGGCCTCTTCGCCGCCCTCGTGCGCCTCACCGCCGACCCGGACCCCGCCCCGCTCCCCGGCACGGTGACCGTGCGGGCCGACGGCGCCGACGGACTCGCCGTGACCTGGAGCGGCCCGGGGACCACGACCCGGGTCCGGTTCTGCGGAGGAGACGAGGTCCGGGGCGACGGCACCGGGACGGACGAGGGCGTCGAGGTGTCCTGAACTCCCCTCCGGCCGGGCGGGGTCAACGTCCCCGCGCGGGGACGCCCTTCCCGCGCGGGCCGGGTCCGCCGTCCGGCCCGGGGACGGTCCTCGCCGGGTGACGCGGCTCAGCCGGCCGGCGTCTGCTCGCGCGGCCAGTTCTCCAGCGCGAGGTGCAGGGCCGCCACCGCCTTCTCCCAGGAGCGGTCGACCTCGCGCGGGTCCCCGAAGCCGCCGGTGGCCTCCAGGGCGCAGTAGCCGTGGAACGTGGCGCGCAACAGACGGACGGCGTCGGTGAGATCGGGCTCGGCGAGACCGTAGCCGCGCAGCATGCCGTAGGTGATCTCGGCGGTGCGGCGCAGGGCGCGGGAGTCCGCGATCAGCGCCTGGTCGATCCGGGCCTGGGTGGCCGCGTACCGGCCCGGCCGCTCCAGCGCGAAGGCGCGGTAGGCGTCGGCGAACGCGGTCAGCGCGTACTTGCCCGAGCGTCCGGCGACGGCCACCGCGATCCGGTCGATCAGCTCGCCGCCCGCGAGCAGCGCCACCCGGGTGCGCAGATCCTGGAGGTTGCGCACATGGGCGTACAGGCTCGCGTCCCGCACCCCGCAGCGCCGGGCCAGCGCGGAGACGCTGAGCTGCTCGAACCCCACCTCGTCGGCGAGGTCGGCGGCCGCCGCGACGACGAGGTCGGTGGTGAGACCCGCTCGGGGCATCGACGTCTCCTGAAACCCGTGTGTCCTGGCCGTCAGCCTACGGGACCGGGACCAGCGGGGGCGTCGCGCACGGACCGGCGCCGGGGGAGCGGGGCAGGGGCCGGGAGGCTCAGGCGATCGGCGCGTACAGCACGCCGAGCTTGTCGACCTCGTCGCCCGCCCGGCCGGTGAACCCGGCGATCTGCCAGCCCGCCGGGGCCGTGAAGGTCCTGGTGTCGGAGGTCGCGGTGCCCGCCGACAGGGTGCGCCCCCGGTCCGTGGTGAACGCGGCCGAGAAGACCCGCGTCCTGCCGTCCTTCTGCCCCTGGGACAGCCGGACGGAGGTGAGGTGCTCGCCGGTGGCGAGGGTCAGGGACGTCGCCGTGCCGCCGGTGCCGCCGTGCACCGGGGCCGAGCCGCCGTCGTGGGCCAGACGGACGGCGTCCAGCCGGGCGCCGCCGCGCAGCGTGAGGGTGCGCGGCGAGGGGGTGGCCGGGAGGGTCGCGGCGTCGTTGAACGCGGTGCCGTGCGGACCGCCGAAGAAGTCGCTGGCCCGCAGCGCCGGGCTGACCGTGTAGGAGAAGCCGGCGGTGTGCGGGAAGTGGTCGGACAGGTTGCCCCCGGCCGCGTCCAGGAACGCGGCCCAGTCGTCGTGGTAGCGGGTCGCGTCGAGCGAGACCAGCCTGCTGCCCCGGTAGAAGATCTTGTCGACGACCTCGCAGGTGTCGGGCGGCGCCGTCGCCGGGCACAGCAGCGCGTCCGCGCCCTGCGCCGGTTCGCTGCCGCCCCTGACCAGCTTCACCCACGCGTCGGTGAGCCCGTTGTCGCGCACCAGGGTCCTGATGTTGTCCCCGGCCCGCGTGTAGCGGGTGTTGGTGTCGGCCATCACGATCACCGCGTTGCCCGCCGAGTTGGCCTGCACGAACGCCGAGAGCTGCGCGATGTTGGCCCGCCGGGCGGCGAGCGCGTCGTCGGTGTCGTCCGCGTTCGGGTGGGCGTTGTACAGGTCGACGTACACCCCCTCGGCCAGCCGCAGCCGGGCCAGCGTGAAGCCCTTCGGCGTCAGGCAGTTGGTGCCGGTGCAGCTGTTCCACCCGACCCGCTCGAAGTCGTCGAGGGGGTACCGCGACAGCGTGTTGAGCCCGTCCCCGATGCCCGCGCCGCCGCTGGTCGCCGTGCGGTACGGGTGGTCGTCGCCCGCGTACAGCGCCGCGTGGTAGTTGAAGTCCTCCTGCACGTTCACGATGTCGTACGGCGCCAACCGGGGCGAGATCAGCGGGGTGTTGACCGCCGGATGACTGGAGCTGAGCCCTTCGGGGAGCCCGGCCACGTTGTACGTCAGGACGTCGAACGTGCCGGTCGCGGCGGGCTGCGCCGCCGAGGCGGCCGGAGCGGTGGCCGAGACGAGGCCGGTGGCGGCGAACACCGCGGCCGCGAGGGTGCCGATCAGTCTTCTCATGGTGGGGACGTCTCCGGTCAGGAGGGGGCGGAGGTTCTGCGCCAACAGTGTGACGAACAAGGGGCGTTGAGGAAACAGCGAAGGGCCGGGGCGAGCCGCCGCACCGGAGACGCCCGGCGCTCACACGCCGGTCGCGCCGCGTTCATCTCCCGCGTCGATTCTCCTCGGGCGGCGTGGTCCCGCGTGGCGCGAAAACGCGCCTCCCGGACCAGTACGCGGGCAGGCGGCCGGGCACGGACGGGCGCTGCGCGGGCCGTCGGCGGCGAAGGCAGCGGAACTCCGGGAGGGCTCATGGGACACGGTCACCATCACGGTCACGGCCACACGCACGGCCACGGCGACGGGCACACGCACGGCCACGGGACGACGGCCCCGCTGCCGGCCGCCTTCGACACCTCCGTGCCCGACGCGGAACTCTCCCCCGAGCAGTCCTCGCGCCGCGCGCTGCTGCGCCGGGCGGGCCTGCTCGGCGCCGGGCTCGCCGCCTCCGGCGCGCTGACCGGCGCGGCGGGCGCGGCCCCCGCGTACGCGACC
>NZ_FMCI01000110.1 GCF_900091845.1 Streptomyces sp. SolWspMP-5a-2
CATGGCCGGTGGTCAGGGCGGCGGCCAGCCGTCCTGGGCGCAGCAGGTGCACCGGCTCGCCGGGGACGACGGCGACCAGCCCGTGGTGCCCTGGAAGCCGCCGGTGGAGGACGTGTTCCAGGCGACGGCGCGGCGGCGTGCCGAGGCCAGGCCCGCCCCGCTCGGCAAGCGGCTCGCGGCCCGGCTGCTGGACACCGTCGTGGTCGCCGCCGTCACGGGCGCCGCCGCCGTGCCGCTCGGCACCCGGGCGGTCGACCACGTGGACGAGAAGATCGACGCGGCGAAGCTCTCCGGCGAGACCGTCACCGTCTGGCTGCTCGACGGCACCACCGCGGTCTACCTCGGGATCGTGCTGGCCGTGCTGCTGCTGTTCGGCGTCGTGTACGAGGCGCTGCCCACCGCCCGTTGGGGCCGCACCGCGGGCAAGCGGCTGTTCGGCCTGGAGGTCCGGGACATCGAGGGGCACGAGCCGCCCGGGTTCGGCGCCGCGCTGCGCCGCTGGCT
Organism: Streptomyces sp. SolWspMP-5a-2; assembly: GCF_900091845.1. Taxonomy (GTDB): domain Bacteria; phylum Actinomycetota; class Actinomycetes; order Streptomycetales; family Streptomycetaceae; genus Streptomyces; species Streptomyces doudnae. The sequence continues at coordinate 505 of NZ_FMCI01000110.1, forward strand.
GGTCTACAGCGTGCCGGGGCTGCTGGTGTTCGGGGTGGTCGGCGTCCTGTGGTGCCTGTTCGACCGCCCGTGGCACCAGTGCTGGCACGACAAGGCGGCGCACACGTTCGTCGCGGGCTGACGACGGGCTGACGACGGGCTGACGACGGGCTGGCGCCGGTCTGACGCCGGTCTGACGCCGGGCTGACGGAGGTCCGACGGGCGGGCCGAGCGCGTCCCGACGGCGTCCTGACGGCGAACCGGACGTGCCCCGCTGACCAGCCCCGCGGACGCGCCCTGCTGACCAGCCCCGCTGCCGCGCCCCGCTGAACAACCCCGCGGACGCGCCCCGGGGGACGAGCCCCGCGGGGACGCCGCGTCCCCCGGACGGACGCTCGCCGGATGCGGAGCCGGGGTGTTCGCGGTCGACTCGGGCCATGAGCACCGAACCGCCCCCCGGCTCCGGCGGGACCCCGGAAGACGACCCGTTCAGGAAGCAGCCCCCGCCGTCCGGCGGCACCCCCTCCGGTCCCGGACCCGAGGGCGGCAGCCCCTGGGGCGGCGGAGCCGCGGGCGGCGGCGATCCCTACGGCGGCGGCGCTCCGGGCGGCGGCAACCCCTACGGCGGTGCCCCGGGCGGCGGCGGTCCCTACGGCAACGACCCCTACGGCGGCGGTCCGTACGGGGGCGGCGGTCCCGGGGGCGGTCCGTACGGCGGGGGCGGGCCCTTCCCCAACGATCCGCTGGCGGGGATGCCGCCGCTGGCCGACAGCGGCAGGCGCACGCTGGCCCGGATCATCGACCTGATCCTGGTCGGCATCGTGGTGTGGCTGGTGACCTGGCCGATCGGCGTGCACGAGTACAACGTCAGCGGCAACAACGTCGCGTTCGGGCGGTCGTTCGTGCAGTCGCTGATCGCCGCCGTGCTCTACGTCGGCTACGACACCGTGATGATCAGCCGCACCGGTCAGACCCTCGGCAAGAAGTGGCTGAAGATGCGGGTCGCCAACCTGGACGACGGCGCGACGCCCTCCGTGCAGACGACGCTGATCCGTTCCCTGGTGCTCTGGATCCCGTTCGCCTTCTGCTGCGCCTGCATCTGGACGGCGATCGCGGGCGGTTGGAGCTTCTTCGACCGCCCCTACAAGCAGGGCCTGCACGACAAGGCGGCGAAGACGGTGGTCGTCAGCACCGCCTGACGCGCACAGCCGTCCGCCCGGTGGTCAGCGCCGGTGCGAGGAGCCCGTGGCCGGGACCGGCACGGGCTTCTCGGCGTGCCGCCCGGCGGGCGCCCGCTCCCCGGCGGGCGCGTCGGCCTGCGCCCTGGGCACGGGGACGGTCATCGCGACGAGCAGCCCGAGCGCGAGCGCCGCGAACGCGATGACGGCGACGCCCACCCCCGAACTCGTCTGGGACAGCAGCAGCATGGCGACCGTGGAGAGCACCACGGTGCACGAACCGTAGGCGAGCTGTGCGGCAGTCGGACGAGGCATGGCAATCGTGTCCTCGGAAGTGGGGGTCACGGGGGTTTGACCTGGCTTTCCGCCGTAGCGCGGGCGTCCGCCAATCGACTCTAAACGCCTGCATGCCCGACTGGGGCGAACAGTAAGCGTGACCTAACCGACCGTACCGGTGCACGGGGGGCGCACGGGTTCATGCGGTCCGCCAGGCGGACCGGCTCACGCGCCTGTTCGAGCCTGGCCGGATGTGGGTCACGTTACGGTCATGTGTCCGCAATGCGAACCCCGGCTCTCGATAATGCACTTGATCTGTTCAAGTCAAGGTCTGTTTTTCTCGTAAACCAGTAGTCAAATGGCGTCACTTGACTACACGCGTATACCGCGCGCGGACCTACCCCCAGAGGGATCCCCCTGTCCGCGCGGACGGACGCGTCAGGGGAGGCCATCAAGTGACCAGCAGATCCTGGACGTTCAGAACGGCGGCCACGGTCGTCGCGATAGCGGCCGCGTCGGCGACGTTCACCACGTTCGCCGTCGCGCAGGCCGCCGAGGGCGGCGCGGCACCGGTGGCGGCCGACCAGCACGACCCGCAGCCGGCCAAGGCCAGGGAGCACGACTTCGACGGGCCGCTCACGCGGACGCAGTCGGCCCAGCGGGAGGAGGCGCTCAAGCAGGTCATATCCGGCGAGGCGTCGGTCAAGAACCGCGGCGGTTCCAAGGTCGTCCAGCTCAAGGGCAAGGACCGCAAGGGCGGCAGCAAGTACGTCGAGCTGGGCCGGGAGAAGACCGACAAGATCTTCACCATCCTGGTCGAGTTCGGCGACCAGGTCGACAGCCGCTACGGCGGCACCCCCGGCCCGCTGCACAACGAGATAGCCGCGCCGGACCGGAGCAAGGACAACTCCACGGAGTGGAAGGCCGATTACAACCAGGCCCACTACCAGGACCTCTACTTCGGCACCGGCAAGAAGACCGAGTCCCTGAAGAAGTACTACGAGAAGCAGTCCTCGGGCCGCTACTCGGTCGACGGGGTGGTGACCGACTGGGTCAAGGTCCCCTACAACGAGGCCCGTTACGGCTCCAACGACGCCCCCACCGGCGCCTGGTACGCGGTGCAGGACGGCGTCAACGCCTGGGTCGCCGACCAGAAGGCCAAGGGCAGGACGTCCGCCGAGATCAAGGCGACGCTGGCCGAGTACGACCAGTGGGACCGCTACGACTACGACGGCGACGGCGACTTCAACGAGCCCGACGGCTACATCGACCACTTCCAGATCGTGCACGCGGGCGAGGACGAGTCCGCGGGCGGCGGCGCGCAGGGCGAGGACGCGATCTGGGCGCACCGCTGGTACGCGTTCGGCTCCGACGCGGGCGCGACCGGTCCTGACACCAACAAGCTCGGCGGCACCCAGATCGGCGACACCGGCATCTGGGTCGGCGACTACACGATCCAGCCGGAGAACGGCGGACTCGGCGTCTTCGCCCACGAGTACGGCCACGACCTCGGTCTGCCGGACGAGTACGACACCTCCGGCGGCGGCGAGAACTCCACCGGCTTCTGGACGTTGATGTCCTCCGGTTCCTGGCTCGGCACCGGCAAGGAGTCGATCGGCGACCTGCCCGGCGACATGAACGCCTGGGACAAGCTGCAACTGGGCTGGCTGGACTACGACGTCGCCACGGCGGGCAAGCGGTCGAGCCACACGCTGGGCGTCGCGGAGTACAACACCAAGAACCCGCAGGCGCTCGTGGTGAAGCTGCCGGACAAGACCGTCACCACCGAGATCGTCGCCCCGGCCGAGGGCGCCACCCAGTGGTGGAGCGGCAGCGGCAACGACCTGAAGAACACGCTGACCCGGTCCGTCGACCTGACCGGCACGTCCTCCGCGAGCCTGACCCTGGACGCCTGGTGGGACATCGAGCAGGACTACGACTTCCTCTACACGGAGGTCTCCACCGACGGCTCCAACTGGACGCCGGTCGACGGCACCCTGGCCGACGGCAGCGCCGTCCCGCGTGACGGCAGCGGCAAGCCCGCGCTCACCGGCTCGGTCGACGCGTACCAGAAGCTGACGTTCCCGCTGGACGCGTACGCGGGCAAGAACGTCCAGCTGCGCTTCCGTTACGCCACCGACGGCGGCCTCGCGCTGCAGGGCTTCACGGCCGACGAGATCAAGGTGACCGCCGACGGCGCCACCGTCTTCTCCGACAACGCCGAGACGGCCGACCCGGCGTGGACCGCCAACGGGTTCTCCCGCATCGGCGCGTCCATCACGGACGACTACCCGCAGTACTACATCGCGGAGAACCGCCAGTACGTCTCCTACGACAAGACCCTCAAGACGGGCCCGTACAACTTCGGTTCGGCGGCGCGTCCCGACTGGGTCGAGCACTACGCGTACCAGAACGGCCTGTTGATCTGGAAGTGGGACACCTCGCAGGCGGACGACAACACCAGCGAGCACCCGGGCGTCGGCCAGATCCTCCCGATCGACGCGCACCCGGCCGCGCTGAAGTGGTCCGACGGCACCCTGATGCGCAACCGCGTGCAGGCCTTCGACTCCACCTTCAGCTGGTACCCGACGGACGCGATCACGCTCCACAAGGCGGACGTCAAGACCAAGATCAAGGCCCGTCCGGGCGTCCCGGTCTTCGACGACGGGCGGTCGACGTACTACGACCCGTCCAACCCGCTCGCGGGCGTCAAGATCACTGACACCAACACGTCGATCAAGATCGTCAAGGAGCCGCTGGACGGCTCGACGATCGGCCTGAAGGTTGGACCTTCCTCCAAGTAGCGACGTTTTAGCAGGTCAGACGCGTATCGGCGGCAACCCCTTGGCGGGTCGCCGCCGATCGTGTTTAGGTGCGTCCTGTGACTTTCTTATTGACACCGACGCACACGGGGGTGTGACCGCATGGCCGCAGGAGGTTTCTGCAAGCTGCCGACCGGCAGTGTCGTGGTGGCGATGAACCTGCCGAGCCCGACCGCCGACGGCACCGGGGTCCGGGTCCTGGTCCACGCCCACAACCGGGCCCGCGCGCTGACCCGGCTGCGCAACCTCGGCCTGCGGTCGGTCTACCTCCGCGGCAACGCGGCCCCGCCCACCCCGGACGAGATCACCGCCGTCCTGCACCATCCCGACGGCCTGATATGGCGCGGCGCCCCGGGCGGGGCGGTGGCCAAGGGCATCACCATGACGGAGCTGTGGCACCCGATCAGAGCCCTGCCGAGAGGCCGGGCGGTCCGGGCCTGAGCCCCGCCGGCGGTCCTCCGCGTCCAGCGGGGGCGATGCCCGTCCCCCTCGCCGCGCGCCCCGGCAGCGCTGCGGCTCCACCGCGGCCGGCGGGCGCCCGCGGCCGCTGACGCCGGGCTACACCACCGGCTTCCCCGTCAGCTCCACCCCCGCCGCGCGCAGCTCCTCCACCGCGCGGTCCGTCGTCTCCTTCGCGACCCCCGCCGTCAGCTCCAGCAGCACCCGGGTCGCGAAGCCCTCGCGGGCCGCGTCCAGGGCCGTCGCGCGGACGCAGTGGTCGGTGGCGATGCCCACCACGTCGACCTCGGTGACCTCGCGGGCGCGCAGCCAGTCGGCGAGCGAGGCGCCGTTCTCGTCGGCGCCCTCGAAGCCGCTGTAGGCGGCCGAGTACGCGCCCTTGTCGAAGACGGCGTCGATCGCGCCGGAGGCGACCGCCGGGGCGAAGTTCGGGTGGAAGCCCACCCCCTCGGTGCCCGCGACGCAGTGCGCGGGCCAGGAGTGGACGTAGTCGGGGTTGTCGGCGAAGTGGCCGCCGGGCGCGATGTGGTGGTCGCGGGTGGCCACCACGTGCCGGTAGCCGGGGCCCGCCGTCTGACCGATCAGCTCGGTGACGGCGGCGGCGACGTCGGCGCCCCCGGCGACGGCGAGGCTGCCTCCCTCGCAGAAGTCGTTCTGGACGTCCACGACGATCAGTGCGCGGCGCATGGTCGGTGTCCTTCGGGTGAGGTTGAGGGGGACGAGCCTATTGACCGGGCGGCCCGCACGGGAGGGGGCGGACGGTACGCGGACAGGAGGCGGGCGGGGGCGGACGGGAGGCGGGCGAGGCGGAGGGGGCGGACGGGGCGCGGCCGGGACGGTGCCACGGCGCACGGGGTCCTGATGCCCGTGCGCCGCCCCGGCACACCCCGGCCCGCGCCCCCCGGGACGCGCGCCGGGCGCGTCAGCCGCCGTCGACGTCCTGGACGTACTCCGTCGGCAGAACCGGTTCTCCTCGCGAGAGCTGCGTCGCGGAGAGGGGCAGGCCCGCGCGGGCCCGGGTGTGCCGGTCACGGACCGCGTCCAGCGGCTCACGGGCCACCACCGTGCCGCCCTTGACCAGCTCGACCAGGAGCTGCCGGTCGGCCAGCCCGGCGGGGACCTCACCGGTGCCGACGACCTCGGCCTCCGCGACCCCGTCCGCGTCCAGGCGGCGGGCCGCCCACTTGCGTCCGCCCATCGACGTCTTGCCGCCGGTGGACCTCTTCGCCACCGGCACCAGCGGCGCCTTCGGGTCGGCGGACTCCGCGCGGGCCACCAGCTTGTAGACCATCGAGCAGGTCGGGTGCCCGGAGCCGGTCACCAGCTGGGTGCCGACCCCGTACGCGTCCACCGGGGCCGCCGCGAGCGACGCGATGGCGTACTCGTCGAGATCGGAGGTCACCACGATGCGGGTGCCGGTGGCGCCCAGGTCGTCGAGCTGCTGGCGCACCCGGTGCGCGACCAGCAGCAGGTCACCGGAGTCGATGCGGACGGCGCCCAGCTCGGGACCGGCGACCTCGACGGCCGTGCGGACCGCCTCGGCGACGTCGTAGGTGTCCACCAGCAGCGTGGTGCCCCGGCCCAGCGAGTCGACCTGGGCGCGGAAGGCGTCCCGCTCGTGGTCGTGCAGCAGGGTGAAGGCGTGCGCCGAGGTGCCCACGGTCGGGATGCCGTAGCGGAAACCGGCCGCCAGGTCGGAGGTGGTGGCGAAACCGCCCACGTAGGCGGCGCGCGCGGCGGCCACCGCGGCCAGCTCGTGGGTGCGGCGGGCGCCCATCTCGATCAGCGGACGGCCACCGGCCGCCGACGACATCCGGGAGGCGGCCGCGGCGATCGCCGAGTCGTGGTTGAGGATGGAGAGGATCACCGTCTCCAGGAGCACGCACTCGGCGAAGGAGCCCTCCACCCGCAGCACGGGGGAGCCGGGGAAGTACACCTCGCCCTCCGGGTAGCCCCAGATGTCGCCGCCGAAGCGGTAGGAGGCCAGCCATTCGAGCGTCGGCTCGTCGACGATGCCCCGCTCCCGCAGGAACCCGATGACGTCCGGGTCGAAGCGGAAGTTCTCCACCGCGTCCAGGACCCGCCCGGTCCCCGCGAGCACGCCGTAGCGCCGCCCCTCCGGCAGCCGCCGCGTGAAGACCTCGAAGACGCTGCGCCGTTCGGCGGTCCCCGCCCGCAGCGCCGCCTGGAGCATCGTCAGCTCGTACTGATCCGTGAACAGCGCCGTGGAGGGAACGTCCACCGGCAGCCCAAGGTCCGCTACATCCACGACAACTCTCCTAGCCATGACTCGCCCGTTCTCCCCCGATCCGGGGGGCATGGCTGGGGATGCTACTCCCTTTTCGTCGGTGTGACGATTTCTGGGTTGCGTGGCAGCATGGGCGATGTGACGTCACCCGCTCCCCTAGAGACCGAACGGACCGAGCCGGCGGAGGAGGTCTTCGCCGTCCCCGAGCCGGACGTCCCCTGGGTCACGATCGTCCACAACGACCCGGTCAACCTCATGAGCTACGTGACGTACGTCTTCCAGACGTACTTCCACTACTCCAAGGACAAGGCCACCAAGCTCATGCTCGACGTGCACCACAAGGGCCGCGCGGTGGTCTCCAGCGGCAGCCGCGAGGAGATGGAGCGCGACGTCCAGGCCATGCACGGCTACGGTCTGTGGGCCACGCTCCAGCAGGACCGCACATGACCCGCACCAGCCAGCAGGACCGGGAGTAGCGACCGTCCCCATGCCAGGACACTTCGAACCGACCTCCGGTGGCGGCGCCGCCGTGGCCCTCGACGACGTCGAGATCTCCATCATCCGCTCGCTCGCCGTCCAGCTCCTCGAACTCATCGGTCCCGGACCGGCCGAGGACGCCCCCGACGACCCGCTGGCCGAGCTGTTCGCCGACGGACCGACCGAGCCGCCCCGGGACCCGGTGCTGCGCCGCCTCTTCCCGGACGCCTACGGCGACCCCGAGCGGGCGCCCGACTCGCCCGCGCAGGCCGAGGAGCGGCTCGCGCACTCCGCCGAGTTCCGCCGCTACACCGAGAACGACCTGCGGGCGGGCAAGCGGGAGAACGCCCTCGCGGTGATCCGCACCCTGGACTCGCTGACCCCGGCGGGCGACGGCGGCGCGATCCTGCGGCTGACCCCGCAGGAGTCCCGGCAGTGGCTGACCGCCCTGAACGACCTGCGCCTCGCGATCGGCGCCCGGCTCGGCATCACCGCCGAGGAGGACACCGACGTCCTCTACGGGCTCCCGGACGAGGACTCGCGCAAGCCGATGGTGATGGCCTACCTCTGGCTCGGCGGGCTCCAGGAGACCCTGGTGGGCACCCTGACGCCCTGAGCCGCGACGCTCCGGCGGTCGCTCAGAGGACACTCAAATCCGGATAACGATCACGTCACCGCCGTCGACCGCTATGGTCCACGGCGGTGCTTTTTGTCCGCTTCTCTCTGTGGCGTGCGCCACATCCGCTCCCGTCGACCATTGTTGCGGGCGTGATAAATCTTCACGATCGCCCGGCGGACACCACCCAGGTCCGGCCGGGTGCGCCACCGAGCCGATGACCGTCGGCCAGGCACGAGCGGGCTCCGAGGAGGCCGCTCAACTCCATCAATCCGGGGGGATCGAGACCGACCACGGGCCGACGAGAGGCCACGGGCCGGTATGGAGAAAGGCGCACCACAGACATGACCTCCGCTCAGGTCGACACGGAACGGACCCCCGAGGAAGAGGGGTACGAACGGGGACTCGGCAGCCGCCAGGTCCAGATGATCGCGATCGGCGGCGCCATCGGCGTCGGTCTCTTCCTCGGCGCCGGGGCGAACATCGCCAAGGCGGGCCCCAGCCTCATCCTCATGTACGCGCTCGCGGGCGCGATCATCTTCTTCATCATGCGGGCCCTCGGCGAACTGCTGCTCTACCGCCCGGTCTCGGGCTCCTTCGCCGAGTACTCCCGTGAGTTCCTCGGCCCGTTCTTCGGTTACTTCACCGGCTGGACCTACTGGCTGATGTGGGTCGTCACCGGCATGGCCGAGCTGACGGCCGCCGCGATCTACGTCCACTACTGGTTCCCGGCCGTCCCCCAGTGGGTGACCGCGCTGGTCTTCCTGGTGGTCCTCTTCGGGGTCAACCTGATCTCCGTGAAGGTCTTCGGAGAGCTGGAGTTCTGGTTCTCCATGGTCAAGGTCACCGCCCTGATCGGCATGATCGTGATCGGCCTCGGCGTCCTCACCTTCGGCTTCAGCAGCGCGGGCGACACCGCCGCCGTCTCCAACCTCTGGGAGTTCGACGGCTTCTTCCCCAAGGGCGTCGGCTCGTCCCTGATGACCCTCCAGGGCGTCATGTTCGCCTACCTGGCCGTCGAGCTGGTCGGCGTCACGGCGGGGGAGTCCGAGAACCCGGAGAAGACCCTCCCCAAGGCCATCAACACCCTGCCCTGGCGGATCGCCCTCTTCTACGTCGGCGCCCTCACCGTCATCCTCTGCGTGGTCAAGTGGACCGAGTTCGCCCCGGGCGTCAGCCCGTTCGTCGCGGCCTTCGCGAAGATCGGCATCCCGGCCGGCGCCGGCATCGTCAACTTCGTCGTCCTCACCGCGGCCCTTTCCTCCTGCAACTCCGGCATGTACTCGACCGGCCGGATGCTGCGCAACCTGGCCGCCAACGGCGAGGCCCCGGCCCGCTTCCGGAAGCTGTCCGGCACCAAGGCGCCCGCCTTCGGCATCACCGTCTCCGTGCTGTTCATGGGCATCGGCGTGGTCCTGAACTACGTCGTCCCGGAGAAGGCGTTCGGCTACGTCACCTCGATCGCCACCGCCGCGGGCATCTGGACCTGGCTGATGATCCTGGTCAGCCACGTCCTGTACCGCCGCGCGGTGGTCGCGGGACGGCTGCCCGCCTCGCGCTTCCCGGCCCCGGGCGGCTCGGTGTGCAGCTACATCGCCATCGCGTTCCTGCTCTTCGTCACCTGCCTGATCGCCTACGACGCCGACGCCCGCGTCTGCCTCTACGTGATGGCGGGCTGGGCCGTCGCCCTCGGCATCGGCTGGACGGTCCTCAAGAGCCGCAACCCGGAGGTCACCGCCCGCCGCGACCCGTCGGCCGAGCAGGCCGAGCCGTCGCAGAAGGTCGGCTGACCGCCCCGCGTCCGGCATCCGGGCCGTTCCGTACCACCCCTCGGTACGGGACGGCCCGTCTGCTTATCCTTGCCCGCATGCTGACCCTCACCCAGGAGCTGTACGACCGGATCGTCGCCCACGCGCGCGAGGACCACCCCGACGAGGCCTGCGGGATCATCGCCGGACCCGAGGGCTCCGACCGGCCCGAGCGGTACGTGCGGATGCTCAACGCCGAACGGTCGCCGACCTTCTACAAGTTCGACGACACCGAGCACAAGAGGCTGCACGACGAGATGTGGGACCGCGACGAGGAGGCGGTCGTCGTCTACCACTCGCACACCGCGACCGAGGCGTACCCCTCCCGCACCGACATCTCGTACGCGAACGAGCCCCAGGCCCACTACGTCATCGTCTCCACCGCCGACACCGACGGGTTCGGCGACTTCCAGTTCCGCTCGTACCGGATCGTCGAGGGCGTGGTGACGGAGGAGGAGATCACCGTCGTCGAGACGTACTGATCTCATACCGTGGATGAATTCGGTCCGAAGCGTGAGATCACACTCCGGGGGCCCGGCCGGGAATCGATACGATGAACCCATGGTTCTGAACGACGTGAGCGAGAAGACGCCGGGCGCCCTGCTCGTGGCGCGGCTGCACGTCGATCTGTGCAGGCTGAACAGCGCCATCTGTTGACGCGTTCCCGCCGCCGGAGGCCGTGCGCCGGGCGGCGGAGCGCCGTGCGCCCACCCTTCCCATCCTTTCGACAGGAGCCGCAACCATGGCCATCGAGGTCCGCATCCCCACCATCCTGCGCCAGTACACCGACGGGCAGAAGGCGGTGGAGGGCCAGGGCGAGACCCTCGCCGACCTCTTCGCGGGACTGGAGAGCGCCCACCCCGGCATCCAGGCCCGGATCGTCGAGGACGGCCGGCTGCGCCGCTTCGTCAACGTCTACCTGAACGACGAGGACGTCCGCTTCGTCGACGGCATCGACACGAAGCTCACCGACGGCGACACCGTCACGATCCTGCCGGCCGTCGCCGGCGGCATGGCCTGATCGTCGATGCGGTACGACTCCCCGCTGGCCGCGGTGGGCAACACCCCCCTGGTGCGCCTGCCGCGGCTCTCGCCGTCCCCCGAGGTCCGGATCTGGGCCAAGCTGGAGGACCGCAACCCGACCGGCTCCGTCAAGGACCGCCCGGCCCTGCACATGATCGAGCAGGCCGAGAAGGACGGCAGGCTCACCCCCGGCTGCACCGTCCTGGAACCCACCTCGGGCAACACCGGCATCTCGCTCGCCATGGCCGCCAGGCTCAAGGGCTACCGCATGGTCTGCGTGATGCCCGAGAACACCTCGCAGGAACGGCGCGACCTGCTCGCCATGTGGGGCGCCGAGATCATCCCGTCGCCCGCGGCGGGCGGCTCCAACACCGCCGTCCGGATCGCCAAGGAGCTGGCCGCCGAGCACCCCGACTGGGTGATGCTCTACCAGTACGGCAACCCCGACAACGCGGGCGCCCACTACGCGGGCACCGGCCCGGAGATCCTCGCCGACCTGCCCTCCATCACCCACTTCGTCGCCGGGCTCGGCACCACCGGCACCCTGATGGGCGTCGGCCGCTACCTGCGCGAGCAGAAGCCGGACGTCCGGATCGTCGCCGCGGAACCGCGCTACGACGACCTCGTCTACGGCCTGCGCAACCTGGACGAGGGGTTCGTCCCGGAGCTGTACGACGCCTCCGTCCTCACCACCCGCTTCTCGGTCGGCTCCGCCGACGCCGTCACCCGCACCCGTGAACTCCTGCAGCAGGAGGGCATCTTCGCGGGCGTCTCCACCGGCGCCGCCCTGCACGCCGCGATCGGCGTCGGCACCAAGGCCGTCAAGGCGGGCGAGAGCGCGGACATCGTCTTCGTGGTCGCCGACGGCGGCTGGAAGTACCTCTCGACCGGCGTCTACACGGCGGCCACGACGGAGGAGGCCATCGCCACCCTCCAGGGCCAGCTCTGGGCCTGACCCGGCCGCGCCGGCCGCACCGCCCCGGTCGCCCGGAGACCCTCCGGGCGACCCGCGCGCAGTCCTGCGGCGGACCGGGCGGGATCAGCGGGTCAGGCGCCTGACCTGGTCCCACAGGGCCCGGTCCACCTCGCCGACCCGCCGCCTGAACTCCCGCACCGGCACCTGGCGCAGCTCGTCCGTCTCCAGGAAGCTCGCCCGCCCCCGCGCGTCGCCGACGGTGCCCGCGGGCAGCGCCAGCACCCCCGGCCGCTCACCGTGGTCCTTGCTGGTGATCTTCGCGACCGTCGCCCGGCCGCCGCGCACCGCCAGCACCAGACACGGCCGGTCCTTGGCGCCCGGACCGTCCTCGAACGGCACGTTCGCCCACCAGATCTCGGCGGGCCTCGGCCGTGCGCCGTCCCCGCCGCGCCGCTCCGGACGGCCCGGCGGCCGGGTCCGGCCGCGCGCCGGCCGCCGTCCCCGCCCCCAGCCGTCGACGAGCGCGGCGATCAGAGCGAGCAGGACGACCGCGGCAAGCGCCAACCACCAGGACGTGTTCATGCCGACGACCGTACCGGCGTGCGCGGGCCGGTGCGCAACCTCCCGCGCGCCCCTCCCGATCCGCTTCCAGCCGAACCGGTGACAGCACAGGTGAGTTCGCCCACAACAGCCCTTGGCGGAGGAGCCGCCGCGCGTTTCGCGCCTTACGCTCGACGGACCGCACGACCCCCGACGCCCCATTTCCCCGACCTTCCGGACGGTCCGGTTCCCGGATCCTCCCGGTCTTCCCGCCAGCGGAGGTTTCTGCTTTATGAAGCTCACCGTCGTCGGCTGCTCGGGGTCGTTCCCGTCCGTGGAATCGGCCTGTTCGAGCTACCTCCTAGAGGCCGACGGCTTCCGGCTGCTCCTCGACATGGGCAACGGCGCCCTGGGCGAGTTGCAGCGCCACTGCGGTCTCTACGACCTCGACGCGATCTTCCTCAGCCATCTGCACGCCGACCACTGCATCGACATGTGCGCCTACTTCGTCGCGCGCTACTACCGGCACGACGGCGGCCGCTGCGACCCGATCCCGGTCTACGGACCCGAGGGCACCGAGCACCGGCTGACCACCGCCTACGCCGACACCCCCTCGGCCTCCTCGATGAGCGAGGTCTTCGACTTCCACACGGTCAAGCCGTCCACCTTCGACATCGGCCCGTTCACGGTGCACACGGAACGCGTGGCCCACCCCGTCGAGGCGTACGGCATCCGGGTCGAGCACGGCGGCCGGTCGCTGACCTACTCCGGTGACACCGGCGTCAGCCCCGCCCTGGACGGACTGGCCCGGGACACCGACCTGTTCCTGTGCGAGGCGGCCTTCACACACGGCAAGGAGGACATCCCCGACCTGCACCTCAACGGCCGCGAGGCGGGGGAGTCCGCGGCCCGCGCGGGCGCCAGGCGGCTGGTCCTCACCCACATCCCGCCGTGGACGGACCCGCAGATCAACCTGCGGGACGCGCGGACGGCGTTCAGCGGTCCCGTCGAGCTGGCGGTGCCCCGCCGGACGTACGAGATCTGACCCCGCGCACGGACGCGGAAAGGGCTCCGGAACCCTGTACGGGTTCCGGAGCCCTTTCCGCGTATCGGGCCCTGTGGCGCGGGCCTACTTCGCCTCGGCCTTCTGCAGCTCGGCGAGTTCCTCGTCGGTCTCCCGGCCCGGGGTGGGCAGGTTGAACCGGGTGATCGCGAACCGGAAGATCACGTAGTAGACGACCGCGAAGCACAGGCCGACCAGCACCAGGCCCCACGGGTTGCTGGCGATGCCCAGGTTCAGACCGAAGTCGACGGCGCCCGCCGAGAACCCGAAGCCGTCCTTCATGCCCAGCGCCCAGGTCAGCGCCATCGAGACACCGGTGAGGACCGCGTGGATCGCGTAGAGGACCGGCGCGATGAACATGAACGTGAACTCGATGGGCTCGGTGACACCGGTCACGAAGGACGTCAGCGCCAGCGAGAACATCATGCCGCCGATGACCTTGCGGCGCTCGGGCCGCGCGCAGTGCACGATCGCCAGGCACGCGGCCGGGAGGGCGAACATCATGATCGGGAAGAAGCCGGTCATGAACTGGCCCGCGGTGGGGTCACCGGCCAGGAAGCGGCCGATGTCACCGCTCTTGCCGTGGTACTCGCCCGCCTGGAACCAGGGGAAGGAGTTCAGCAGGTGGTGCATGCCGATCGGGATCAGCGCGCGGTTGGCGACACCGAAGATGCCCGCGCCGACGGCGCCCGAACCGACCAGCCACTCACCGAAGTTGTGCAGACCCGTGCCGAGCACCGGCCAGATGTAGCCGAAGACGACGCCTATCAGCAGGCCCGCGAAGGCCGACAGGATCGGCACCAGGCGGCGGCCGCCGAAGAAGCCCGCCCAGTCGGGCAGCTTGGTGCGGTGGAAGCGCTGGTACAGCAGGGCCACCACGATGCCCATGACGACACCGCCGAGGACCTTCGCGTCCACCGGGGCGTCCACCATGACGACCTTGCCGTCGACGGCGGTCGCCACCTTCGGCAGGTTCTTGTCGGTGAACGTGGCGAGGACGTTCTTGAAGACCAGGTAGCCGACGACCGCGGCGAGCGCGGTGGAGCCGTCCGACTTCTTGGCGAAGCCGATCGCGATGCCCACGGCGAACAGCAGCGCCATGTTGTCGAGGATCGCGTTGCCGCCCGCGGCCATGAAGGACGCGATCTTCGTCAGGAACGTGGGAAAGGAGGGGCGTCCCAGCATGTCCGTGTTGCCGAGGCGCACCAGGAGCGCGGCGGCGGGCAGCACGGCCACCGGCAGCATCAGGCTGCGGCCGATGCGCTGGAGGACAGCCATCGCGCCGGCGCCCTTCTTCTTCTCGCCGGCCGCGGGAGCGGCGCTGGCCGTGGTCACAACTTCCTCCAGTGGGCAGGGCGCCGCCCGGAGCCCAAGGGGGAGAGGGACGGCGGCGTCTCTGGTCTACACCACTTAGTGGTGTAGACCTGTTGTAGCACGATGAAGGCTGGATAAGGAACCCACTGCCTCTGCGACCGCGGCGCTACCCCGCGTGCCCGCCCGACCGCCCCGGCCGCCCATGGCGAAGGCCCCCCGACCGGTGGCCGGAGGGCCGTGGGAGCCGCGCCGCGCGCGGCCGCCGTCAGGCCTTGGTGACGTCCTCCCGCACGTCCTCCGCCTCCCGGCCGGGCGTCCGCAGATCGAACCGCGTGATCGCGAACCGGAAGACGACGTAGTAGGCGGCGGCGAAGCACAGGCCGATCGGTACGATCGCCCACGGCCGCGTCGCCAGGTTCCAGTTGATCGCGTAGTCGATCAGCCCCGCCGAGAAGCTGAAGCCGTCGTGCACCCCGAGCCCCCACGTCACCGCCATCGACACCCCGGTCAGCACCGCGTGGACCGCGTACAGCGCCGGTGCCACGAACAGGAACGAGTACTCGATCGGCTCGGTGATCCCGGTGACGAACGACGTCAGCGCCACCGACAGCATCAGCCCGCCGATCTCCTTGCGGCGCTCGGGGCGGGCGCAGTGCGTGATCGCCAGCGCCGCCGCGGGCAGCGCGAACATCATGATCGGGAAGAAGCCCGAGGTGAACTGCCCGGCGTTCGGGTCGCCCGCGAGGAACATGTTGATGTCGCCGTGCACCACCGTCCCGTCCGGCTCCGTCCAACTGCCGAACTGGAACCAGATGGGCACGTTCAGGAACTGGTGCAGCCCCACCACCAGCAGCGCCCGGTTCGCCACCCCGAACACCCCGGCGCCCCAGGCACCCAGGCCGTCGAGCCAGTCGGAGAAGCTCTCCAGCGCGTAGCCGACCGGCGGCCAGACCCACAGGCAGACCGCCGCCACCGCGATCCCCACGAACGCCATGATGATCGGCACCAGCCGCCGCCCGTTGAAGAAGCCGAGCCAGTCCACCAGCCGGGTGCGGTGGTAGCGCGCCCAGAAGAACGCGGCCAGCAGCCCCAGCACGATCCCGCCGAACACCCCCGGGTTCTGGTAGGTGAACGCCGACACCGAGTTGTCCGGGGCCTGGCAGCCGATCCCGGCCACCGACTTCGCGCCGCGCACGCAGTCCTTCGGGAACTGGTGCAGCACGTTGTAGTAGACGAGGAACCCGGCCAGCGCCGCCAGCGCCGTCGAACCGTCCGCCTTCCTGGCCATCCCGATCGCCACGCCCACGCAGAACAGCAGCGGCAGCCCCAGCGAGCTGTCCAGCAGCGCGCCGCCCGCGCCCGCCATCACCTTGGAGACGTTCGTCCAGCCGAGCCCCTGGTCCCCGAACACGTCCGGCTGGCCGAGCCGGTTGAGGATGCCGGCCGCGGGCAGCACCGCGATCGGGAGCTGGAGGCTGCGGCCCATCTTCTGGAGCCCCTGGAAGAGGTCGCTCCAGCGGCCGCGGCCGGAGGCGGCGGTGCTGTCGGCGGTCATCGGGCGATCCCTCCGGACTCCGCGTTTGGCGGCCGTACCCCCTCTGGTGTAGACCAGTTGGCGGACGGCTCCGCTGTCGTGAACGCCATCATTCGGCACCCGCGACATGACCGCTCGCGAAGTTGGGCCAACTGTGGGTTACTGCGACAAAGCGGTTCGGATCAGGGAGAAAAGCATGGCCAGCAAGGCTGAGAAGATCGTCGCCGGCCTCGGCGGCATCGACAACATCGACGAGATCGAGGGCTGCATCACCCGCCTCCGCACCGAGGTCCACGACGCGAGCAAGGTCGACGAAGCCGCCCTCAAGGCCGCGGGCGCCCACGGCGTCGTCAAGATGGGCACCGCGATCCAGGTCGTCATCGGCACCGACGCGGACCCGATCGCCGCGGAGATCGAAGACATGATGTGAGCGGCGCGCGCGTCCCGCGCGCTCCGCCGGAAGGGCCCCTTTCCCCCGCGGGAGGGGCCCTTCCGGCTGCTGCGGCTAGGCTCCTCGCCATGTCTCGTATCGACGGCCGCACGCCCGAACAGCTCCGCCCGATCACCATCGAACGCGGTTGGAGCAAGCACGCCGAGGGCTCCGTCCTCGTCTCCTTCGGCGACACGAAGGTCTTCTGCACCGCCTCCGTCACGGAAGGCGTCCCCCGCTGGCGCAAGGGCAGCGGCGAGGGCTGGGTCACCGCCGAGTACTCCATGCTCCCGCGCGCCACCAACTCCCGCGGCGACCGCGAGTCCGTGAAGGGCCGCATCGGCGGCCGCACCCACGAGATCTCCCGCCTCATCGGCCGCTCGCTGCGCGCCGTCGTCGACTACAAGGCGCTCGGCGAGAACACCATCGTCCTCGACTGCGACGTCCTGCAGGCCGACGGCGGCACCCGCACCGCCGCCATCACCGGCGCGTACGTCGCCCTCGCCGACGCCGTCACCTGGGCGCAGGAGCGCAAGCTCGTCAAGCACGGCCGGCGGCCCCTGGTGGGCACGGTCTCCGCGGTCTCCGTCGGCATCGTCGGCGGCGTCCCGCTGCTCGACCTCTGCTACGAGGAGGACGTCAGGGCCGACACCGACATGAACGTCGTCTGCACCGGCGACGGCCGCTTCGTCGAGGTCCAGGGCACCGCCGAGGCCGAGCCGTTCGCCCGCGACGAGCTGAACTCCCTGCTCGACCTCGCCGTCGCCGGGTGCGCCGACCTCGCGGCCGCCCAGCGCGCGGCCCTCGCCGCCGTCCTCGAAAAGTAAAGGAAAGACCAAGAAAAGCGGACGGCGGGGGCAACCCCCGGGTCCGGCACGGCGTCTTCGCCAGTGCGGGCGCACGGCACACCACCGTGCGCCCGACCAGATCACGGGGCCCGCGGGCCCGGGAGACAGGGGAGGGAACACCGCCATGGCCGTGAGCCGCCGTCGCCGTTTCGCCGTCATCGCCGCCGCCGCGGTGGCCCTGACCGCGGGAGTGACCACCGGCTGCGACGCCGTCGACAAGGCCCTGGACTGCGTCCAGACCGCCGACACCATCGCCGACAGCGTCACCCGCCTCCAGCAGGCCGTGGAGAACGCGTCGGACGACCCGGGCCGCCTCGACGAGACCCTCACCTCCATCGACAAGGACCTCGCCTCGATAGGCGACAAGACCGCCAACGCGGACGTCAACAAGGCCGTCGAGAGCCTCGGCGACGCGGTGGACAACGTCCGCGCGGCCGTCAGGGACGGCGACACCACCCCGGACGTCGGCCCGCTCACCGACGCGGCGGGCGAACTGACGAAGGTGTGCACGGCGTAGCGGACCCGCCCCGGCCGCACACCCGCCCCCGGGCTGGGCGGCCCGGGGGGAGCGGAATACTGGTCCCATGACCAGCCGCCTCATCCTCGCCACCCGCAACGCCGGAAAGATCACCGAGCTGAGGGCGATCCTCGCCGAGGCCGGGCTCCCGCACGACCTGGTCGGCGCGGACGCCTTTCCCGAGATCCCCGACGTCCGGGAGACCGGCGTCACCTTCGCGGAGAACGCCCTCCTCAAGGCCCACGCCCTGGCCCGCGCCACCGGCCTGCCCGCCGTCGCCGACGACTCGGGGCTCTGCGTCGACGTCCTGAACGGCGCCCCCGGCATCTTCTCCGCCCGCTGGGCCGGACGGCACGGCGACGACCGGGCCAACCTCGACCTGCTCCTCGCCCAGCTCTCGGACATCGCCGACGAGCACCGCGCGGCCCACTTCGCCTGCGCCGCCGCCCTGGCCCTCCCGGACGGCACCGAACGCGTGGTCGAGGGCCGCCTCACCGGCACCCTGCGCACCGCCCCGTCCGGCACCAACGGCTTCGGCTACGACCCGATCCTCCAGCCCGACGGCGAGACCCGCACCTGCGCGGAACTGACCCCGGCGCAGAAGAACGCGATCAGCCACCGCGGCAAGGCGTTCCGGGCGCTGGTGCCGGTGGTGCGGGAGCTGGTGGGCTGAGCCACGGCACGAGAGACGGCCTGCGCATCGATGGACGATGCGCAGGCCGTTCCCGGTGCGGCGGAAGGGATTCGAACCCTCAAGCCCGATCAGGGGCCACAGATCCTAAGTCTGCTGCGTCGCCATTGCGCCACCGCCGCCAGCCGTCCGACATCGTACCGGGAGCCGCTCACCGCCTTCTGCCGCCCCGGCACCAGGGATCCGGCGGGCGTGATCGGGAGGCAGCTCCACCAGCCCGCGCTCCGGGGTCCGGCGGAACCGCGGTACTCCCCGCCGACCCGGACCCGACCCGCGCCCATCGGCCCCTCCGTTTTCGGCCACCGCGTTCGTTGCTCGTACGGAACAGCGAGGCGGCCGTCGTGCGGACACACGAACGGCCCGCGCCGGGAGGTCGTCCCGGCGCGGGCCGTCGGGGGAGGGGCCGGGGGTCGCTCAGACGCCCAGATCCTTGATGATCTTCGCCACGTGGCCGGTCGCCTTCACGTTGTACAGGGCCCGTTCCACCCGGCCCTCCTCGTCCACCACCACGGTGGAGCGGATGACGCCGACGACCGTCTTGCCGTACAGCTTCTTCTCGCCGAAGGCGCCGTACGTCTCCAGGACCGTCTTGTCCGGGTCGCCGACGAGAGTCACCCGCAGGGACTCCTGCTCGCGGAACTTCGCCAGCTTCTCCGGCTTGTCGGGGCTGACGCCGATGACGTCGTAGCCCGCGTCCGCCAGCAGGTCGAGGTTGTCGGTGAAGTCGCAGGCCTGCTTGGTGCAGCCTGGTGTGAGGGCCGCGGGGTAGAAGTAGACGATGACCTTGCGGCCCTTGTGGGCGGACAGGGTCACCTCGTTGCCGTCGGCGTCGGGGAGGGTGAAGTCGGGGGCAACGTCCCCGGGCTGGAGTCGCTCGCTCATTGGGCCAGCGTAACCGGGGGTCCTGACCGTGCGGCGACGGCTGGAACTGACAGACTGTCCAGAACAGCGACAGCAGACTTCGGAGGCCGAACGGTGGCGGACACGTCGGACACCAGAAACCCGGCGCAGATCGAGGCGGACATCAAGCGCCGCCGCGAGGTGCTGGCCGAGACCCTCGACGAGATCGGGGTGCGCGTGCACCCGAAGACGATCGTCGGGGACACGAAGGCCAAGGTCGTCGGCAACATCGATCACACGGTCGGACGCGCCTACGTCGGCGTGAACCGGGCGGTGAGCCAGGTACGGGCCCAGTTCGTCGACGAGGAGGGCGCCCCGCGTCTGGAACGCGTCGTCCCCGCGGCCCTGGTGGTCGTCGGGGTCGTCGGGCTGCTCGCCCTCGGTGCCCGGCGCCGCGGGCGCTGACCCGGCGGCGTACGCACGCGGTGAGGACAGGTAGGTTCAGGGCGTGAGCGCAAGCAGAGACGACCACAGCACCCACCCCGACAAGCTGCCCATCCGGATGCTGCACGACCGCGTCCTCGTCCGGCAGGACGCGGCCGAGGGCGAGCGGCGCTCCGGCGGCGGCATCCTCATCCCGGCGACGGCGGCCGTCGGCCGGCGCCTCGCCTGGGCCGACGTGGTCGCCGTCGGCCAGAACGTGCGCACGGTGGAGCCCGGCGACCGGGTCCTGTACGACCCGGAGGACCGTGCCGAGGTCGAGGTGCGGGGCGTGGCGTACGTGCTGATGCGCGAGCGCGACCTGCACGCCGTGGCCGCGGACCGGTTCGAGGGGTCCGAGGACTCGACCGGCCTCTACCTCTGAGACGGCCGCGAGAAGGGCCGGTGACCCTGGTCACCGGCCCTTCTCGCGCGCTCGGGCGGTTTGCTAGCGTGGGAGGACCCCGACGAGACGCGCCGTACCGGGCTGCACCACGGCAAAGACGACGCACCCCCGTACCCGTCACGTCCCGGAGGTGCCTCTCATGGCCTGGGTCCTGCTCGTCGTCGCCGGTCTGCTGGAGGTCGGCTGGTCGATCGGTATGAAGTACACCGACGGCTTCACCCGCCTGGTCCCCAGCCTCTTCACCGGCGCGGGCATCATCGCCAGCATGCTGCTGCTGTCCTACGCCACCCGCACCCTGCCCATCGGCACCGCCTACGGCGTCTGGGTCGGCATCGGCGCCGCCGGGGCCGCGGTGCTCGGCATGGTCGTCCTGGGCGAGCCCGCCACCGCCGCCCGGATCTTCTTCGTCTGCCTGCTGCTGGTCGCCGTCGTGGGTCTGAAGGCGACCTCCGGTCACTGACCCGGTCCGTGCCGGTGCCCCGCGGCACCGGCACGGACCGCGCTCACTCCTCGTCCCTGAACGCCGAGCTGAGCGGGCCCGCCGCGGTGCCCGTGGTGCCGGTGCCGCCCGGCCCCCCGGTGCCTCCGGTGGCCGGGCCCGTCGTCCCGCCGGTGTCGGCGCCGGACGTCGTCCCGCCCGTCGTCCCGGTGGCGCCGCCCGTGGTGCCGCCGGTGTCGGTGCCGCCGGTCCCGCCGGTGGTGTCGGTGCCGCCGTCCGTGGGGGTGCCCCCGGTCGGGGTGCTGCCGGTGGTGCCGTCGGTGGTGGCGCCGCCGTCGGTGCCCGTGCCGCCGTTGTCCTGGCCCTGGGTGGCGCCCTGGTCGCCCTGGCCGCCGTCGGTGCCGCCGTCGTCGCCGCTGCCGGGGGGCGAGGGCTCCTCGGACGACGGGGCGACCTGGTCGGCGCCCTCCTGGAGCTGCAGGTCGAAGTCCTTGACGGCCTTCCCCTTCAGCGCGGCCTTCGTGTACTGCGCCCAGATCTGGGCGGGCGGTCCGCCGCCGTTGACGCGGGCGAGACCCATCGCGCCGTAGAGCGGCTTGTGCTGCGCGGTCACCGGGTCCTGGCCCATGACGGCGACGACGGTCGCGAGGTCGGGCGTGTACCCGGCGAACCAGGCGGCCTTGTCCTCCTCCGCGGTGCCGGTCTTGCCCGCCGCGGGGCGGCCCGCGGCCTGCGCGGCGCTCGCGGTGCCGTTCTCGACGACGCTCTGCAGGACCGACGTGGTGGTGTCGGCGGCCTCCCGGGTGACGGCCTGGTGGACGTCGCGCTCGGGCAGCTCGACCTTGTCCCTGCCGTCCCGGGTGATCGAGTCGATCATCGTGTACGTGCCGCGCTTGCCGTGGTTGGCGAGGGTCGCGTACGACTCCGCCATGTCCAGGACGCTCGCGGTCGCGGTGCCGAGCGCGATGGCCGGGCCGGGGCTCAGGTCCGGGGTGTCGGACGGGATGCCCAGCTCGATGGCGGTCTTCTTGACCTTGGCCGGGCCGACGTCCGCGGCCATCTGCGCGTAGACCGAGTTGACGGACTTGTCGGTGGCGGTGCGCACGGTGATCCGGCCGTAGGAGACGTCGTCCTCGTTCTCCGGGGCGTAGGGGCCGCCGTTCCAGCCCTGCACCGGACGCTTGTTGGTGCCGTCGTAGTAGGTGTTGGGCGAGATGGTCTGGCCGCTCTGGGTCCGCGAGCCGTTCTGCACGGCCGAGGTGAACACGAACGGCTTGAAGGTCGAGCCGACCTGGAAGTCGCCGCGGGTCGCGCCGTTGGTGTACTGCTGGACGTAGTCGACGCCGCCGTACATCGCGACGACCCGGCCGGTCTTCGGGTCGACGGAGGCGCCGCCCGCGCGGACGTAGGTGTCGACCTTGCGGCCCTTCTTGTCGAGCTTCTTCATCACCTGGTCGTCGACGGCCGCGACGAAGGCGTCCTGCTTGGCGCGGTCCAGCGTGGTCGTGATGCGGTAACCGCCCGCCTCCAGGTCCTCCTTGTCGACGATCTTGTTCTCGGTGAGGTAGTCCTTGATCGCGTCCACGATGTAGCCGCGCTGCCCGGAGAGACCGGTGGAGATCGTCTGCTCCTTCGGCATCGGGAACTTCAGCCCGGTCCGCTTCGCCTCGCTCAGCCAGCCCTTCTTGACCATGCCGTCCAGGACGTAGTTCCAGCGGGCCAGCGCCGCCGGCTTGTTCTCCGGGTGGGCGACGACGTCGTACTCGCTCGGCGCGTTCACCAGCGCGGCCAGGTACGCGCCGTGCGCCGGGTCCAGGTCGGTGGCGTCCATGCCGTAGTACGCCTGCGCGGCGGCCTGCACGCCGTACGCGTTGCGGCCGAAGTAGCTGGTGTTGAGGTAGCCCTCCAGGATCTGGTCCTTGGACTCCGTGCGGTCCAGCTTGATCGAGATGAAGAACTCCTTCACCTTGCGGGTGACGGTCTGCTCCTGGCCCAGGTAGTAGTTCTTCACGTACTGCTGGGTGATCGTCGAACCGGACTGCTTGCCCTTGCCGAGCGCCGTGTTCCAGCCCGCCCGCAGCATCGCCTTCACGTCGATCGCGGACTCGGTGTAGAAGTCCCGGTCCTCGGCGGCGAGCACGGCGTGCTGGCCGTCCTTGGAGACCTGCGCCAGACCCACGTTCTCGCGGTTGATCTCACCGTCCCTGGCGAGCTGCGAACCGTCCGCGTACAGGTAGACGTTGCTCTGCTTCACGGCGAGCGCGTTGGCGGGCGGGATCTTCACCAGCGAGTAGCCGAGGAAGAACAGGCCCACCAGGACCAGCACCCCCAGCACGAGGGTGCCGAGCACCACCCGCCAGCTCGGGACGATCCGGCGCCACCCGGTGCGCTTGGGCCGCTTGGGCTTCGCCCCGTCCCCCTCCTCGGCAGCCTGCGGCTCTCTCGGTGCCCAGCCCTCGGCCGGCTGCTGCTCGTCACTCATGCGTGCACGGACTCCTGTTTCGCGTCGTACGTTCCCGTACGCCCTCGTAACGCCACTGCGCCCCCTCCTGAAGACTCTCGCACCAGCCGTTCCGTTCCCTTCTCGCGGCGCGCTTCCGGTCCGGAAAACCCGTGGCGTACGTCACCACCTGCGGACTAGGCTCCTGCGCTTCGGTGTCGGAACGGTCTGGGAGGGCTTCTGATGGGCTCGGGACGGTTGTACACGGCCGTCGCGGCGGGCGGCTTCAGACGGTACGCGACCTACCGGGTCGCCACCGCCGCCGGGGTGTTCACCAACACGGTCTTCGGGCTCATCCTCGCGTACACCTACATCGCCCTGTGGGACCAGAAACCCCACCTCGGGGGGTACGACCGGACGCAGGCCGTCACCTATGTGTGGGTGGGACAGGCGCTCCTGTCGACCCTCGCGATCGGCGGCAGCCGGGTCGAGACGGAGCTGATGGAGCGGATCAGGACCGGGGACATCGCCGTCGACCTGTACCGCCCGGCCGACCTCCAGCTGTGGTGGCTGGCCACCGACCTGGGCCGGGCCCTGTTCGAACTGGTCGGACGGGGAGTGCTGCCCTTCCTGTGCGGCGCGCTGCTGTTCCCGATGGCGCTGCCCGGCGGCTGGACGACCTGGGCCGCGTTCCTGGTCGCGGTGGTCCTCGGGATGGTCGTCAGCTTCGCGATCCGCTACCTGATGGCGCTCTCCACGTTCTGGCTGCTGGACGGCACGGGAGTGGCACAGATCACCCTGCTCGCGGGGATGTTCGCCTCCGGGATGATGCTCCCGCTGAACGTGTTCCCGGGGGCGCTCGGCGACGTCGTCCGGCTGCTGCCGTGGTCGGGGCTGCTCCAGCGGCCCGCGGACGTGCTCCTCGGCGAGGCCGACCTGTGGGCCACCTTCGCCTTCCAGGGCGCCTGGGCGGTGGCGCTGCTCGCGCTCGGGCGGCTGGTGCAGTCGGCGGCGACACGGAGGGTGGTCGTGCAGGGTGGCTGAGACGGCGGAGCGGTCCAGGACGGTGACCGCGGTGCGGACCTACGGACTGATCAGCGCGATGTGGATCCGCTCGACCATGGCCTACCGGGCGTCCTTCGCGCTGACCACGGTCACCAACTTCGCGGTGACCGGCCTGGACTTCGTGACGATCCTGCTGATGTTCTCCCGGGTCGGCTCGCTCGGCGGCTGGCCGCTGCCCGAGGTCGCCCTCCTGTACGGGATGTCGAGCGTGGCCTTCGGGATCGCGGACCTCGCCGTCGGCTCCATGGAGCGGCTCGGGCAGCGGGTGCGCGACGGCACCCTGGACACCCTGCTGGTGCGGCCCGCGCCGGTCCTCGCCCAGGTCGCCGCCGACCGGTTCGCGCTGCGCAGGCTCGGCCGGATCACCCAGGGCGCGCTGGTCCTCGGGTACGCGCTGACGGCCGTCGACATCGACTGGACCGTGGCGAAGGCGCTGCTGCTGCCGGTGGCGGTGGTGAGCGGCGCGGGGATCTTCTGTGCGGTGTTCGTGGCGGGCGCGGCCTTCCAGTTCGCGGCGCAGGACGCGTCGGAGGTGCAGAACGCGTTCACCTACGGCGGGACGACGCTGCTCCAGTACCCGCCGACCGTCTTCGGGCGGGAGCTGGTGCGCGGGGTGATGTTCGTGCTGCCGCTGGCCTTCGTCAACTGGGTCCCGGCGGCGTACCTGCTCGGGCGCCCGCTGCCGCTGGAGCTGCCGGGGTGGGTGGCGGCCGGGTCGCCGCTGGTGGCGGGGGTGTCCCTGGCGCTCTCCGGGCTGGCGTGGCGGGCGGGGATCAGGTCGTACCGGAGCACGGGGAGTTGACGCGTGGACGGCGGGCGGAGCGCGCTCGGCGGGGACGAGGGAGAGGACGGTCGGTGCATGGGCGAGGGTGACGGGGGCGGCCGCGCCTTCATCGAGCTGGACCGGGTCGAGAAGGTCTTCGAAGTGCGCCGCAGGACCGGGCTGTTCACCCGCCGGCGGCACGAGGTGCGGGCCGTCGACGCGATCTCCTTCACGGTGGCGCGCGGCGAGATGGTCGGCTACATCGGGCCGAACGGCGCCGGGAAGTCGACGACCATCAAGATGCTGACCGGCATCCTGACGCCCAGCGGCGGGCGGCTGCGGGTCGCGGGCATCGACCCGGCCCGTGAACGGATGCGTCTGGCGCACCGGATCGGCGTGGTGTTCGGACAGCGCACGACGCTCTGGTGGGACCTCCCGCTGATCGACTCCTACCGGCTGATGCACCGCATGTACCGCATCCCGGACGGGCGTTACCGGGAGAACCTCGACCGCTGCGTCGAACTCCTGGAACTGGAGGACCTGTTGAACACTCCGGTGCGGCAACTGTCGCTCGGGCAGCGGATGCGCGGCGACATCGCGGCGGCGCTGCTGCACGACCCCGAGGTGCTGTACCTGGACGAGCCGACGATCGGCCTCGACGTCATCTCCAAGGCCCGGGTGCGGAGGTTCCTGCGCGAGCTGAACGCCGAGCGCGGCACGACGGTGCTGCTGACCACGCACGACCTCCAGGACATCGAGCAGCTCTGCTCCCGGGTGATGGTGATCGACCACGGCCGGATGATGTACGACGGCCCGCCCGCCGGGCTGCACGAGGTGGGGCGGAGCGAACGGACCCTGGTGGTCGACCTGGAGCGGGAGGCGCCGCCGATCGTGGCGCCGCCCGCCCGGGTGGTGCGGGTGGAGGGGCCGCGGCAGTGGCTGGCGTTCCCGGCGGACGCGTCGGCGGCGCCGCTGGTGGCGCGGATCGCCGCCACGTACCCGCTGGTGGACCTCTCGGTGCGGGAGCCGGACATCGAGTCGGTGATCGCCACGATGTACGCGGGCGGGGCGGGCGGGGCCGCTGATCCGGAGCAGGGCGGACTCGTAGCCGACGGCCGGGCGAACTCGTAGGCTGCTGAGCATGACCGACGACGCAGTACCGGAGCTCCGGGCTTCCGACGCCGACCGTGACCGGGTCGCCGAGATCCTGCGGGACGCCCTCGCGGAGGGCCGCCTCGACATGGAGGAGTTCGAGGAGCGTCTGGAGGCCGCCTACCGGGCCCGCACCTACGGCGAGCTGACGCCGCTCACCCGGGACCTGCCGGTGCCCGGGGTGCCGGTGCCGCCGGTGCCGCTCGCGTCGGCGGGGCAGCCGCACCCGTCCGTCGACCTGCGCAAGGAGCCGGTGGCGGACGGGAGTTGGGCGAGCCGGATCGGCCACGACGAGCACTCCTCGTCCTGGGCGGTCGCCGTGATGTCCGGCTTCCAGCGCCGGGGCCGCTGGACCATGCCCCGGCGCTTCACCTGCTTCGCCTTCTGGGGCGGCGGCGAGATAGACCTGCGCGAGGCGGACTTCGCGGCGGGCGAGGTGCAGATCAACTGCGTCGCGATCATGGGCGGGTTGCATGTGATCGTGCCGCCGGGCATCCCGGTCGTGGTGCGGGGCATCGGCGTCATGGGCGGCTTCGACAGCCGCGAGGAGGGCGTCCAGGGCGACCCGGGGGCCCCGCGCGTCGTCGTCAGCGGGTTCGCGTTCTGGGGCGGCGTGGGCATCGAGCGCAAGGTGACGAAGGCGGAGCGGCAGCGGCTGAAGGAGGAGCGCCGCCAGGAGAAGCTCGACCGCAGGGCGGCGGGGCGCGAACTGCCCGCCTCCTCCCCGGCGGACGTCCACCCGCCGGGACCCGATTCGCCCCGGCGGGGGTGAGGCCGCTTCCACCGGGGCGCACTCCAGGGCGTCACTCCGGGTCGGACTCCGATTCCGATCCCATTTCTGGAACCTCCACGCCCCGCTTCGTCACCGTCACGTACGTGTTCTCGACCACGCTGTTGATCTTCTGGAACATCGACCGTGCCCGGGTCTCCTCGCTTCCCAAGTCACCGTGGTCGTACTCGGGGAAGCCGATGTTGGAGACGTCGTCGGAGCGGAAGATCCCCGGGTGCACGTCCGGGTTCCCCGCGGGGTAGAGCGCCGCTGCGCACGACGGGCAGGGGCGCTTGGTTCCGCCGAGGTGATCCGGGGTGACGCCGCCGTTGCGAGCGGCGATCCGGCGCTCCGCGTGCAGACCGGGCTCGCCGTCCGTCGCCACCGTGACCCCGGTGGCCAGCGCGCCCTGGAGGGCCGGGAGGTTCAGGGGCGAGCTGGCCTGCGGTTTCACCTTCGTGTGCTGCCGGATGCCGCGGCCGTGTATCGCCTCCTGATTCCTGGGCTCGGTGGGAAGGCCCTTCTGGCGGGTGTCCTCGATCATGGTGCCCAGGACCTGAGCGCCGCTGGCCCTCGTGAACAGGCCCTGCATGTGCTCGTTCGACCTGGCGTCGTTGGCCGCGACGAGGAGGCCGCCGTGCGTGCCGATGGCGGCCTGCACCTCCACGGGGTTCAGCCTCTGGTTCTGGAGATAGGTCTTGACGGCTATCGACACCCGTCGAAGTTCCTTCACCTCCGGTGTTTCCGAGAAGGACCTGGGCCTCGAACGCTTCTTCGGCCGCTTCGACGCCGTGAAGTGGGTGATGGTGTTGTCGCGTCCTTGCGTGCCGCTCAAGTCCCACTGGTTGGAACGGTCGAACTCTCCGTAGAGGAGGGTGATGAACCGCGCGCGGCTACCATCTCTGAAGTCCTGCTCAGTGACACCATCGTCGCCGAACTCGTCCGAGGAACTGCCCGGCGCACGCTGGACGTGGTGGGTCTGCGCCGCCTGGGGGTGTGCCGCCGACCGCGCCGGTGCGCGGCCATCGGTGTGCCGGTGCTCGCTCACCGGCTCGGACATCACCCGCCGCGCGGTGGCTTCGGCTTCGCGCTCGAAACGGTCGGACGGGTCGCTCACTCGCAGGCCGTGCCCGTTGTCCGTGCCAGCGACAGGGCCCCGGCGCTGCTGGACGACGTGGGTCAGCTCGTGGGCCAACGTGTGCTTGTCCGCGCCGCCTTCGCCGACGACGATGTGGCTTCCAGAGGCATAAGCACGGGCGCCGATCTCGCTCGCCGAGTGCCCGGCAGCGACATCCGAATGCACGCGTACATCGCTGAAGTCCACACCCCCGAAACGGGCCTCCATCTCCGTGCGCAGCCGCTCGCCCAGCGGCTGCCCTGCCGAGCGAAGGACATCGTGCACCGCAGGCCGCGGCGCTGCCTGCTCGTGCCCCCGGCCTGTGCCGCGCCGCTCTGCGATCATCCGTGCCACCGCCGCGTTTCCGACGGTGCGTTGCAAGGACGCGACCACCTGAGCCGACATGCTCCCGACGGCGGGCTGCGCCCTTGCGGCGGTCTGTCGCGTCGGGTCAGGCAGGCTCCGTTGACCGTTCTCCGGCCGCTTCTTGGCGCGCATGCAGGGACGACCCTCCTCACGGCTTGGTACTCCTCCTCTGTACAGAAGAGGAAGCCGTCCGGGAAAGGTACGGACGGGCAGCCCCGGGGGCAGAATGGACCGCCCTTCTCCTCACCGAGGCCGACGGCATCGGGTACGAGCGCCTGCGGTGGCACCGCACAGTGACAAGGTTGCCTCCCCCCTCTCGGTCCCCGTGGACGGTCCGGTCAGGACTTTCCGCCGCAATACCCGCTGATCCGCGAGTTCGCCCAAGAGAGGAGCACGTCGAGCGGCACCGGCGGCGGCGCGAGGAGCGGGAGGACCGCCGCTTCGGCGACCGTTGAGGGTCCGCTCCCCGCGTGCCCCGCGTCCTACAGCTCCGCCGGGGCGGAGCCCTTCAGGCTGGTGAGGTCGAACGTCTGGGCCATCCGCGCGTAGCCCCTGTCGCTGGGGTGGAGGTGGTCACCCGAGTCGTACTCGGGGCGCAGCCTGCGCGGGTCGAAGGGGTCGCGCAGCGCCTGGTCGAAGTCGACGACCTGGTCGAAGACCTTCCCCGACCTGATCACGGCGTTGACCTGGCGGCGGACGTTCTCGCGGGCCGGGGTGTAGCCGCGGTGGCCCTGGAACGGCATGAGGGTCGCGCCGATCACCTTGATGCCGCGGGCGTGCGCCTGGCGGACCAGGGAGCGCAGCCCGGTGACGATGGCGTTCGGGTCGGCGAGCTGCGGGTTGCGCAGGATGTCGTTGACGCCCAGGTCGATGACGACGACCTTCACGTTGGTCCGGCCGAGGACGTCGCGGGAGAAGCGGCCGAGCCCGTTCTGGTTGTCGGCGGGGCGGCCGAGGCCGTCGGCGAGGATCTGGTTGCCGCTGATGCCCTCGTTGACGACGCTGTAGCGGGGCAGGTCGGTGCCGGACTCGATCGCCGTGCGCAGCCGCTCGGAGAGGACGTCGGGCCAGCGGTGGTTGGCGTTGAGGGTGGAGGTGATGCCGTCGGTGAGCGAGTCGCCGAAGGCGACCAGGGTGCCCTCGGAGTCGTTGCTCAGCACGTCGAGCGAGGTCAGGTACCGCCAGTACGGGGTCTGCTCGGTGTACCCGGCGCCGGTGACGTCCTCGGTGAGGTCGCCCTGGCCGAGGTAGGAGAGCTGGCGGGCGTGCGGGTGGTAGGTGACCGGGCCCGAGGCGGTGGGGGAGTAGGTGGTGACGAGGAGGTCGCTGTCGTGCGGGACGAGCAGCCGCACCGCGTCGCTGAGCACCTGCTGCCCGGCCGGGACGACGACCGCGGTGCTGCCGTCGAAGGTCAGCCGCCGCATGGTCTCCGGGGCGGCGGAGGCGGTGCCGGTGCGGGCGGCGACGGCGATGGTGGCGTGTCCGATGGTCAGCGCCGACTGGCCGTAGAGGTTGGAGAAGGTGACGCGGGCGCTGCTGCCGCCGATGCCGGTGTGCACGACGTTGCGGACCGAGCGCCCCGCGTAGCCCTCGGTCTCGGTGCCGGGTTCGGCGCCCGCCGGGGAGGCGGACCAGGCGCCGACCCAGGTGCCGGTGGAGGCGGGTGCGGCGGAGTTGTGGGGCCTGCCGCCTCTGGTGAGGCTGCTCCTGCTGGTGTCGCCACCGTCGTCCTTCGCCGCTGCCCCTGCGTATATGGCGGCCGACAGGCCCACGACCAGCGCGATGATCGCGGAAAGCAGGGCATAACCGTGACGCCTGGTCATGCGGTGCGTGTCTCCTCGAGCGAACGGGAGCCCCAGGCTCCGATGTGATCATCCCATGATGCGTCATGAGATGAGGGGTAGTGGAACAGGACCCCCCATTGGGTCACCGGAGTTCACGGATGAGCTCCCCCTCCAGCATGACGCGGGGAACTCCTGTTCCGTTCCAGTAGTCGGTCAGGAAGGGACAATGTGTGCACGAGATCACGAACGGGTGGAGCGGATGGAACGCACGGAACCAGATCAAACCGGTGCAGGTGAGCAGGGCGGCACGGACGGCGGGCGCCCCGGCGGCCCCGCGCCCGGC
This sequence comes from Streptomyces sp. SolWspMP-5a-2, assembly GCF_900091845.1. GTDB lineage: Bacteria > Actinomycetota > Actinomycetes > Streptomycetales > Streptomycetaceae > Streptomyces > Streptomyces doudnae. The sequence continues at coordinate 31,208 of NZ_FMCI01000110.1, forward strand.
GGCCGGGACGGCGCCGCCCCGGCCCCCGTCCGCACGATGACGACGTTCAGCGCGGCCGACGAGGAGAAGCAGCGCGGGGTGCGCCGCATGAAGCTCACGGCGACCGGCCTGCTGCTGTTCGTCGCGCTCGTCTACGTCGTCGCGAAGTGGGCGCAGAACTCCGGCGCGGGCGCCTGGGCGGGGTACGTCGCCGCCGCGGCCGAGGCCGGCATGGTCGGCGCCCTGGCCGACTGGTTCGCCGTCACGGCCCTCTTCCGGCACCCGCTCGGCCTGCCCATCCCGCACACCGCGATCATCCCGACCAAGAAGGACCAGCTCGGCGTCTCCCTGGGCGAGTTCGTCGGCGAGAACTTCCTCTCCGAGGACGTCGTGCGCGGGCGGCTGCGGGCCGTCGGCATCGGCGGCAGGCTCGGCACCTGGCTCGCCGACCCCGAGCACGCGGACCGCGTCACCGCCGAGCTGTCGGCGGCGCTCCGGGGCGCCCTGACGGTGCTGCGCGACTCCGACGTCCAGGCCGTGGTCGGCGAGGCGATCACCCGCAGGGCCGACGCCCAGGAGATCGCGCCCGGCATCGGCAAGATGCTGGACCGGGTCGTCGCCGACGGCGGCCACCGCAGGGTCGTCGACCTGGTCGTCGCCCGCGCGCACGACTGGCTCGTCCTCCACGACGAGCAGGTCATGGACGCCGTCCAGGGCGGCGCCCCCGGCTGGACCCCGCGCTTCGTGGACAAGCGGGTCGGCGAGCGCGTCTACAAGGAGCTGCTGCGCTTCGTCACCGAGATGCGCGACATGCCCACCCACCCCGCGCGCGGCGCCCTCGACCGCTTCCTGGCCGACTTCGCCACCGACCTCCAGTCCGACACCGAGACCCGCGCCCGGGTCGAGCGGCTCAAGACCGAGGTGCTGGGCCGCGGCGAGGTCCAGGACCTCATCGCGTCCGCCTGGACGGCCGTACGGTCCATGATCGTCTCGGCGGCCGAGGACGAGCGCAGCGAACTGCGGCTGCGGGTGCGGGCCTCGCTGCTCTCCCTGGGCGCCCGGATGGCCCACGACGCCAGGCTCCAGGCCAAGGTGGACGGCTGGGTGGAGGGCGCCGCGGTCTACGTCGTCACCACCTACCGGGGCGAGATCACGTCCCTCATCACGGACACCGTGGCGGGCTGGGACGCCGAGCACACCACCCGGAAGATCGAGGCGCACATCGGCCGCGACCTGCAGTTCATCCGGATCAATGGCACGGTGGTGGGATCACTGGCGGGACTGCTGATCTATACGGTGTCACGGGCGCTGGGGGCGTAGTCCCTCCGCTCGGGGGCATCCGGCAGGGGTTCCGCTCAATGAGGAGGGAGCCCATGACCGAGACGCGGGCCGAGCGCGGCCACACCCTCACCACCGACATCCCGGCACGCCTGGACCGTCTGCCCTGGTCGCGCTGGCACTGGACGATCGTCATCGGCCTCGGCACGGTGTGGATCCTCGACGGCCTGGAGGTCACGGTCGTCGGGAACATCGCCGGCCGGCTCTCCGAGCCGGGCAGCGGGCTGTCCATCAGCTCCGGCCAGATCACCGGCATCGCCGCCGCCCTGTACGTGGCGGGTGCCTGCACGGGCGCCCTCTTCTGGGGGCGCCTGACGGACCGGTGGGGCCGCAAGAAGCTGTTCATGATCACGCTGGCGGTCTACCTCGTGGCGACGGCGCTCACCGCGGTGTCGTTCTCCAGCTGGTGGTTCTTCCTCTTCCGCTTCCTCACCGGCTTCGGCATCGGCGGCGAGTACGCGGCCATCAACTCCGCCATCGACGAGCTGATCCCGGCGAAGTACCGCGGCCGGGTCGACCTCGCCATCAACGGCAGCTTCTGGGCGGGGGCGGTGATCGGCTCGCTGCTGGCGATCCTCGCCCTCAACGAGTCGGTCTTCCCCAAGGACCTCGGCTGGCGGCTGACGTTCGCGCTCGGCGCGGTCCTCGCCTCGGTGATCCTCCTGGTCCGCAGGCACGTCCCGGAGAGCCCGCGCTGGCTGCTGATCCACGGGCGGGAGGCGGAGGCCGAGGAGATCGTCACGTCCATCGAACGCAAGGTGGAGGCGGAGACCGGCACGGCCCTGCCGCGCCCCGAGTCGCAGATCACCATCCACCAGCGCGGCAGCGTCGGCTTCGGCGAGATCGCCCGCACGGTCTTCTCCACCTACCGCAAACGGGCGGTGCTCGGCTTCTCCCTCTTCATCGGCCAGGCGTTCCTCTACAACGCGATCACCTTCGGCTTCGGCGCGATCCTGACCACGTTCTACGACGTCCCGACCGGCAACACCGGCTACTACTTCGCCGTCATCGCCGTCGGCAACTTCTTCGGCCCCCTCCTGCTGGGCAAGCTGTTCGACTCGGTGGGCCGCCGGATCATGATCTCCTCGACGTACCTGCTCTCGGGCGTGCTGCTGTTCGGGACGGCCTGGCTCTTCGACCGAGGCTCCCTGGACGCGACGACCCTGACGGCCTGCTGGTGCGTGGTCCTGTTCTTCGCCTCCGCGGGGGCGTCCAGCGCCTACCTCACGGTCTCGGAGATCTTCCCGATGGAGACGCGGGCGATGTCCATCGCGTTCTTCTACGCCCTCGGCACGGCCGTCGGCGGCATCAGCGGCCCGCTGGTCTTCGCCGACCTCACGGAGTCGGGCGTGGTCGGCGACACGGTCCTGGCCTTCCAGATCGGCGCGGGCCTGATGTGCGCGGCGGGCCTGGTGGCGGCCTTCCTCGCGGTGAAGGCGGAACGCCGCGCCCTGGAGGACGTGGCGAGGCCGCTGTCGGAGGTGGGGTCCTAGGAGCCGTCAGCGGGCGGCTCTGAGGCGGTGCGGGAGGCGCACGCGTGGGCGGGCGGACGGGTCGACGGCTGGATGTGCGGAAGGACCGATGCGGTGAAGGGGCCGGCTCAGGTGCCGATGACGAGGAGAAGACCGGGGCGATGACCGTACGCAGAGTGGTGCCGGACATCAGGGTGGGGTCCGAGGAGGAGATGCGGGCGAGCAAGGACTTCTACGCCACGCTGGGCCTGGAGGAGGCGATGGACCTGGGCTGGGTGTCGACGCTGGCGTCACCGTCGAACCCCACGGCGCAGATCACCTTCTCCCTGCGGGACCGCACGGCACCCGTGGACCCGGACCTGAGCGTGGAGGTGGCGGACGTGGACGAGGTCTACGCCCGCTGCCGCGCCCGGGGAGCGGAGATCGTGCACGACCTCCGTGACGAGGAGTGGGGAGTACGCCGCTTCTTCGTCCGGGACCCGACGGGGAGGGTGGTGAACGTGGTGTCGCACCGGGGGTGACGGGCACTCGGGGGAGTGAGGGCGAGGGGGAGTGGGACGGGCCCGAGTTCGTCACCCGCGGCGGTCGGCTCCGGTGACGGTGGCAGCGGGACGGGCTCCGGTGTCAGCCACGGCGGTCGGTGACGGTGGCAGCGGGACGGGCTCCGGTGTCAGCCGCGGCGGTCGGTGACGGTGACAGCGGGACGGGCTCCGGTCTCACCCGCGGCGGTCGGTGACAGTGACAGCGGGACGGGCCCGGGGTGTCACCCGTGCCGGTCGGCGACGGCCCAGGAGGCGAGAGCGACGGCGCCGGTGACCCCGAACACGGCGGGCCAGGCGCCGACCTTCTTCGCGAGGGGATGGGAGACCCCGAAGGCGACGAGGTACCCGGCGGTGAGCGCCCCGGCGGCCCTGACCCCGGCCCGCTGCCGCCACTGCCACGCGGCGGCGGCCCCACCGAGGGCGAGCACACCTCCACCGAGTTCCCGCCGCCCGCTCCACCGGGCGACGCCATAACCACCGATGAGCCCGACGGAGGCTACGAGGGCGGTGGGGATCTTGGGCATGGGGGTCTCCTGGATCACAAAAAACATCCGACTCCAGGCATTGTCCCTCTCGCCTGGCCGCATCCCCGGCAGTCGCCATGCTCGCTGAAGCCGGGCGGCCAGACCCGCAGCACAGCCGACGTGAGGTCAGACGTCCCTCCAGAAGGCCAACGCCTGCCTGATGAGTTCCTCGGCGGCGTCCCCGTAGCAGGCGGCGGCGCTCAGCGCGCCGAACGCCTTCTCATGCAGGTCCACTTCAGCAGGGTCAACGATGTCGACGCTGCCCGACACGAGTTCGTAGTGAGCGCGGCCATCACCGTGGAGGTTGAACCCTGGTGCGGGCACGCACGCCACCTCGGCGGCACGTGGCAGGACCCCGAGCGAGAGAGAGGGCAGACCGATGTCCCGCAGGAGCCGTTCCAACTGCTCTGTCATCACCTTCGGCCCACCGATGTCGGTGTAGAGGGCCTGCTCACCGAGGACCACGTCGTAGTGGTGCTCGCCGTCGTAGAGCACCTGCTGCCGCTCCATGCGCTTGGCCGCTCCAGCGGCTACGTCGTCCGGCACATCGAGGAACGCCACGACGCGCCGCAGGACGATGGTTGCGTACGCTTCCGTCTGGAGGGTGCCCCAGACCATGGCGGGGACGTATCCCTTGCCTCGGGGAGTCTCGCGGTACCAGCCGTTCACCTCCTCCTGTGCGACTGCTGTGCCGGTGGAGAGTCGCTGGCGCCAAGCGTGTGATGCGTGCATGGATCCTCCCGAAGCCGCTGATGTCCCGCGTCGATCAACTCCCGTACCGCCTGCGGTCGGCAGAGGTCACCGTCATAGCGCGGCAGTACAGCCCAGTAGGTTCCTGGTGGCCCTTGGCGGCCGAGAGAAGGAACCCCAAGACAGGTCTCGCCTTCCAGACAAGGTGCCAACTCGTCGCGATCCCAGACCAGTCCGGCGTGCCACTGGATGAGCGCGTAGTAGGTGGGTCCTGCGACACGGTGGTCGTGGATCACCGGACCCCGAAGGCGCAGGGAGAGCGCGACGGCTACGACGAACGGGTCGTCGGACCCCACGGCCGCGTACACCAGGGCGCCCGTGAGTCGGACCGCTGCGAACTGTCGTCCAAGAGGCAGAAGGGCCACGCCTTGGTTCGACCACTCGGCCCGAGCCTGTCCGGGAACGGGATGCGCTCGTGAGAGCCACTCGATGATCGCTTGCTCGGTGGCTCGGTCGATTCGGCTTCTGTCGTCTCCGTACCTTTCGTCGCTCAGATCGCTTGCCGCACGCGCGTCGCGCTGGGGATCTCCAGTGACCATGTGCCGATCATCCTGTTGCGCAGAGTGACGGAGCCAGGTCGCGGTGCGGCCATCCTCGGCCACGTGACGGCCATGACGGAAGAAGTGCCGCTGCACAGGCCAGACTGAACGCATGAGCCACAACGACGCGTTGCGAGCGGCGCGGTTGCATGCGGGCTGGCGGACCATCGAACAGGCGGCGCAGAAGCTCTCGGAGCACGGGCAACGGATGCTCGGTGACCGCCACTTCAACGTCTCCCCGCGCACATGGCGCCGTTGGGAAGGCGCTTCCCCCGGCTGGCCTCTGGAGGAGACTGCGGCGGTCATCCAGGACGCGTTGGGACGCTGGCCGGAGGATCTGGGCTTCTCGACGCCGCCTGGCTGGATTCGTCCCGAACGCCGCGAAGAGGAGCAAGTGAAGAGGCGAGAGTTCCTCTCCGTCACGGCTGCCGCCCTCGTCGCCGGACCCGTTGCCCCGCAGTACGTCGATCCTGCGCTGATTGACTACTTCCAGCAGCAACTTGAGGGCCACTACCGGGCGGACATGTTCCTCGGCCCGCACGACCTGATCGGCACGGTGTCCGCGCAGTACCAGTTGATCGACAAGCTGGTGCGCTCGGCCACGGGAGAAACCCGCCGGGGGCTTCTGCGGGTGGGAGCCGCTTATGCCGCGTTGGTCGGATGGCTGTATCAGGACGCGGGTGACCTGAACGGCTCGGCGTTCTGGCGGGGTGTCACTCAAGAGATGGCGATACGCTCCCGCGACCCTCACCTCATCGGGTACGCCCTCGTGAACCAGGCACAGGTGCGCACGGACATGGGTGACGGTGCCGCGGTCGTCGAGCTCTGTGAGGCGGCACTGGACTCCCGCAGGCTGCTGGCCAAGGTGCGGGTCATGGCGTTGCAGCAGCAGGCCCACGGTTCCAGTCTCATGGGGGACCGGGGGGCGGTGGACCGCTTGATCGACACCGCGGATGGGCTTCTCGATCAGGTGGATGACGACTTGCCTTGGGGCAACGCCTGCCGCCGTACCCCTGGCTATCTGGAGGTTCAGCGAGCCACTTGTTACGGCAGACTCGGGCTGGGCGTGGAGGCCGTGGCGTTGTGGGTCCAAGTGCTGCGCCATGTACCGGAGTCGGCGCGTAGGGATCGCGGGGTGTACCTCGTCCGCCATGCAACGGCGGCGGCGCATGCGGGTGATCCGGACCAGGCCGCCGAGATTGTCGGCGCGGCCGCGAGCATCGCCGTGGAGACCCGCTCCGCGCGCATGTGCAGGGAACTGGACGTATTTCAGCGCTCGATGCATCCCTGGCGGGACTCTCCGGTAGGTCGTGGAATTCGCGAGACTCTCACCCCTGTGATGAATGGAGGCTGACCATGACGGACGCCCCGGTACCGCTGACCGAATCAGAGATCGACGTCGCGCTGTCGACAACCCCCGGATGGCGGCGCGTGGAGAACGAAATCACGCGCACCTACGGCATCCGCTACCACGGGGGCGTGGCGATGATCGTGCACGTCGCCGACGTCGAGCGGCTGATCGGCCATCACGCGGACATCGATCTCCGCTGGGACCACATCCGCTTCGGCATCACCACGCACGACGCCGGTCACAGGCTGACGGCAGCGGACTTCGACCTGGCCCGGCGGATCGACGCCATCGCGACAGCGCACGGCGCCGAATCCGTCGAGGGATCACCCGAGGTGTAGAAGGCGACAGACGTCGGACCTTCACGCGCGGTGGTCGCGATGACGCTGAAGGCGGGCCCGGTCGATGACGCGCTCAGGGCGGACGCGACGCCTCTGACCGACCTCCAGTGGGGGGTGGTGATGCGCAGACCGCGAAATGTGCCGCTCGTGGCCGTGCCGGTCGGCGACGGTCCAGGAGACGAGGGCGACGGAGCCGGTGACCCCGAACACGGCGGGCCAGGCGCCGACCTTCCTCGGGAGCGGACGGGAGACCCCGAAGGCGACGAGACACCCGCGGTGAGCGCGTCGGGCGGCCACGGGGGACGTCACGGCCGACGCGAGGCCACCGCCTGCCGGGACTCGGGTCGGTCGACGCGCCGGGGGCGGCTCGAGCCGCCGGCAGCCCTACCCCGCCACGGACCCCACGAACGAACGCCAGGCGTCGATCCCGACAGTGATCACGGCCTCGTCGCCGCGCTTGGAGTCGCGTATGAGAGTGCGGTGTCCGGCCGGGGCGCACTCCACGCACTCGGTGGTGCCGCCGCCGCTGTACGAGGACTTGAACCAGGCGACGCCGGGCGCGGGCTGCGGGCTGGCAGACATTCACAACTCCTTGCGGGCGCTCTGGATCATGGCTGCTGAGGCTTCCATGTCCAATGCTTGGGCCTGCAGGTACTCGAACGCAAGGTTGCAGGGCCGAGGCCCTCCGCAGGGTCGGCGCGGCGGCTGACGCCCCGTCCGTGCAGCCCCGCCCCTCCCCTCAGAGGTCCAGCACGTCCGCGAAGAACCCCACCTCGGGATCCTCCGGCGTGCCCACGAGCAACGCCCGGTCCAACAGGATGTTGTTGTGCTCGCAACTCGTCTCCGGGAGCATCACACAGGCATGGCAGGCAGCGAGGTTGGTGCCGCCGGCTCCCGACACCTCCGTCTCCATGCAGAGGGGGTCGGACGAGCACCACTCGGCCCGGCGGATCGCCGCACGGACCGTCCGGTCGAGGATCTCCGGTTCGCCTTGGGCGACGAGGCCGCCGAGACTTCCCGCCGAGTCGCTCGTCGCCGTGTGGACGAGGAGGCCGGCCATGTCGTCGGAGGCGTACAGACGCTCGCGCAGAGCCGCCGACGGATACCCCGACTCCAGACTCCACTCGTTGATGAGCACATGGGCGAGGGTGTGCAGCAGCACCATGCGCGGCGTTGCCGGCGAAGGAACGACCAGGCCCGGGTCGTCGGCCCGTTCCTCCAGCACCCGCTGGTGAGCGCGGTGCACACGGTCTGCCCTGGCGGCCACCGCCGTCGCCTTCTCCCAGGCGGCCAGTCGTGTGTCGTCCAGCCTCAGGAAGACGCCCTCCCCTCTCACCTCCATGGCCGGCAGCCAGGGCAGAGGAGAGTCGGAGAGCGACATCTCCCTGGGGCCGTTCGTGGAATCGGGGTCGGCGAGTCGGGTGAACGCCTTCAGGGCGCGCACCTCACGCAGTTTCTTGACAAGCATCGGTCCGACGACACCCAGCGGTTCGAGGATCTTCTGGTCGCCGAGCGGTGTCTCACAGACGAACTGCTCGTCGTGCGCGTGCTCGCTCTCGTCGTTGCCCGCACGCAGGCGCTCGTACTCCTTGTCGCGCAGAGCGCGGTAGCGGTGATCGAAGGTCGGTTCCGTGCCGCTGTCGGCATCCTCCTCCTGCTCCGCGGCGAGCAGTGTCATCACCTCGTCCAGTGGGACCGGGCACCCTCCGGGGAACGCGCCGTACAGGTAGTCCGCGACGCGCTGACGTCCCGCGAGTTCTCGCAGTCGATCCCAGTGCTCGGCGAGAGGATCGGCACGACCGTCGCTCCACGGAGGAATGGAGAGCGCGGACCTGAGCACCGGCTGCCACACCGCCGAGGAACCGCGTTGCAGGGTCCGCAGGGCGAGTCCGCAGTTCGAAGCCTCTCCGGAGGACCCCAGCCAGGGTCGGGTCCCCCGGCAGGAGATGCCGAGGTCTTTGAGGGCCTGTCTCCGGAAGGAACCTTCCATCGACACCTCGTCGACCCGGCCGCAGGTGCAGGAGACCAGGATCGACCGCAGCGACGAAGTGCGTCCGGACGTACGCAGCTTCAGCCTGCCCCCACATCGCCCGACCGACGGGGCGTCGCGGTCGGTGGAGCGGTGCACCCACTGCCAGTAGGGGAACTCGCCGAGGTGTCCTGCCTTGCAGGCGACCACGAAGCGGGAGGGCACGAGGTCGACCTCGCACACACCGCAGACACTTCGACCGGACGGCGGGTTGAAGTCGCGGTGCGGCTGGAGATCCCCGCACTCCGGGCAGGAGTGCATCAGAGGGAAGCGCCGGACCCGTACACCGTCGCGGCTGGTGTCGTCGGAGGCGGGCGGCAGCCGGAAGTGAGAGACACCGAGCAGCCGCGCCAGGCGTCGTTCGTGGATCCGTGGCGACTCGTCGGTGCTCCAGCTCTCCTCTGCCGTGTCCAGCCCCGAGACGATGAAGGACTCCTGGTCGACCGCCATCAGCGATCCCACGCCGTAGGTGGTGATCGCCTGGGCGCGACGGACGGTGCCACGTCTGGGAAAGCTCCGGGCGGGAGCCGTTCCCGTGGAGCCGGGACGACGGCGACGGGCGGGGGGCGGGGTCATCGGGTTCCCTCCATGAACAGGGCGGACTCGGCGTCGACGTCGCGCAGGCTCCACAGGGTGGGCCATGCCTCCGCGTGCTCGAACTCGTCGTCGTACGCCTTCAGGAGCGACGGCGCGCGGGTGCCCCGTCGAGGTTCGTAGCGAAGTCCGCTGTCGTGCTCGGCCTCGCCGTACCACCAGTCGACGAACTCGTCGAAGCCGCGTGACACGGCGTCGGCCTCTTCCGGCATCACCGCCCGGACGCGGTCCAGCAACATGGGCTTGATCTCGTCGCGCAGAGTGCTCTCGTAGGACGCGATCTCCGCCGCACCGTCATCGGGTCGTGCGGCGGGGATCAGAAGGCGGGCGAGGGCGACGATCACCGCGTGCAGCCCGCGCTCCCGGGCGCGGGCGGAGAACGGGGTGACGGAGGTCGACTCGACCTCGCGGTAGAGGGCCGAATGGTAGTGCTGGAAGCTCTCGTAGTGCGAACGGTCGCGGGAACGGGCCGAGTTGAGCATGACCGCGACCAGCCCCGGGTGGGCGCGGCCGACCCGGCTGGTGGCCTGGATGTACTCGGCGGTCGTCTGGGGCTGGCCCATCACGGCCATGAGCCCCAGGCGGTCCACGTCCACGCCCACCGCGATCATGTTGGTGGCCAGAAGGACGTCCACGACGGCCTCGTCGGGGAGACGCCTCTCGATCCCCTTGAGACGCGCCGGGATCTCGCTGGCGTCGATACGGCTCGTCAGTTCCGAATGGTTGGCGACCGGGCGGACCTCCACGCCCTCCCGTGCGGCGAGCAGTTCGAGGTAGGCCATCACGTCGTCGTGGACCTGGAGTTCGGCCGCCGAGAGCAACCGGAGGCTGTTGAAGTACCCGACGAGACTCCAGTAGGCGTCGCGCACCTCCACCTCGGTGTCCGCCTGTGCGGCGCGGTGGAGGAGGGTCGCGTAGGTGCGGATCAGCAGGGTGGACTGGCTGGTGCCGGGGGCCAACAGACCGACGTAGCGGCGGCTGGCCTTCTCCTCGCGAGGTGTCTCCACGGCGAACCATGAGTCGCGGGCGTCCAGTCCCGCGGGTGGGAACTGCCGGACCCCGCGGGCGAAGAGGTGCTTTCCCTGCGCCGCGGCACGGCGGATGGTCGCGGTGGAGGCGATCACCTTGGGCCGGTCGGCGAGAGCGTCCACCGCTGTCTCGTAGAGGCCCGTCAATGTGCCCAACGGGCCCGAGATGAGATGGAGTTCGTCCTGGACGATCAACTCGGGAGGCGGCGTCGCGTCGTTCTCTCGGTCACGGTTGAAGAGGGCGGCGGTCGCAGGCCGCCACGGCATCGAGGCGAACTTGTCGACCGTGGCGACGACCAGGGTCGGACGGGCGTCGTACACCGCCTCGTCGATCAGGTGGACGGGCAGACCGTCGGCGAAGTCACAGCCGGTGCCGGGGCAGCGGACGCGCATCCGCTTGGCGTCCTCGTCGACCTCGTAGGCCCGCGCGTCCAGGCGGGTCCCGCACCACGGGCACGCGTGCAGTTGCACCGGGTTCTCCCTGGCCAGGCGCTTGTCGAGGCTCCTGCGCAGTTCACCGAGCCTCTCCGCGGCGACGGACAGCCTGTTCGGGGTGGCGGAACGGCCCACCCACATTCCCACGGAGAACTCCTCCTGCCCCAGCTCGGGCGTCCCGCGACGCATCATTTCCATGGCGCAGAGCAGGATCGCCGCACGCTCGAACTGCTGGAGCGTGAGCAGCCGCAGGGTGTAACGCATCAGGACGGTGACACCGCCGCCCTCGGCGCCCTTCCTGATCCGGCGCAGGAAGGAAGCGAGCGCGATCAGACCGAGATACGCCTCCGTCTTGCCGCCACCGGTGGGGAACCACAGCAGATCGACCACCCCACGGTCGCGGTGCTCGGGGTCGTGGAGGCCTGCCAGACAGAGGAGCACGAACGCGATCTGGAAGGGACGCCAGCGGCCTTCCGCCGCGTCGGGTCCGCCCACCCGCCCGCCCTTGATCCATGCGCTCCGGGCGCGCTGGTCCGCCATGGCGCGGTTGGCGAGCCGGAACGCCCGCATCAGGTCCGGCTCGGTGCGCAGCAGCGCGATGCCCTCACGGATCCTGTCGAGTGCCTCCGCGCAGGCGCGCACCTGTTCCTGCGCCGCCTCCCCGTGGTTGCCGTCGGTCAGAGCCGCCGCTTCCGTCGCCTTGCGTTCGATCCAGTGGCCGTAGCCCGTGGCGAGGTCCTCCAGCGCCGCCCACACCTCGGAGTCGGAACTCTGCGCCAGACCCAGCATGGACAGGGCCGAGTCGTCGATCTCGGGATTGGAGTCGGTGAGCAGCACCTCGACGCTGGGGACGAACGTGCTGCGCACCTCCGGTACGGCCGCTTCCACGGAGTCGGTCATGCCGATCGGCGGGGCCTGCCAGTCCCACTCCGCGGAGCAACCGTGCCCGACGGCGAACGTCGGGACGTGACGGTGGAGCAGCCGACCGGTGGCGATCTCGGGATCGTGGGCCGTCGCGGGGGCGGAGCGCTCGACGAATGCGGTGGAGCCGTTCGAGGCGCGAACGGTCAGACCGCACTGGAACAGGGAGCACTCGTCCTGGAGCGTGCCCTCTCCCACCTTCTTCCTGTTCACCAGGGTGACCGTGATCGCTACCCGGCCGTGCCGGTCGGGACGGCGCACGTTCACGCGCAGCAACGCCCGGTCGTCGAGAATCTCGCGGAGGTCCCGGGCCGGTGTCGTGACGTCGATCTGCACGTCCCGGAGGGCGAGTTCCTCCCGCCGCCACTGTTCGCGCTGGTCGGCGGTGGTGCGGGCCTCGACACGAAGAGCACGCAGCGGGTTGCCCCCCGCGTCGGTGGGCACGTAGACGGCGGCCCGGGTCGAGACGATGACCGAGGGGCTGACCCTCGGGTCGACGGCGAAGGTCAGGCCCATCGAGGAGGGGCGCCTGTCACCCGCCGTGTTCGACTCCGGCGCCGGGTCCTGTTCCTCCTCGACACCGCCGGAGCCCACCGGAGCGATGTCCAGACCGTCCTGCTCGGCGGACTCCTCGGCTCTCCGCTCCTTGGACACGTGCGGGTACAGCACGCCGGTCAGGTAGCGGTCGAGCGGGGCGTCCTGGGTGAGCACCTCGTGCCGGTCGTCCGGTCCGGCGTCCTCCGCCGGGCCGAGAAGCTCACGACGGAGTCCGGCCAGGAGTTCCTCGTCCCGGACCCGGTAGTGCTCCGAGTGCCTGCTCGCCGTGTTCGTCATGTGCGCTGTCCCTCGTCGTCCCGGGTCCTTCGGTACCGTCCGATGCCGGTGATCCGCGGCGTGATCCACACACCTCGGTCGCCCAGTCCGGCGTTGGCCCCGGAGGCGGTGCTGCCCGCCACGGTCTCCAGGGTGTCGATCCGCAGTTCGTGGATCTCGTCGGGCCACCAGGGGTCCCAGGTGCGATTCACCTTCTGCACCTGGAACAGATCCTCGCGGAACCGTCTAGACGCCTCGCCGATGTCGCGGCCCTCGTGGGACAGGACGTACGGCGGGCTCTGTTCCAGCCCCATCGGAACGTCGTGGCGCCTGCGCAGGACCACGGGGTGACCGGGACGGACCCTCTCCGCCAGGTAGGTCTGGGTCGCCACCGCGTCCCCCTCGTGAGCGGGCGGGTCGTCCCGGGACACGTCGCCGGCCGAGGCGACGATCCCGAATCTGTCGTACGAGCGCCACGACCCGAGGAAACGGCGTCCCCCGTGCCCGTGTCCCGTCCTTCTGAAATGCGGCAGTTCGGGCGGGGGAGCGTGGTAGAGGTCGTGCCGGACCCGGGTCATGGCGACGTACAGGGCGCGCGCCTCCGCCGGGAGGTCCAACATCTCCCTGTGCCGCCGGTGCAGTTCCGCCAGGGTCGGCGGAGCCAGGACGATCACCCGGTCGAACTCCAGCCCCTTGGCCCGGTGCACGGTCGAGACGACGACCCGGGCGGTCTCGGGATCGGCAGCCTCGTCGGGGAACCTGCCGTCCGCGACCGCGTCGCGCAGCCGATCCAGATCGAGTGTCGCGCGGCCGGCACCCCGCGCGGTCCGGCGCAGCACCGGCCACAGGGCGTCCACGTCCGGTGCGTGGGGGAGCGGGATCTCCGCAATGAGCGCGCGGAACCGCTCCTCCGTGAGGCTGCGAGCCTCGGTGCGTCGCAGCAGCTCGGCGACCCAGTGGGGCACCGGACGCTCCTCCAGCGGACGCCGCAAGCGGTGGTCCACCCCGTGGTCGTGCAGGAGGTCCGAGACCACGAGGGCCTCCTGGTTGTCCCGCGTGAGGACGGCGCAGGTGTCGGTGAGGCCCCGCAGGCTCCCCGCCGTCAGTTCGTCGTCGAGGGGCCCCGTGGCGTTCGCCGGGTCCAGCAGGATGTCGCGCAACTCCTCGTAGAGCGTTCCTGCCTCGTCGGGGTCGTCGACCTGCCGGAGGCGCGGGCCGTGCGCCAGAGCGATCCGTGCCTCGGGAGTGGCCGCCCGGAAGTTGTGGGTGAGCGACAGCTCCACCAGGTCGTCCGGGTAGGAACCGCGCAGCCAGTCGAAGAACCGCCCCGTCTCGTCGCGGCGTTCGCCCGGATCCTCGATCTGGAAACCGTAGACGGACTGGGCGGGGTCGCCGACGACGGTGAATCCGCAGCTGTCCTGGTAACGGTCGAGGAGGGTCTCGACCAGTTCGCGACGCCCCGCCAGCAGGTCCTGCACCTCGTCGATCACCACATGGGCGGGCGGTACGGCGTCCCCCGTCTCCAGTGCCCCCTTCTCGACCGCCCGGGTCGCCGCGGCGATCCGGGCGTCGAACCCGACCGATCCCCATTCGCCGTCGGGATGTGCCCGGAGAAGCACCTCGTGGGCCCACGCGTCGAAGGTGCGTGCGCGGACCCGTTGGGCTCGCTCCCCGTGGCGGGCGATGCGTTCACGCAGTTCCCGGGCGGCGGCGCGGGAGAAGGTGAGCACCAGGATCTCGGCGGCCGTCAGCGACTCCTCGGGGTCGTCCCGACCGCACAGGGCGTCGAGCCGCCGTACCAACGTGTGTGTCTTCCCCGCCCCGGCACCGGCTGTCACCAGCACACGGGCGCTCCAGGGCTGGTCGACCACGGCCAGTTGCTCATCGGTGAGGGGAGGACTGTCGAGATAGGCGTCGGTCACTTTCGGCTCCAGAGGTGCTCGAACTGGTTGAAGGCGAGCCGGGTGTCGAAGTTCGCGATGTTGTCGCTGACATCGAGGATCAGACAGGTGGGCTTGCCCCCGTTCCTCGGACCACGCAGGCCACGACCGATCATCTGCTGGTAGACGTTGGTGCTGTAGACAGGGCGGGCCACCACCACGACACGGGTGGCCGGGGCGTCGAACCCCTGGGTCAGGACGCCGTAGTTGGTGAGAACCCGGATGCGGTTCGCGCGGAAGTCCTCCACACGTCGGCGCCGGTCCTGCGCACTGGTGGTCGAGTCCACGGCGGCGGAGGGGACCCCGCGGTCGTTCAGCATCGCGGCCAGGTAGTTGGCGTGGTCGACGGAGGTGGCGAAGAGCAGGGTCGGCCAGTCCTCCGGCAACCCGGCCACCTCGTCGACGATGCGACGGCTGCGCGCGTGGTCCTCGGCGAGACGTTGCTCCGCGGAGCGGGACAGCGTGGCCATGCGCTCGGCCTGCGCCTTCTCGTCGTGGGTCAACTCGATGGTGCCACCCACCAGGGTCCGATGCTCCACCTGGGCGAGCATCCCCCATTCCTGGAGGTCGCCGTACGGGTCCCCGGAAGGGAAGACCCCTTCGTCCAGGCGGCGTCCCCCGAACCTGTTGACGAGACGACGGGTCTCCTCCTCGTTGGTGTTGCGGAACGGGGTGGCGGTCAGGCCGAGCAGATGCCGTTCGGTCCCGTACTGGGTGAGCCCCAACCTGCCCAGGACGTGCGTGTAGCGCGGGGACACGGCGGTGTGGGCCTCGTCCACCACGACCAACGCGGCGTTCCTCAGCCACGCGTACGCGTCGTCCCCCAGGCACCGATCGAGCTTGGCGTCCGTGGCGACCACCAGATGCGGATGACCGACGACGTCGCCCACCTCGTTGCCGCCCCACAACCTGCTCAGGGTGAGGGGACGCTCCGCACCCACCTTGCCCCAGACGAACTTCCAGCTCTGCACCGCTTGTTCGCAGAGTTCCTCGGTCTGCGCGATCCAGAGCAGCGGACCCCGCAGATCGCCCACGCGTTTCACCCAGCGGATCACGGCCTCCGCGGTGACCCGGGTCTTTCCCGCGCCGGTGGGCAGCGACAGCATGGCCCGCTGCGGCGCCAGCCGGTCCAGCAACGTGGTGATGTTGCGGACCAGATCCTCCTGGTAGTCGTGGAGCCGGGGGAAGTCCTGCGGACCGTCGATGGTCTCGAAGGCGGGCGGCGACGGTGTCCGCGACCCTGCGAACGTCACCGGCAGGCGAAGGCTCGACACGAAGGCGACGGCGGCGGACGAACCCGTGTAGCCGACAGGCGCGTGGGGGAGGACGGCCTGGATGTCGCGGGCGTGATGGTGGAGCAGTCTGTCCCCTCGGGCGTTGAAGGCCATCTGGGCGATGCGCCGCCCTGACGGCGTCGCTCCGTCGAGAGCCTCCAGCTCGGCCTCCATCAGTCCTTCCGGCAGACCTGATCGCAGGGCGTCGGCACCGATCAACAACTCGATCTTGGTGACGACGTCCTCGGCGTCGCGCACGGCCTTCAGCGCCGCCTCGGTCCTGCTGTCCCGCGCCATGCGCTCCTGGTGCTCGAGCACCGCCCTGCAGCCGGCCGCACCCAGCCCCAGTTCCAGCTCGCGATCGATCAGACGGAGCATCGGCTCGGCCTCCAAGGGGCCCCGGACCTTGACCGTGAGGCCGTGGCGCACCGCGTCCAGCGGGCGGCTCCTCGCGGCGTTCCGGGTCCGGGTCACCTCCTCCAACTCGGCGCACCGCTGCACCGTGGCGTTGCGGTTGCCACTGTTCAACCTCTGGCGCAGGGCGGGGTACAGCTCCAGGAGCGGGACGGGATCGCCGTCCAGGACCTCGCGGGTCTCCCGGGTGATCGCCTCGGAGTAGCGCTTCATGCCCCACTCGTCGACCATCAGATCCGCGTCCGTCGTACTCGCCACCAACAGGGCGGGGAGCTGCTCCGCCCGCAGCGCCCGGTACTCCACCGCGCCCACGGCGACGGTGATCTCCTCGTCGGGACGGGTGCTCCAGGTGTCGCCGACGCGGCAGCGGGTCAACGAGTTCTCGGGGAAGGCCGCCTCGAACCGGGTCAGCATCACGTAGGTGTTGCCGACGAAGGCGTCGTCCTCGCTGCGGCCCACTTCGGCCAGAAGACTCTCCCAGAGCTTGGGGGGGACCTCCTCGACCGTCGTGGGCAGACGCAGTTTCCGGGCTTTCTCCGCCGAGATGTCCGCCACCGGCAGTATCCCGCTGTAGGCCGCGAGCTGGGGACCGACCGCCTCGCCCAGTGACCTGATCCCCTGGGAGGTCGCGACGGCACCGTACTTCCGGAGCATCCACCGGATCGGGGACATCACGGCGCGGCGGGTGCTCGCCTGGGCGCCGATCTGACGGGTCCAGTTGTCCACCACCGCCTCGTCCGGCAGCGCCTTGAGGAAGGCCGCGCGGGACTCCTCGGACAGCGATCGGAAGAGGTGCAGCGGGCCTCCTACGGGGGATCCCTCCAGCTTGAGCCGGTTGAGGCCGGTGCGTGGCGCGTCCGGATGGCTGCGCAGATAGGACGCGTGCACCGCCTCCCGGTACTCCTCGAACCATGCCTCCCCCTCCGGACGGGCGGAGGACGACGGTCGTTCCCGCAGCCCCATGTCCCGAAAGAAGGCGAGGTCGTCGGAGTGGAAGCGGGTGTCGACGGCGACACCGGGGTCCCGACCGGCGTCCACCACCGCACCCGGGAGCATGCAGTCGCGGGCGGGGCGGAACCTTCCGTCGGCCGTCCGTACCCGCAGGCTCTCCCGGGCGTCCGGTACGCGTTGGAGCAGGGTGTGGGTCAGGCGACGCCCACCGGCCTGCCGGAACAGGTCCCAGAACCGCTCCCATTCGGCTTCCCCGTAACCGCCGAAGCCTCGGTCGAGAATGCTGATGAACCGCCCCTCCACGTCCGCCTCGCGGATGCCGAGGAGATCGAGCGCTGCCGCCAGGCGGGCGTCCCGGGCGAGGTCGGAGACCACGTGGACCAGTGATTCCCGCAGGCCGTCCTCGTCCGTGCGACGGAACACCTGGCCGGGGACCGCCGGGACCAGGCCGTGTTCCTCGGTGAGGACGATCCGCGCCCTGCGTGCCTCCTCGGCGTGCGGGGACCGGGCCTCGACCATGTCGGCGAGAATGTGGATCGCGGCCGCCGAAGCCTCGGAGGTGCCGCACTCGACCAGCGCCTCCAACCACTCACGGACGTCCGCACGTCGGTGACCGGCCGCGCCGAGAATGTGCTCGACCTTGCCCGAACGCAGCGGGTCGGCCTCCGCGTTCGGGTGCAGCCAGTCCGAGGGGCGGCCGGGGGACTCGCTCCACATCCGCAGCCACGTCGCGTTCCTGTCCTTGTCGAGACGCGGCGGGACACGCAGCTCGGTCGGGACCCGGAGCCGCCCCTCCTGGTCGGGCAACGAGGGTCGGGTCGCGGCGCGGTCCCAGATCTCCCCGGTCAGCAGCGCGTCGGCCCAGCTGATGGCCTCCTTCACGCGACCGGGCAGCAACGGCAGGTGAGCTGCCGGGTCCTCGGCGGGAGCGAGCTGCGGGAGGGAAGCGACCACCAGCTCCGCGGAGACCTTCACCATCTCCTCGTTGAAGGCCGAGGAGTCGAGAAGGTTCTGGCGGTCCTCGTTCGTCTTCCAGGCTCCGTTGAGGATGCCGCTCAAGGACATCTCGTACTTGGTGGGGAAGAAGGACCAGAAACGGCCGCGCCCTCGTGCCTGCGGACTCACCTGCAGTCCGGTCCTGGGGTCCCGCTCGAACGCGGGCACCGCCCAGGCCAGGTCGAGGACGAGGCGGTCGTGCAGCTCGCCGGCGTCGGATCGGGCCGCCGGGCCGGGTTCGTGCGTGGTGGTGAAGACCCGCCAGCTCGTCCCGGTCGGTGGGCGGCCCGTCCGCTCCTCGACCACGGTGTGCAGGTCCCCCGACCGGCTCGCGGTCAGCACGCGCCGGCCCGCGGGAAGGTGACGACGATCCTCGAGGACGACCTTCGCCACGTGCGGGGCCAGGAGTTGGAAGCCGACGGGGAACTCCTCCCGTGTCGACCCGGCGGAGGTCCGCCCCCCGAGCATGTCCGATGCCAGCCTGCCCGCCGCGCCGTCGAGCAGGGGCAGACGGACGACCGTGGTGGCCCACCCCAACAGTTCGTCGAGGACGGGATCCTGAGCGCGCTCGGTCGCCGGATCGAGGGGACGGGCCATCCGGAGAACCGGGGCGTCGAACCGCTCGCCCATGCGTTCCCGGACGCCCGGAACCGCGAGGATCTTCTCCAATGCCCATTCGCGATCGAATCCGAAGTCACCTGTGCGGCTGAAGAACTGAGGAGCGTCCGTCACCACCAGAACGGATTTGAAGCCCACGCCGAAGCGGCCGATCTGGCCACCTCGCTTGCGCGACATGCTCATCCGGAGAATGGTTTCCGCCCCCTCCGGTGTCATCGGAGTCCCCTCGTTCGCGCAGTACAGATACGCATCCGTGAGAACGACCTGTACGGTGCCTCCGGGCTCGGCGGAGATCTCGTCGGCAGCGTTCTGGACGAGTTCGAAGAGTTGGCGATCGCCGTATCCGCCCTGTGTGATTCGACGTTCACCGTTCGCGTGCTCGGGGATGAGGCCGGGGTCGACCTCGTACGTCTGCAGAACGCGGGAGGACTGTTCCACGACAGTACCGACGACCGTTTGCGGGGAGGCGGACATTTTTTTCACGGCTCCTGCCATGGAGTGTCTGGTGCCGGGGAGACGAAGAAGTCCTGGCCCAGCGCTCGAGAACCTGTTTCGACCGGGGCCGTGCGATCCGGTGGACCACCCGCACGGCCTGCCGTCAACTGGCTCCGGAGCCCGGGAGATCGAGGGGGCCGCGAGGGAGGTCGTCGAACTCCCCGGGGGTGACCCCGTGAACGTCGAGGATCTCCTTGATTTCCGATTCCGATCGGGCCAGCCCCACCGCAAGGAGCAGTGAGTTGATTTCCCGTTGCGAGAAGGGGGCAGGGACGTGCGGATTTCCGGATTCCTCGGGAGGGTCGTCCATGGGGACTTCTCGTCCTCCGATCTCTTTCGATCCTCCTCGTCCCGTGAGAGCGTCAGAGGGTTTGCGAGAACTGCAGAAGGCACAACTCACCCGTTTCGCGCGGCATTTCCCGAGCGATACGGACAGGTCCGCTGTGGTCGATCCTAGAACGCTTCACTCGTTCGTGTCACGCTGAATTCTGCTGCCGATTAACGGAGTTGACGCCACCGCTTTTGTCGAGATCTCTCCCTCGCGCGGCGGCGGGGCGGATGTCAGTGGTTCGCGTATTGGATATAGTGCGCAAACTAAACTTATTGGTCATATTGACTGTCAGGGTCGAACGGTGCGCCGGATCCCTGTCGGTCAAGCGTCAGTTGACGGGTGCATGGATGTCAAATTAGCCTGTCCGGGACCGGATGCACAACGGCGGACCGGAGAGTGTGGAGGCCACATGGAGGTCGGCGAGGAGTTCGGGCCCTGGTTGTCCCGTCAGCTCAAACTCGCGGGCAGGACGCAGGCGGAGCTGGCCGACGAACTGGGACTGACCAGAGCGGCGGTCTCGGCCTGGATCACCAAGCGCTCCGTTCCCCGTCCCACGGTGATGGGCGAGATCGCCAAGGCGCTCGGAACGGATCTGGGCACCGTGCACACACGGACGACGGACACCCAGGCGGGACTGCCCGTTCGCTGGTACCACCGCCCCGGTTATCAGGACGGCGGTCGGGACGGAGGCAACGCAGCCGCGTTCGCCTTCGACTCGGACGTCCAGGTGCTGGCTCGGGAGACCTGCCAGAACAGCCTGGACGAGCGGATCGTGGAGAACGGCCGCCCGGTGCGGGTGCGCTACACCATCCACGAGCTGACGGGGGAGGCGCTCGACGCGTTCCGGGCCGCGGTCCTGTGGGACGACCTCCAGCCGCATTACTCGGCGGTCTCCGAATCCGCCGCCGACCAGAAGGTCGGACGTGTGGTGGACGCCGGTGTGCGCGACATGTTCGAGAAGAGCAGACTGATCCTGCTCCGCGTAGACGACTACAACGCGTCGGGCCTCACCGGTGACGACTACGAGGACGGCAAGTTCGCCGCCGTGGTCCGCCGGCAGTTGGAGAGCCTCAAGTCCGGTCGGAGCGCAGGCGGTTCCTACGGGCTCGGCAAGGCGACGCTCTGGGCGACCAGCTCGCTCGGCATGGTGCTGATCAACTCGACCCTCTCCGTCCCCCACGAGGGTCGTACCGAACGGCGTGTCATCGGACGGTTGGAGCTGCCGTGGCGGTCGGTCGACGGAACCGCCTACGCCGGTCCCGCGTGGCTCGGGCGTCCCGACCCGGGGACGCCCGGCGCCGATGTGGTCCGTTCCTGGTGGGCGGACGAGGAAACGGTCGAACGACTCCACCTCACGCGTGAGAACGACGAGCCGGGCACGTCGTTCCTGATCGTCGGCGCCCACGACGTGGCCAGCCTGGACCAAGGACGCCCCGACTCCGTCATCGACGAGGGCGACGACGGGATCGACGACAACGGCACCCGTGACATCGAGGTCATGCACCGACGCCTCGTCGAAGCGCTGGGACGGGACTTCTGGGCAGCGATGACAGGCGGCGGCAGCCGGCTTCCGCTGCTGGAGACCTCGGTCCGCACTCTCCGCAACGGCGTGGTCGTCAAGGAGGAGGAGAGGGTCGACCCGTCCGAGAACCAGCCTTCGCGCACCCGGGCGCTACGGGCCTTCTACGAGGGGACGACCGTGGAACGGCTGACCGAGGCCGGTCAGGTCGCGCTGCGGACCGTCCCGCTCCTGCTGCCTCTGTCCGGGGGCCGACGGGGAGCACTCGGCGCCCACCCCGGGGTGCTCCTGGTGACGGAGGCCGAGGACAGCGACGACGGGGGACCGAACCAGGTCCACTCGCTGCGGGGCAATCTGATGACCATCAAGAGATCGGGCGTCCACGGTCTTCCGTTGGGCGTCACCGCGTTCCAGGGCGTTCTCCTGGTGGGCCATGCCGCCGGGCGCTCGGCGCCCTTCGCCGACGAGGCCGAGGACTTCCTCCGCGCCGCCGAACCGCCCGAGCACGACAAGTGGGGCCAGACCGAGGAGTTGACGCTCCGCTGGTCGCACACCGCTCACCAGCGCATCTCCCGATTGACGACCGAGGTCAACACCGCGGTCAAGGAACTGGTCGTCCGGAGGAAGGGCACCGGTGGGCAGGAGAGCGCGAAGCTGCGCAAGAAACTCACCCTCCCGGCGAAGGGCGCCGCACCCGGGCGCGCCTCCGGGTCCGCCGTGCCGGAGCTGGACACGCTGTCCGCCGAGATCGGCGAGAGCGGGGAGTGGCGGATCACCGCAGAGGTGAAACTGCCGCGCGCCGGCGAACTGCCGCTCATGACGCCGGTCGTTCTTCTGGACGTCAGGTCGGGCGGCCGTCCCCGGCTCGCCTGGGCGGAACTCGTCGCCGGGGAGGGCTGCGAGATCGAGAACGGGATGTTGCGCTTCCTGCCGGGTGCGCGCCGTGCGGTCTTCCGCGGATCGACCGACGTCACCGGACATCCGGTCCGCACCGAACTCACACGGTTGGTGCTGGAGCTCCGCAACGGCACGGGGGAATGAGACATGAAGTTCTACCCGTACAAGCGACTCAACCGACCGATCACCCTGCGGGTGACCTCCGCCTTCCTGAGACTTCCGGACGACACCCGCGACCACCTGGACACGTCCGCGTGGTCCGTCCCCCAGCGCACCGTCGCCCTGGGTGTGGCACAACACGAGGACTGGGTCTCCGCCAGGATCGGTCTGTCGGCCACGCTGCCGCCCGGAGCCACCGCCCCCGACGCCCCGTGGGAGAAGCTGCGGGTCCTCGCGGTCCTCACCGACGGCGACACCAACGTGCGCAACACGGTGGACCTCAGGCAGGACGCTCCCGGGAGCAAGGAATGGGCCGGCGAGATCGAGGTGTTCCGGGACGACCACGTGGGTCGTGCCGCCCTGGCCGTCCACGCCGTCGCCGAGATCGACGGTGTCCCCGGTCGCTCGATCGCAGAGACCGCAGCCGACTGGAGCGTCGACGTCACCGCGGTGGAACCGCTCGGCGGCCTGCGTCTCGATGTGAAACAGGCGAGTTTCTCCAAGAGCGCCAGGGAGTGGCTGCGTGCCTACACGGACGCGCCGTGGGCCGTCGACGCCTCCGGCCGCCTGCCGTTGGTGATGGTCAACACCGACGTCGAGGGTTTCTCCGATCTCCTCGGCGGGGACGGCGGCGGGATCGAGAACAAGATCCATGAACTGCTGGTGTCCCAGATGGCCACCGACGTGTGGACCGCGGTGTTCCACAGTGCCCTGGGCGATCTGGAGGTGGAGTCCGACGGCACACCCGTCTTCCCCGACGACTGGCGGGGAGAGGTGCTGCGGGAGATGCTCCCCGACGTCGTGCCCGGATTCCAGGTCGAGGAGGCACTGCGGAGGGTGCACCGGCGGCGGACCGGTGACGCGGGATGGGTGGAGCTCCAGACACGTGTCCACCACGCGGCGGTGCGCCGCGCAGGCGCGAGGAAGGCGGTCGCCAACATTCTGCGCGCACTGCAGCAGATCAACCGAGAGGACAGCGCGTGATCGAGAAGCCTCACCACGTCCCGGAGCGGCTCGGCCTGCTCCCCGCCACGGCTGCCGATCTCTTCCTCACCGAGGATCTGTTGAGATGCGTCCAGGGACATGCCGGTGTGAATCTTGCCAAGGTCGTCGAATCCCTCCCCGAGGAGGACGCGCGCTGGGCGGTGGAGCCCATCCGGGACCTCGTGGACGACGCGATGTACCAGTTCAAGGACAACCGGACCGATGCCGACGGCTGGCTCGCGCCCCGGTTGCACGCCACACTGCGGCTGACCCGCCGGGAGGCCGCGGACAAGAGGATCTGGACCCATCTCGCGCTCGCCGTCGCTCCGGACTACGTGGCGTGGCGACATGTCCTCAAGCAGGGCGACGATTCCCGGATCAGCTCGGCCCGGTTCAAAGGAGTGCTGGACCGACAGTGTTTCTCACGCCTGTGGTGGGTCGCGGAGATGTTCCGTGACGGTCCGGACTACTCACCGGTGGTGACGGCGTGCGCCAACCAGGAGTTCCTGCACAGCGTGCTGCGCATGGGCCTGGTCGACCACCGGCCCACGGCACAGGCGCTGGTCCGGGTCCTGGAGCGGGGCGTCGCCGACACGACCCGTGAGGTGAACGGGCTCGTCGCCGCGATCAACGTGGCGGGCGCCACTCTGGTGTACGACGCCTTGGCCGAGGACGGGCCGCGCGATCCGACCGCACTGCGCAGGTGGATCGCGGAAGCCGAATCGGCTCCCCCGGTGCCGCGGCACGACCTTCCGGAGGGCCCCGACGAGGAGCCCGTCCCGGGGGAGTCGGTGGAGGCGCTCGCCGCGTATTTCACGGAACTCTTCGAGACGGCCCCGGTGAGAGGGCGCGAGCCCGAGGACTGAGGCGACGGGTCACCTGCCGGTGAGCGGGTGCCCCGCCAGATCTCCGTGCGTACGGGCTCGCACCGGTTCGCTCGGCGGTCGCCAGTTCTCCAGGTCCGAGACGGCCTGTTCCGCCCTCGCGCGCGCCTCCTCGTGCCCCAGTCCGGGTTCGAGGACCTGGCGCAGGACGTGCAGGGCGAGCCTCGGCGGCACGGCGTTGCCGATCTGCTGCGACCGGTCGCTCCCCCGCCAGGGGTAGGACACGGGGAACGACTGGAGAACGCCCGCCTCCGCCGGAGCGAATCGTTCGAACCGAGGAAGATCGATGTCGGTGCCCTTGTGGCACAGACGGTTCCGGGACACCTTGCCCGTGATCGTCGAGGACGGGACGTCGTGGTCGCGTCGACCGCGGGCACCGGGATCCCCGCCCGTCCCGTAGTTGGACACCACGGTGAAGGCCGGGCGGTCGGGCAGCTCGGGGTCGATGCCGCGCGCCTTCTTGAGAGCCGCCTCCATGGACACCCAGGCGGCCTTGGGGGACCTGTCCGTGCTCTGCTCCCCGAGATCCCAGAGCGGCGGTTCCGCCCGGCCCCTGGTCGGGGCCCCCGACGGGACGTTCCGGGAGCGGTAGCGCTCGTGCGTCTCGGCGACCTCGCTGACCTCGGTCTCGCCGAGGCGAGCCATGAGCACCGCTCGCTTCCGTGTCTGCGGGACCCCGAACGCCTCGGTGAGCATCAACTGGGTCCTGGTGCGGTATCCGAGGGTGCCGAGCACCTCGGCGTACTTCTCCCACACCGGCATCACGGCCTGCACCTGTTCGAGCACGACGGCCTCGTAGGCGTTCGAGCCGGGTCGTCGACTGCGCTCGATCACCCACCACAACGGTTGCAGGACCAGCCCGGTCCGTTCGTCACCGAGTTCTTCGAGCTGCTGCCTGCACTCGTGGAGTTCGACGCCCAGGGTGTCGAACTCCACGACGAGGGTCTCGAGCATCTCGTCCTTCAGGTCGAGATTTCGCTCCGCGCGTGATGACTTGAGGACGCTCCTGATCTCGTCCCCCGGGGTCCCGAGGTCCTCGAGAGCCCGTTGGAGCGCCTTGCGGGTCACCGCTCGGCGTGCCTCGATCCCGCGCTTCCTCTCCTTGACCTCCTCGGCCAGGACGGCCTTCCTGCGCAGTTCCTCCGAGATGGCGCGCCACGTCCGGAAGATCCTCTTCCAGTCACCGTCCGCGGTTCTCACGGCTTCGTGCAGACGATCGATGTAGCCCACCACCTGGTCCAGGGCCCGGCGCCCGGCGCCATGTCCCGCGACCGTGAACGTCTGGCAGGGAGGGCCACCGGTCAGCACCTGGGCGCGGGGGAAGAAGGCCGCGCGGTAGGCGCGCACATCGCCCCTGAAGGTGTCCAGCCCCGCTGCCTCGCGCGTGGCGCACGCGTTCCCGTCCCACTCGATACCGGTGACCTGATGGCCCAGGACATCCGCTGCCACATCCAGCCCACCCGGCCCGGCGAAGAGATCGACGATACGGAAAACCGCAGGTGGGGGAGGTGGTGTTGTGATGTGACCCATGGGCGTGAAGTGTAGCCGGCGATCCGGTGGGACATCTCCGGTTCGTCTACGCACGGACAGGGGACCGCAGCGCGGTGGCGAGC
The DNA here is from genome assembly GCF_900091845.1 of Streptomyces sp. SolWspMP-5a-2. GTDB lineage: Bacteria > Actinomycetota > Actinomycetes > Streptomycetales > Streptomycetaceae > Streptomyces > Streptomyces doudnae. The sequence goes on from NZ_FMCI01000110.1 coordinate 56,936, forward strand.
GCGACGCCCAGGGCGGTGCCCACCGGGGGAGGGGTGGCGTGACCGATCTGCCGGTACCGGGCCGTCTTCTGGCCCGTGATCCGCCAGTCCGGAGGGAAGGACTGCAGCTCGGCGGCCTGGTCCACGGTGATCTTCAACATGTGTGCCATGTCGTCCGAGCGCGGCCAGTGGTAGTCGGGGCCCGGCACCTGATCGGCGAGCGCGCCGCCGTTCACACCCATCCGTGCCCAGGCCCGTTTGGTTCCGGTCGGGCCGAGGTCCGCGCCGCCCCTGTTGTCGGAGCCACCCACCAGGGTCGGTGCCACGGCACGTGCCTGGGACGCCCAGACATCCGCCTCGGGCCAGCCGCGTGCCCCCATCGAGCGGTGCAACGCCCGGCCCACCGACACGTGTTCGCCGACGGTCGGCGCCGGTGGGACGAAGGCGTCGAACCACGGCTCCTGAAGGGCCACGAGGACACCCTGCATCCGCTCCTGGGGTACCCCGAAGTCGGCCGCGTTGAGCACGAACCACCGGAAGCGGTAGCCGAGATGTGACAGTTCCGCCTCGATGAACCCACGGATCTCGGCGTAGGCGGGCGAGTCGAGAAGGGCCGGCAGGTTCTCCAGGAGCAGGGCACGCGGTCGGATCGCGTGCACGAGGTACACCGTCGCGGTCAGCAGGCGCAGTTCCGGCTCGCTGTCCGCACGTCCCACCGCTGCCGAGGCCTTCACCCGGGGCAGTCCGGCCGAGAGGAGATCGACGTCCAGGGACTCCGGGTGATCTTCGGGGAGGAAGTCGATCAGATCCTCGCAGAGGACCTTCCACCGAGGTCGGTTGGTCCGGAGCGTCTCGCACGCCTGCTCCTTGTTGTCGAGCAGCAGCACCGGAGAGAATCCCGCCCTCTCCAACCCGGACGCCAGACCGCCCGCTCCCGCGCAGACATCGACGAATCCCAACCGCTCGGCCATGCGTTTCCCCCTGTGCTCTTTCCGCGGCCCTACACCGCGTCCGTTCCTCCGAGCGCTCCGCGCTCCCGTCTCCGTCGCTCCACCGTCGCCCGCACGGCGGTCGCCGCCTCGTCGGGCGGCACGTGCTCCCAGAACCGCAGCACCGTCCATCCTCTGGCCGTCAGATGCTCGGTGGTCTCACGGTCGCGCGCCATGTTGCGGTCCAGTTTGTTCCGCCACCATTCGGCGTTCGCCTTGGGCCGGGTGGCGTGGCGCGGACAGCCGTGCCAGAAACAGCCGTCGATCAGGACCGCGACCTTGACACCCGGGAACGCCACGTCGATCCTTCGTCGGGCCATGCCGGGGACGGGGTACTCGACGCGATAGCGCAGGCCGGAGGCGTGCAACAGTCGTCGCACGGCGAGTTCGGCGCTGGTGTCCTTGCTCGCCTGTCTGCGCATGCGAGCCGAGACACCCGCCGAGGAAGGCGTCACGCTGTCCACTGTCGTCCCTCGGGCAGTACGTCGTCACGGACGATGTTCACGCATGTCCTCAGCGTGAACAAGTCGTGGAGAAGTAACGAGATCAGAACGAAGGGGCTTTCAGGCAGCGGAGACCCCGTGGCACTCCGCGTACCCCCGCCCCGACCCGCACCAGCACCCGTCCCCCGCTCCCGGGGGCCAGGCCGTGGCTCGGCCTCGGGCTGCCAGGGTGGTCGCGTACTGGGGGAGGAGCGTCGTGTCCGTCGGGGACGAGAGTTCCGAGGCCGCGAACGCCTCGTACGACGGGACCGTCGCCGGGACGATGCCCAGGTTCGCCGTGCCCGACGCGGACAGTTCGCGCAGGGACGTCTCTATGGTCGCGAGGTGGCTCTCGTGGGACGGGTACTCCGTCGCGAGGGACGGGTACGCCTCCAGAAGCTCCGCCAACTCCGCCGCGGGCCAGTGCAGCACCGCCACCGGGAACGGGCGGGACAGGGCCTCCCGGTAGCCCTCCAGCTCCGCGCGCAGCCGCGAGATCTCCGCCTCCAGCTCCGCCGGGTTGCTGGACCCCAGCGACCAGACGCGCTTCGGGTCGTGGAGTTCGTCCAGCGAGACGGACGAGGAGTGCAGGGTGTCCGCCGCCGCGTCCCATTCGTCGTGCGCAGCGCCCAGCATCCGGCGCACCCGGTGCCGTCCGAACAGCAACGGCCGCGTCGCGTACGGGGGTTCCTGTCCCTCCGCGACCAGCAGCCGGGCTCCCTCCGTGAACGTCTCCTGCGCCGCCTCCAGCTCGTCGTGCGACTCCAGGGCCTCCGCGACGATCACCCACGGCGCCGGGTCGCGCGGTGCCGCGGCGCGGACGCCGTCGATGATCGCGCGGGCCTCGGCCTCGTGGCCGTACTCCCAGAGGTTCGCGGCCTTCAGGGCGCGGACCAGGTGCGGGCTCTCCAGGTCGTCCTGCCCGGCGAGCAGGCGGTCGTAGAGCGCGGTGGCGGCAGGGCGGTCGGCGGCCAGCTCCAGGTGGGCGGCGGCCTGGAGCAGCAGGGCCTCGGCGTCCGCGGGGTAGCGGCCGGCGGTCCGCTCCAGGCGAGCCGCTTCGGCGTGGTGGTCGACGTTCTCGGCAGGCGTGTCGGGGCGCATGCAGGACACCGTACTGCCGACGGGTGACAGAGAGGAGATCCCCGCAGGCCAGGGAGAGGGAGCGAGGGGTCGCGGAGGCCCGGGGCCAGGCAGGTGTGGAGGCACGGGGCCGTGGAGGCGTGGGGCTGCGAGGGCGGTCGGCCCGTCTAGATCGTCACCCCGTCGATCTGGAGTGTCTGTACCGCCTTCGCCGCGAACGGGACCGTCAGTTTCTTCGCGCTCATGTACGTGTCCGTGTACGCCTTGTACGCGTCGCCGCCCGTCGTCACCGTGTTCCAGCGCGGGACCACTCCGCCCGTGCCGCCGGTCGCCGTGGTGAAGGACGACAGGTCGAAGGTCAGGTTCTGGGCGGACGCCGCCGTGTTCAGGGCGACGATCACCAGCCGCTTCGCCGAGGCGTCGTGGGCCGCCACCGCGTAGCTCACACCCGTGTCCAGGATGCGCATCCCCGGCCGGATGTGCCGGCTGAACTGGGCCATCGTGTAGTACTTCCGCTGCACCGCGCCCGCCGCCAGCGTGCCCGCGTCGTACGCGATCATCGCCCAGTTCGCGGACGGGTCCATGACCTGCCAGTAGACCCAGGCCGTGGGGTGCAGCCAGGCGAAGTCGTAGAGGAGGTTGAAGGCGAGGGTGTAGCCGGTGCCGTCGTTGTCGCCGGTCTCGGAGTTCCACAGGGCCTTGCCCGCCGTGGTCACGACGTCCGTGTACAGGAGGTCGCGGCGTCCGCCCGAGCCCTGGTAGCCGTGCACGTTGACACGGTCGACGTAGCCCTTGGTCGTCGACGAGAAGGAGTTCCAGGTGGTGCGGGCGAGGTCGTAGCTGGTCTCGTCGGACGCCGCGATCTTCGTGCCGGTCAGCCCCCTGCTGTTCAACTCGCTGCGCAGGTAGGGGAGTACGGCGGCCTGGACGCTCGCGTCGACGTGGCAGCCCTCCTGCGTCCCGGTCGCCGTCCACCAGGTGGAGCTGGGTTCGTTGAACGCCTCGACGGTCGCGAATTCCACGCCCCAGTTGTTCCTGGCGTAGAGGGCGACGGCCGCGAGGTGGGAGGCGTGCTGGCGGTGGTTCCAGGACTGGAGGTTGTTGCCGCCGTCCGCCGCGCCCGACGGGTTGTGGTTGGAACACATCCACCACATCGGGGAGTTGGCGAACAGCTCGCTGGTCGCGCCGCGCGCGGTCGCCTTCACCAGCATGGCCCGCTGGTTGGCGTCCGCCGACCACTTCCAGGCCGAGGAGGCCGGGTCCTCGTTGTTCCAGTCCTGCCAGAAGCCCTCGATCTGCTTGAACGCCGGGATGTTCGGGGAGGCGGCCATGGTCTCGCCGTTGACGCTGTTCCGGCTGCACCCGCCCAGGTTGTAGCGGGCGATGGTGAGGCCGAGGCCGGGCAGCGAGGTGCCGTTGTACGTCGTCGACCTGGTGGTGAAGAAGATGTCGGCGAAGTCGTCGCGGGCGCCGAAGACGTTGGCCCACCAGGCGAGTGAGGTGCCCCAGCCCTCCCAAGTCCCGTAGGCGGTACCGGGTTTGACGGCGACCGTGGCGTCCGCGTGCGCGGTTCCGGTCGCCAGGGCGCTGCCCAGCACGGTGCCGCCGGCCGCGGCCAGCAGGGTCCTGCGTCGGATCATGGCGTCTCCGATTCGCTCGACGGGACCCGGCGGCCGTTCCCTGGGACGGCGCCGCGACTTGTCCCGTGCATGCCACGTCGAAGCATCGGGCGTGCCGCGGGCGATTGTCGAGGGTTGCGACAGCCCTTTCTAAAACCTCTGGACGAAGAGGCGAACGGAACCGTTCCGACCTGCCCCGACGCCGGTCCCCGCCGCGCCGACGGCGGAAAAACCGCGCGGGGCTGGTGAGTTGGCGGGCCGCGGCCTATCGTGCGGGCGGCTCCGGTGGAGGGAGGTGCGGCGGCGGATGCGGATGCGGGTACCGGTCGTGCAGCACAGCAGCCGACGGCGTCGCGCCCGGCGCCGTCGCGCCGTGTGGGCGGGCGGGGAAGTCCTCGTCACCGTGGGCGTCGTGCTGCTGCTCCTCGTCGTCCACCAGCTCTGGTGGACCAACCGGGAGGCCAGGCGGGGCGCCGAGCGGAAGGTGCAGGCCCTGGAGCGGCAGTGGTCGGCCGGGGGAGCGGAGCGGGACGCGGAGGACGGCGCCTCGGGCGACGGCGGTGCGGGTGGTTCGGGCGGTGCCGTGCGCGGGGGCTCCGCGACCGCCTCGCCGCCGTCGTCCGCCGCCGCGCGCGACGCCCTGCCCCGCCGCTCGCGGGCCTACGCCGTCCTCGTCGTGCCGCGCCTGCGCCTGCGCGTCCCGGTCGCCGAGGGGGTCGGCAAGCCCGACGTCCTCGACAAGGGGTACGCCGGTCACTACCCGGGCACCCAACAGCCGGGCCGGATCGGGAACTTCGCGCTCGCCGGGCACCGCAACACGCACGGTGAGCCGTTCCGCCGCATCGACCGGCTGCGCCCCCGGGACGTCGTCGAGGTGGAGACCGCGCGGGCGACGTACACGTACGCCGTCGACCGGACCCTCCCGCGGACCTCGGCCCGCGACGCCGGGGTCCTGCGCCCGGTCCCGCGCTCCCTCGTGGTGCCGGGCAGCGGCTACACCGAACCCGGCGCCTACCTCACCCTCACCACCTGCACCCCCGAGTACACCTCCCGGTACCGGCTGGTGGTCTGGGCGAAGCTCGTGACGACCCGCCCGCGGTGACCTGCGCGGCCCCGCCTTTCACCTGCCGACGGTCCCCCCGGTGCAGGTCACCGGCCCGGGGGTATTCCGGGCTCCCCCGGGCCGGTGGCTCCCGGCCCGGGGAGTCTCCTCACCGCCGGTCCCGCAGCACCGTCACCGCGCCCGCCGCGAGCAGGGACAGGGCCACCGACACCGTCATCGCGATGTTCGCGCCGTGGCCCAGGCCGCGGCCCGACGACGTGACGATCGCGATCGTCAGCGCGACGCCCGCGCAGGAGCCGATGTAGCGGAGCGTCTGCTGGGCGCCCGAGCCCATCGCGGCGCGGGTCGCCGGGACCGACTCGACGGCCAGCAGCGGCAGCGCCGCGTTCAGCAGACCGCTGCCCACCCCGCTGAGGACCAGGCCCGGCAGCAGGCGGTGCCAGGAGCCGGAGTCGATCGCGCCGAGCATCGTCAGGACGCCGAGCGCGTGCAGGGCGAAGCCGACCGCCAGTTGGTGGCGCGGCGAGACCCGGCCCGCGAGCCGCCTGGCCTGGAGCGCCACCCCGAAGGACAGGCCCGACCAGAGCAGCAGCAGCCACGCCGAGTCCAGCACGGAGAGCCCCAGCGCCTGCTGGAACACCGCGGGCAGGAAGCTGAACAGGCCGATCACCGCGAGGCCGGTGAACAGGCCGCCCGCCGACGAGGCCAGGAAGGGCCGGTGGCGCAGCAGGCCCAGGTCGATCATGGGGGTCGCGCTGCGGCGTTCCACCCGGATGAACACGGCGAGCAGCACGGCGGACGCCAGCAGGAGCAGTCCCACCTGGGGGCGCAGCCAGCCGTCGCGGCCCAGGGTGAGCGCCGCGATCAGGGCGACCAGCGCCAGCCCGAAGGTCAGGGCGCCCGGGATGTCCGGGCGTCCGCCCCGCGGGGAGCGGGACTCCACGAGCGGGCGGACGCCGAGCGCCGCCACCAGCAGCGCCGCCGCGCCGAGCACCGCGTAGGCCGCCCGCCAGTCCGGCAGCGCGCCCGCGACCAGCGGGCCGACGGCGATGCCGCCGCTGACGAAGGCGCCCCAGACCCCGGTCGCGTACAGCCGTCCGCGCGGGCTGGGGAAGGCGTGCACCAGCAGCCCCAGGCTGCTCGCCAGGATCGCCGCGCCCGCCGCGCCCTGGGCGATCCGGGCCAGCGTGAACAGCCAGGTCGAGGAGGCCAGCGCGCCGAGGGCGGTGGTGACGCCCAGGGTGAGGGTGCCGGCCAGGAAGATCCGGCGGCGCCCGTAGTCGTCGGCGAGGCTGCCGGCCACCAGGAGCAGGGCGGCGAGGCCGAGCGGGGTGCCGTTGAGCAGCCACGCCTGGGCGGAGAGCGGGGTGTGCAGGTCGGCCGCGGTGTCGGGGAGCGTGACCATCGGCGCGGTGTACGTCATCAGGGTGACGGCGGTGGCTGCGCTGGTCAGCGCGAGGGTGGCACGGGCGTGCGGGGTAGGGGCGTGCGCGGAGGCCGGGGGGTGCGGGGTGGGGGCGTGTGCAGAGGCCGGGGGGTGTGGGGAGGGCGCAGGGGACGGGGAGTGCGGGGAGGCGGCGTCGCCGGTTCCGGCCCCGGCCCCGGTTCCGGTTCCGGTTCCGGTTCCGATCTCGGCCCCCGTTCCAGTTCCGATTCCCGCCCCCGCCCCTATCCCCGCCCTCATCTCGGAACCGCTGCCCGTCTCGGCGGTTCCAGGGTCGGCGCGGGCCGTTCCCCTGGTCGTCCCGGTGTCCGGTATCTGGAGAGTTCGTTCACTGAACCTTGCCATGCCGACACCGTAGCACTTGTAAGTTCGGTCATTGAACCAAGGTCGGGGAAATGGCTACAGTGGACGGATGGCACTCGGCAAGGACTACGCGACGCAGCAGTGCTCCATCGCCCGCGCGCTGGAGGTCGTCGGCGAGCGGTGGACGCTCCTGGTGATCCGCGACGCCCTCTACGGCGTCCGGCGCTACAACGACTTCCTCGTCCACCTCGGCATCCCGCGCGCGGTCCTCGCCGCCCGCCTCCAGACCCTCACCGCCGAGGGCATCCTGGAGAAACGGCGCTACCAGCAGTCACCGCCCCGGGACGAGTACGTCCTCACCGCCCGCGGCATCGCCCTGTGGCCCACCCTGCGCTCGCTCGGCCTCTGGGGCCGCGAACACCTCACCGACGTCCGGCTGCGCACCTTCCGGCACGCCGACTGCGGCACCGAACTCGGCCCCTACGGCGAGTGCCCGGCCTGCGGGACGGTCGTCCCCGTCGAGGACGTCCTCATGGAACCGGGGCCTGGACTCGACCCGGACCCGGCCGATCCGGTCAGCCGTGCGTTCCTCGTGCCCCGCAGGCTCTTGCAGCCCCTGGAGACCGATCAGGTATAACCATGGGGCAGGTACAACCATGGCGCAGGTACGACCATGGCGGACGAGGCGCGACGGACGGACGTGCGCGCCCGGGAGCGAGAGGGGCCGGGATGGTCCGCGGTCGGGTCGAGGCGCCCACGCGCCCCGTCGTGCTGCCGCTCCTGCTGCTCGTCGTCCTGCAGCTCACCGTGCTCGACGCCGGCAGCCTCACCGCCACCGTCGCCCTCGCCGCGACCGCCGCGGCCGGATCCGCGCTCGCCGTCTGCGCGCTGATCAGCGCGCGCACCGTGCCCGCCGTGCCGCCCACCCGGGTCCGCACCGCCATCCGCGACCGAGCCCGGCGCACCGCCTTCCTCGCGCAACGCGATCCCGACGCCCGCGGACGCACCCGCCCACGGGCCCCCGGACGCGCCCTCCGGACGACCCCCGCGTAGACGCGACCGGCTCACGCCGGTCCTCGCGCGCGTCGTCACGCCGCCCCGCTCCACCGCCCGGCACCCCCGTGTCCCGGACGCCGGTCCGCCCGCGTCCGGGGCCGGCGGCCGCCCGGTATTCCGGCACGACGAGACCCCCGGAGGGCTCACCCATGTCCGTCTTCGCTGCCTTCGCCGACCTGGTCGGTCACCTCGCCGACCTGATCCAGCCGCTGTTCGGCGCCACCGCCGCCGCCGTCGCGATCGTCCTGTTCACCGCCCTCGTACGGCTGCTCGTGCACCCGCTCTCGCGGGCCGCTGCACGCGGTCAGAAGGCCCGCACCGCGCTCCAGCCGAAGATCGCCGAGCTGCGCGCGAAGCACGCGGGCGACCCCGAGCGGCTGCGGAAGGCGGTGGTCGAGCTGCACACCGAGGAGAAGGTGTCGCCGCTGTCCGGACTGCTGCCGGGGCTCTGCCAGCTTCCCGCGTTCTTCCTCCTCTACCACCTGTTCTCCAGCACGACCATCGACGGCGGCACCAACGCGCTCCTGACCCACCGGCTGTTCGCCGCGCCCCTGGGCGGCCGCTGGGCCGACGCGCTCGGCGGCGCCGGGATGTTCGGGCCCGCGGGGCTGGTCTACGGCGGCCTCTTCGCGCTCGTCGCGGCCGTCGCGTTCTTCAACTACCGCAGGACCAGGCGGACGATGGCGGCGTCCGCCCCGGTGACCGCGGCGGCGGACGGCGAGCAGGTGCCGGGGCTCGGCGCGATCACCAAGGTGATGCCGTTCATGTCGTTCTTCACCCTCTTCACGGTCGCCGTGGTGCCGTTGGCCGCCGCGCTGTACGTGGTCACGAGCACCACGTGGAGCGCCGTCGAGCGGGCCGCGCTGTACCGGTGAGGCGGGCGGGGCCGGTCCGCGGGCCACGGTCCAGCACCTGAACCGGGTCTTGCGGACCGGACGCCGACCTTGGACGATCGTCCAGTCCTCCGGCGGCCGCACCCGTCGGCGGGCGGAGGACGGCGACGGAGAGGTTCACCATGAAGCTGCTGCGAGTCGGTACGGCCGGAGCGGAACGACCCGCGCTGCTCGACGCCGACGGGGTCCTCCGGGACCTCTCCGGCGTCGTCGCCGACATCGACGGGACGCTGCTCGCCGACGACGCGGCCCTCGCCCGGGTCCGGGCCGCCGCCGACGCCGGGGAACTGCCCGCGCTGGAGGCGGCCGGGGTGCGGATCGGGCCGCCGCTCGGGCGGATCGGCAAGGTCGTCTGCATCGGGCTCAACTACCACGACCACGCCCGCGAGACCGGCGCCGAGCCGCCCGCCGAGCCGGTCGTCTTCCTCAAGGCCGCCGACACGGTGATCGGGCCGAACGACACGGTCCTGGTGCCCCGCGGCTCCGTGAAGACCGACTGGGAGGTCGAACTCGCCGTCGTCATCGGCCGCACCGCCCGCTACCTGGACTCGGCGGCCGACGCGCTCGCCCACGTGGCGGGGTACGCCGTCGCCCACGACGTCTCCGAGCGCGAGTTCCAGATCGAGCGCGGCGGCACCTGGGACAAGGGCAAGAACTGCGAGACGTTCAACCCGCTCGGCCCGTGGCTCGTCACCGCCGACGAGGTGCGCGACCCGCAGGACCTCGCCCTGCGGCTCTGGGTCAACGGCGAGCTGAAGCAGGACGGGACCACCGCCGAGCAGATCTTCCCGGTCGGCGAAGTGGTGCGCTACGTCAGCCACTTCATGACCCTCTACCCTGGCGACGTCATCAACACCGGCACCCCCGCGGGAGTCGCCATGGGCCACCCGGACCCCAAGCCCTACCTCCGCGCGGGCGACGTGGTGGAACTGGAGATCACGGGCCTGGGCAGGCAACGCCAGCAACTCGGGCGGGCCTGACGGGAGTCGGGGCGGCTAGCGGAGCTTGAACGAGGGATCAGGATCAGCATGCGGACGGTCAACCCGGACGACTTGGAGCGCCTGGCCGACCTCATGGACGGCAGGGGAGGTCTCGCGAGCAAGCTCGACGAGGCGTTCTCGCGCGCGGCCTCGCTGGGTGTGACCGACCGGCTCGCGAGTCTCAGACCTATGCGGACCTGGGTCGCGGAGACCGCGCCCGACCTCCGGAAACGCGCCGCCATCGCCCGCGACGACCAGGTCTTCGAACGGGGGGACAGGGAGACGTACAGCGAATGGCTGGCGCGCGTCGAGGCTCACTGTCTGGCCAAGGCGCCGGGTCTGGACGGGATCGGCGAGAAGAAGATCGCTGACTTCCTCGACGGTGCCGGAGACATCGCGGGTGTCGTGAAAGTCGGCGGGACGACAACCTTCGCTGGGCTGAGTCTGACTGGAGTCCTTTACCGGAACTCCTGGCACAGCGGTCTGCTGCGAGCGGGGGTGAAGTCAACCTGGTGGGACCGGGGCGGCACGATCCGCAAGACCACCGGGGCATCACTGCGCGGCTTCTCGGTCGGAGAGATCCGGTCCCTGGTCGCTCCTGGTAGCTGGATGCCCGGCCAGGTCGGGAACGCGTTCGCGAGAAGCAGTCTCTATCAGGATGCCAGCCGGATTCCCTTCACCGCCTCCCGTCGGCTCTCGCTCCTCGGAACCGTCTGGGACGGTTTCCGTGCGATGCCTGTCCTGCGCTCTCCTGCTGTCTCCCGTGGGATCGAGCTCGTCGTAGGGTCCGACGAGCTCGCCATGAAGTACGGCGGTCGGACGCACTCCGAGGCCCTGGTGAGCCGCGCCGGCCACACCAGTCTGGTCAGGGTCTTCCGGTCCGCCTCGTACCTGCAGAAACTGAACAACGCCCGGCCCGCGGTCATCGCCGCCGGAAAGGCGAGGTCGCCCTTTCTCAAGGGGGTGGGCGCGGCGGCCGGGGCGGGCGGGTTCATCCGCTGGGCGGGCATCGGGACGAGCATCGTGTCGACCGGGATCAGCGTCGCGAATGTCTGTGCCCAGGGGAATCCCCGCGCGGCCTTCAAGAAGAAGGGCGCGGGGTACGTGGCCGACCTCGCCGAGGTCGGATTCAATGCCTCGCTGACGGCGGCGATGGTGGCGCCGAACCCGGTGACCGTTGGTCTTGCCGTCGGTACGGGCATCCTCTACGGAGGCGCCAAGGCCGTCGAACACTGGGAAGACATCAAGACGGCCGGTGGAAAGGCGACGGACTGGGTCGGCGACAACGCCTCGAAGTTCGGGAAAGGCGTTGCCCAGGGTGCCAAGAGCGCGGCTCGGGCCGTCAACCCGATGAGCTGGTTCTGACACGGTTGTGGACTTCAGGAGTGAAAGCGTGGGAACGGACCGATGACGGACGTGCGTTTCGAGTTGCGGCCCTTCTTCGGCAGGGGGGTGCACGGTCGGGCCGGGGTGGTCGGCGGGGTCGGGCGGGTCACCGTCGAGGTGGTCCGGCGGAAGAAGTCCGGGCGGGCCGGGCCCCCGCAGTCGGACGTGCGGGTGTCAGGGGACGGCGTGCCGGACGTCGTGTACCAGCCCCTGTGGACCGCGCGGCCGACGATCAGGAACGCCCGGCTGAGCGTCGGCGGCGCACCCGTGCGACTCGCGTTCAACCGGCGGGCGGTGCGCAACGAGGCGCGCGGACTGACGTTCGAGGCCGCCGGGCGGGCGTACCGCTACGTCGCCGGGAAGGGCGGCTGGGGCGGGACCCTGACCCGGGACGGTGTCGTCGTGGCCCTCACCCTGGGGAAGAACCCCGCGGGCCGGGGCATGAGCAGCTTCGGCGAGGTGACCGGCCCGGCCGACGGAACCGATCTCGCCCTCGCCGCCCTCTTCGAGGAGGTCGACACCCTGGAGATCACGGCCACCGGCGCGGTGACCGGGGTGGTCCACCGGATGCTCACCCCCCGGGTCAGCGAGGCGTACCCGGAGTAGGGACGGCCGCCCCCGGTCGGTGCGGGCCGCGACCGGGGCGTCGTCCCGTCCGGATCGGCCGCCCCGCGACCCCGGACGGTCCGCGACCCCGGGCGGTCCGGGACCCCGGCCGCCCCGCGACCCCGGGTGGTCCGGGACCCCGGGTGGTCCGGGGCGGCGGTGGAGCACGGGAGAGGAGCGTGACCAGGGTGGACGGTCGGTTCGAGTTGCGGCGGTTCCGGGGCAGGGGGAAGAGCGGGTGGGCCGGGGTTCTCGGCGCGTTCGGTGAGGTCGTCGTCGAGGCGCGGTGGCGGAAGAGTTCCGTGAAGTCCGGGAGCAGCCAGCCCGAGGTGCTGGTGTCCGGGGACGGGGTGCCCGCGATCCGGTTCCTGACGGTGGGGCCGGGCAGGCCCACCCTGCGGAACGCCCGGCTCACCGTCGGGGGCGAACCCGTGCCGGTCGCCTTCGACCGGAAGGGGCTCAGCAACACGGCCCGCGCCCTGACGTTCACCTGCCGGGAGCGCGCCTACACCTACGTCGCGGAGAGCTGGGACCGCGGGGGCACCCTCAGCAGGACCGGGGTCGTCGTCTCGGTCCGGCGGGGCAAGAGCCCCTCGGGGCGGGGGAACAGCGCCCTCGGCACCGTCGAGGGCGCCGCCGACGCCGTCGATCTCGCGCTGGCGGCCCTCTTCGTGGCCGTCGACACCCAGGAGTTGACGACCGCCGGGGCCGTCGCCCATGTCCTGGGGCGGGCCCTGAACCCCCGGTCCCCCGAGCCCGTCAGCACCGGCTGAGGGGCCCCGGGTCAGCCCAGCAGGCCCGCCAGGCGGCGCCAGCCCTCGCGCGGGAGGGTGTCCCGGGGCGAGCCGTCGACGAGTTGGAGCGCGACGTGGTCCGCCCCCGCCCCGAGGAACTCCTCCACACGGGCGCGGACCGCGCTGTCGTCACCCCAGGCGAAGACCCGGTCGACGAGACGGTCGCTGCCGCCGTCGGCCAGGTCGGACTCGGTGAAACCGTGGCGCAGGAAGTTGTTCGTGTAGTTGGGCAGCGACAGATAGGGGGCCAGGCTCTCCCTGGCCAGCGCGCGGGCCGTGGCCGGGTCCGGTTCGAGGACCACCTTCAACTCCGGTGCCAGCAGCGGTCCGACGCCCAGCACACCGCGCGCGTACGCCGTGTGCTCCGGGGTGACCAGGTACGGGATCGCGCCCGCCGCCCGGTCGCGGGACAGCTCCAGCGTCCTCGGGCCCAGCGCCGCCAGCAGCCGCCGGTGCGCCGGGACGCCCGCCGCGTCCAAAGCGTCCAGATAGCCGACCAGCGCCGAGACCGGACGCCGGTACTGCTCCGCCAGCTTCGCGTGGCTCACGCCGAGCCCCAGCGCGAAGCGGCCCGGGTGCGCCGACTCCAGCTCCGCGAACGCCGCCGCGGTCTCCTCGGCCCCGTGCTGCCAGATGCTCTGGATGCTGGTGCCGACGACCAGCGTCGAGGTCGCCTCCACCAGCGGCTCGGCGTGCCGCACCGCGCTGTTGCCGCCGAGCCACACCGCCCCGTACCCCAGCTCCTCCAACTCGGCCGCCGCCTCGCCGAGTTCAGCGCGCCGGGTCGGGTCCTCGGAGCGCAGCCCCACGCTCCAGACGCCGTACCGTCCGACGGACTCCTTCACCGTGTGGTCGCTCATGCTGGCTTTCCCTCCGGTCGGTGTGCCTACGGCGATGCCAACCGGAGGGTGCCTCACTCTCTTCCCGCGGGGGCGGCGACGCGCTCAGCGCCCGCCGAGAAACTCCTCCAGCGCCGCCACCACGAAACGGTGGTCCTCCACCTGCGGCAGCCCGCTCACCGTCACCGCGCCGACCACCCCGGCGCCCGTCACGGTGATCGGGAACGAGCCGCCGTGCGCCGCGTACCGGTCCGGGTCGAGCCGCGACGACTCCTCGAACGTCGTCCCCTTCTCCCGGAACCGGCTGCCGACCAGGTACGACGCGCTCTGGTAGCGCTCCACCACCCGGCGCTTGCGGGCGATCCAGGCGTCGTTGTCGGGCGTCGAACCCGGCAGCGCGGCGTGGAACAGCTGCTGGCCCGACCGGTGGATGTCGATCGCCACCGGCGCCCGGCGCTCCCTGGCCAGCTCCACCAGGAGCGAGCCGAGCGCCCACGCGTCCTCGTGCGTGAACCGGTCGAAGACCAATCGCCTTTCCTGCGCCTCCAGTTCCGCCACGGTCGGCGTGATCTCGGGCCGCAGCCCCGGGGCGCCTCCTCCGTCGTGCGTCACAGGTCCACCGCCACCCCGTCGCGGGCCGAGCGCCGGGCCGCCTCCAGGACGTCGAGGGCGTCCGCCGCCTCCGCCGCCGTCACGGGGTTGGCGCCGCCCCCGGTGAGGGCCGCGGCCACCGCCGCGTAGTAGGCGGGGTAGTCGCCCGGGACCGTCCGGCGCGGGTCGCCGCCGCCGGTCAGCGGGGAATCCCCGGAGCCGACCCGCCCCCACATCGACTCGGGCTCGGTGCCCCAGTCGGCCCGGCCGCCGGGGCGCCCGCCCTCGCGCAGGTCGGCCTCCTGCGGGTCGAGGCCGTACTTGACGTACCCGGCGCGCGACCCCAGCACCCGGAAGCGCGGCCCGAGTTGGGCGGCCGTCGCCGAGACGTACAGGTGCGAGCGGACCCCGCTCGCGTGCGTGACGGCGATGAAGGTGTCGTCGTCCGTCTCCGCTCCCTCGCGGCGCACGTCCGCCTCCGCGTAGACCCGGGTCGCCGGGCCGAACAGGACCAGCGCCTGGTCGACGACGTGGCTGCCGAGGTCGTACAGCAGCCCGCCGATCTCCGCCGGGTCCCCGGACTCGCGCCAGCCGCCCTTCGGCCGCGGGCGCCACCGCTCGAACCGCGACTCGAACCGCCAGACGTCCCCCAGCTCGCCGTCCTCGACCAGGCCGCGGAGGGTGAGGAAGTCGTTGTCCCAGCGGCGGTTCTGGAAGACGGACAGCAGCAGACCGCGCCGCTCGGCGAGCGCGGCCAGCTCGCGCGCCTCGGCCGCGGTACCGGCCACCGGCTTGTCCACGACCACCGGCAGCCCCGCCTCCAGGGCGGCCACGGCGAGCGGGACGTGCGTCTTGTTGGGCGACGCGATGACGATCAGGTCCAACTCGGCGGCTCGGGCGAAGAGTTCGTCCGGGGTGGGCGCGATGCGGACGTCCGGGAACTCGGCGCGGGCCTGCCGCTGCCGCTCGGGGTTCGAGGTGGCCACCGTGTCCAGGACGAGGCCCTCGGTCGCGGCGATCAGCGGGGCGTGGAAGACGGAGCCCGCGAGTCCGTAGCCGACGAGGCCCACGCGCAGAGGGGAGCCGGGGGGAGTACCAGTCATGCCGTCCACTTTGGCAACGCTGTTGCCAAAGTGCAAGGGCGGAGGAGAATGGCGGCGTGGACGGGACGACGACGGATGTGAGCGCGATGGCGGACGCGGAGGTCCGGACGGGCCGCGGGGCGTGCGGGGCACGCGGTGTGTGCGGGGAGCGCGGTGCGTGCCCGGGGGCGGGGGAGCGCGGGCGCCCGGGTGGGTCGCGGTGAAGGGGGCCGGGGCCGGGGGCGCCAATCTGCTCGCCGTGCGCAGCCACAACACCGCGCTCGTCCTCGACCTGCTGCGCGCCGCCGGGGCCGGGGGCGTCAGCAGGCTGGAGCTGGCCGAGCGGACCGGGCTCACCCCGCAGGCGGTCAGCAAGATCACGGCACGGCTGCGGGAGGAGGGGCTGGCGGCGGAGGCGGGCCACCGCGCGTCCACCGGCGGCAAGCCCCGCACCCTGCTGCGGCTGGTCCCGGAGGCGGGCCACGCGGTGGGGGTCCACCTCGACCGCGACGGGGTCCGCACGGTCCTGGCCGACCTCTCCGGCACCGTGGTGGCCGACCGATGGGCCCCGGTGGACTTCGCCGCGGGGGTCGAGGCGGTGGTGGAGGCGGTGGTACGTGAGGTGACGGCGGGGGTGACGGGGTCGGTGAGTGGGGTGGTTCCGCCCGACCCCGCGGACCCGACGGACCCCGCGACCGAGCCGCGAGGCGTCTCCGACCCGGGGTCCCCTGGCGACCTCCGATCCCCGTGCGGCGCCCATTCCGGGCCCGGCGCTGCCCTGTCCCCGGGAGGTGCGCACCCCTGGCCCGGCGCTGCTCTGTCCCCGGGGGGTGCCGATTCCGGGTCCGGCGCTGCCCCGTCCCCAGGGAGTGCGCACCCCTGGCCCGGCGCTGCCCCGTCCCCGGATGGTGTCGCCCCGGCTGCTCCCGGACCCAGGTTCCCGCCGTCGGCCACGTCAACAGGCACCACCGCGCGCGCACTTGGCGAATCCGGGTTCCCCGGACCGGACGCCTCGACAGGCACCCCCGCCGGCCCCGTTCTCCCCGTTCTCGGTGTCGGTGTCGCTCTTCCCGGGCCGCTCGATCATCCCCGTGGGGTCCTGCACCGGGTCACCGGGTTTCCGGAGTGGGACGGGTTTCCGCTGCGGGACGTGCTGGCGCGGCGGCTCGGGGTGCCCGTGACCGTCGACAAGGACACCAACGCCGCCGCCCTCGGACTCGCCCTGGGCGGCGCGGCCGGGGCCGGTGAACCGTCCTTCGCCTACCTGTACTTCGGCACCGGGCTCGGCGCCGGGCTGGTCCTCGGCGGGGTCGTGCACCGGGGCGCCAGGACCGGGGCCGGGGAGTTCGGGCACCAGGTCGTGCAGCGGGACGGCCCGCCGTGCGGCTGCGGTGACCGCGGCTGCGTCGAGGCGCTCTGCCTGGCCGCGGTGGCGCGGGGCGACCTGGCGGAGGCGGGACGCGTGCTCGGCGTCGGCGCGGGCAACCTCGTCGCGCTGCTCGACGTCGATCTCGTCCTGCTGGGCGGGCGGACGGTCACCGAGGCGCCGGAACCTTTCCTCCGCGGGGTGACCGCGGTCCTCGACGCCCGCGCCCGCCGCACCGGCGAGCCCCCGCCCCGGGTCAGGGTGGCGGAGGGCGGGGTCGCCGAGGGCGCGGCCCAACTGGTGCTGGCCCCGGTCTTCGGCCGGGCCGCCGACTGACCCCGGCCGCGGAGGGACCGGAGAGGAAGGGCACTCCGCGGTCCGACAGTCGGTCAATCCGTCTTTCATCTCATCGGGTGGTCTTCCCCCGGCCCCCGGCGTGTCGGCGGCCCGTCCCGGCCCGGGTCCCGCACGCTCCTGTGTCCATGCGACGGTGCACGTCCCCGGTCCTCTGCCTTGCCGCAGCCGCCCCCCTCCTTCTCGCCGCGCCGCCCGCCCACGCGGGCCCCGGCGCCCCCGCCCCCGCCCCCTGCGCCGACGGGCCCCGGTTCCCCCTCACCAGCCGGATCGAGGGCGGGCCCGGTGTCTACGAGGCCGGCGGCCGATCCGGGACCTGGTCGTTGAAGCTCACCAACACCACCGGCATGAGCTGCGGCGACGTCCACCCGGTCGTCGTCCTCGTCGACGAACTGCGGGAGCTGCGGCCCGACCAGACGCGTCTGGAGTTCGACGACGCCAAGCACCGCCCGCACCCCGTCCACCTGGAGACCACCGACGAGGACGAGCTGGTCGGCGCCTTCGACGACGGGGTCCCCGGATTCACCGTCGGCCCGAAGGAGACCGTCTCCGTGACGGTGCGGCTCGCGTTCGCCGCCGACGCCGAGCCCAACGGCGTCACCGTCAAGGCGGCCGTCGTCCAGCGGCGCGGGGACAAGGGCGACTGGGTCGGGCGGTCCGACGACTACGCCTTCCGCGTGGAGCGCGGCCCCGGGTCCGACCCCGACAGCGAGTCCCGGTTCGGCACCGGCGTCGTCCCCGGCGCCTCCCACCCCCGACCGGCGGCCGTTCCACCGGCCCCGTCTCCCCGGCCGACCCCGCCCGGCCCTCGTCCTCCGGGCCGGTCCCCGCGCCGCCGACCGGGTCCGCCGCCGCGTCCGGTTCCGCGCCCGCCGTCGGCCCGGGATCCGGACTCCCGCCGGGCGAGCCCTCCGCCGCCGCCTCCCGGCCCGGACGGCTGCCCCTCGCCGACGAACTCGCCGCCACCGGGCTGACCGGCACCCGGGGCATCCTCGCCCTCGCCGCCGTCCTGCTCGTCTCCGGCGGCGCCCTGCTGCTGGCCCGCAGGCGCCGCTGACGTCGTCGCAGACGGGTGCCGCCCCGCCGCCCGGCGGCACCCGTCTGCGACGATCCCTGCGTGGACTACCCGAACGACCAGGCCCCCGGCGCCCCCGTCCGCTCCGGCATTCCGGAGCACGGCCGCATTCCGAAGTACTACGCCGTCAAGGCGCGCATCGACGATCTCGTCGGCGAGCTGGGGGAGGGGGCGGTGATCCCCACCGAGCGCGATCTGTCCGAGCGGTACGGCGTCGCCCGGGAGACGGTCCGGCAGGCGCTGCGCGAGCTGGTGCTCGAGGGAAAGCTGCGGCGGCAGGGGCGCGGCACGGTCGTCGCGGGGCCCAAGCTGGAGCAGCCGCTCTCCCTGGCCAGCTACACCGAGGGCGTCCGGCGCCAGGGCCGCACCCCGGGCCGCAGCCTCGTCACCCTCGACCGTTTCCCGTGCCCCGGGCCGCTCGCCGCCGAGACCGGTCTGGAGCGCGGCGAGCCGGTCTGGCACCTGGAGCGGGTGCTGCTCGCCGACGACGAGCGGGTGGGCCTGGAGTCCACGTACGTCGCCGTCGCCCGGGTGCCCGACCTCGGCACCGGGTTCGACCCCGACTCCTCCTTCTACGCCTACCTCCGCGACCGGGGCATCGGCTTCGGGGACGCCGACGAGCGGATCGAGACGGTGCTGGCCACCCCGCGCGAGGCGCTGCTCATCGGCACCCCGCCCGCCCTGCCGATGCTGCTGATCCACCGCGTCTCGCGGGACACCGGGGGGCGCCCGCTGGAGCGGGTGCGCTCGCTGTACCGGGGCGACCGGTTCTCCTTCACCACCCGGCTGCGCGGCTGACCGCCTCCCCCCCGGCACAGGGGCTCCCGCCTCACAGTCGCCCGCGGGGTTCCCGCCTCACCGCCGCCCGCGGTACTCCCGCCTCACCGCCGCCCGCGGGGACCCGGTCGCAGCGCAGCCCCCGCCGGAGGTGCTTCCGCCGGTTCCCGCGGAGGTGCCTCCGGCCTCCCGGGTGCTCGGCCGGCACCTCCGGAAGTATCACGAAAAGATAACGGGTCTAGCCCAAACGTGATGGGTCGTTCAGGCTTTCGTCGTCAGCCGGATTCCTCCGGTTCCCCGAGCGCGAGGAGCGTGAACGTCGTGAGAGTGACAGTCGTCGGAGCAGGCGTGGTGGGCACCATGCACGCCTGGCACGCAGTGGAACGCGGCCACGAGGTCGTCCAGATCGAACGCGAGGCGGAGGCGCGCGGCGCCTCGCTGCGCAACTTCGGCCAGATCTGGGTCAGCGGCCGGGCGGGCGGCGCGGAGCTGGAAGCAGCCCTGCGCGCACGGGAGTTGTGGGAGGACATCGGGCGGCGGGTGCCCGCGGTCGGGTTCCGCGCCAACGGCTCCCTGACCCCCGTGCGCGGCCCCCTCGAACTCGCCGTCGCCGAGGCCGCCGTCGCCCGGGACGACGCCGCCGCCCGCGGCCACAAGCTGCTGACGCCCGGCGAGGCCCGCGCCCTCAACCCGGCCCTGCGCGGCGAGTTCACCGCCGCCCTGTACTGCGAGCGGGACGCGGCCGTCGAACCGCGCACCGCCCAGCTCGCCCTGCGCGAGGAGCTGCTGAAGTCCCCGCGCTACACCTTCCTGCCGGGCCGCGAGGTCCGCGAGGTGACCGGTCCCGGCACCGTCCGCGACGACCACGGCGACCTGCACCGCGCCGACGCCGTCGTCCTGTGCACCGGCGCCTGGCTCGGCGGCCTGGTGCGCGAACTCGCCGGGCCCGAACTGCCCGTGCGCCGGGTGCGGTTGCAGATGATGCAGACCGAGCCGCTGGGCGAACCGCTCACCACGTCGGTCGCCGACGCGGACAGCTTCCGCTACTACCCGGCCTACGCCTCGCCCGCCCTTGACGCCCTCGACGCGGGACTGCCGCAGGCGCCGACGGCCGCCGCGCACCGGATGCAACTGCTCATGGTGCAGCGCGCCGACGGATCGCTGACCATCGGCGACACCCACGAGTACGAGCACCCGTTCGCCTTCGACACCCTCGAAGACCCCTACGACCACCTCGCCGGCGTCGTCGAGTCGCTGCTCGGCCGACCGCTGCCGAGGATCAGGCGGCGCTGGGCCGGGGTGTACGCCCAGTGCACCGACCCGGCACGGGTCGTGCACCGCCAACGCGTCGCCGACGGCGTGTGGTTGGTCACCGGGCCCGGCGGGCGCGGCATGACCTGCTCGCCCGCCATCGCCGAGACGACCGCCGACGCCCTCGGATGGTGAGGGACGTGACAGAGAGCAAGGACATGACCGTGACCCACCCCGACATCCGGCTCGTCGTGCTCGACATGGCCGGCACCACCGTCGCCGACGGCGGCCTCGTCGAGCGCGCCTTCGCCGCCGCGGCCGACGCGATGGGCGTCAGCGCCGGTTCCGCCGAGCACGCCGAGCACCTGGCCCACGTCCGCGCCACCATGGGCGAGTCCAAGATCTCCGTGTTCCGGCACCTGTTCGGCACCGAGGAGCGCGCCCGGCAGGCCAACTCCGCCTTCGAGGCGGCCTACGGCGACCTCGTCGCATCGGGGCTCGCCGCCCCCGTGCCCGGCGCCCGCGAGAGCATCGAGGCGCTCCTCGGCGGCGGCCGGACCGTCGTCCTGACCACCGGCTTCGCCCGGGTCACCCAGGACGCCCTGCTCGACGCGCTCGGCTGGCGCGACCTGGTGCCGCTCACCCTCTGCCCGGCCGACGTGGGCGGGCGCGGGCGCCCCTACCCCGACCTGGTCCTGGAGTCGCTGGTGCGGACCCGGGGCGCCGACGACGTCCGCCAGGTCGCCGTCGTCGGCGACACCGCGTACGACGTGCTCAGCGGCGTGCGGGCGGGCGCGGGACTGGTCGCCGGGGTGCGCACCGGGGCCCACGGCGACGCCGAGTTCCGCGCGGCCGGGGCCACCGAGGTGCTCGACTCCGTCGCCGACCTGCCCGCCCTCCTCGGAGAGCTGGGCTGACATGGGCATCCGCTTCGACTCCGTCACCGTCGCCTACGACGGCGACGTCGTCCTCGACGCCCTCGACCTCACCGTCGCGCCCGGCGAGGTGATGGCGCTGCTCGGGCCGTCCGGCTCCGGCAAGACCACCGCGCTGCGGGCGGTCGCCGGGTTCGTGCGGCCGCTGTCGGGGCGGGTGCTCCTCGGCGGGCGGGACGTGACGGATCTGCCCCCGTACCGCCGGGGCATCGGCATGGTCGTCCAGCAGTACGCCCTCTTCCCGCACCTGCGGGTCGAGGAGAACGTCGCCTTCGGGCTCAGGGCCCGCGGCACGCCCCGCGCCGGGATCCGCGCCCGGGTCGCCGAGGCGCTGGAGATGACCGGCATGGCCGCCTACGCCCGCCGCCGCCCCCGCGACCTCTCCGGCGGTCAGCAGCAGCGCGTCGCCATCGCCCGCGCGCTGGCCGTCCGGCCCGGTGTCCTGCTGCTCGACGAACCGCTCTCCGCGCTCGACACCCGGCTGCGCTCCGGGATGCTCGCCGAACTCGCCAGGCTGCACCGCGAGTTGCCGGACGTGTCGATGCTGTACGTGACCCACGACCAGATCGAGGCGCTGACCCTCGCCGACCGGATCGCGGTCATGGACCGGGCCAGGCTGCGCGCCTGCGGCACCCCGGCCGAGCTGTACCGGCGACCGGCCGACGCGTTCACCGCGTCCTTCGTCGGCAACGCCAACCTCCTCCCGGTGACCGCGGGCACCGGCACGGCCGTCTTCGCCGGGACGGAGCTGACGGTCGCCACCGGGGGCGTGGCACCGGGGGCGCGGGCCACGCTCTGTGTCAGGCCGCACCTCGTCGGGCTCGGCGACGGACCCAACCGGCTGCCGGGCACGGTCACCGCGATCCAGTGGCGGGGCGCCACCCACCGGCTCCTGGTGGACGTCGGCGGCCACGAACTCACCGTCGACGTACCGGAGTCGACCGCTGTCCCGGCCGACGGCGCCGAGATCACGGTGCACTTCGCCACGGAGGACGTGGTGCTGCTGCCCGCGGGGGTGAGCCATGACTGACCCGACCGGCCGAGGCATCCTCCCCACGACGGCCCCGACCGGCCGCCCGGAACACCCCGCGACATCCCCGACCCGCCACCCGCAACACCCCACGGCCCCGCCGGTCAACTCCCCTATTTCCGGGGGCTCGCAGAAGCTGCCCCCGACCAGGCCGGTCACCTCCCCCGTGTCCGCGGGCCCCTCGGGCCGGTCCGCCCGGCGGTGGCTGCCGGGGTCCGCCGGGCCGGTGCTGTGGGCGCTGCCCCCGGTCGTCCTGCTCTGCCTCTTCTTCCTCTATCCGCTCGCCCTCGTCCTGCGGCAGTCCGTCAGCCCCGACACCGGCGGCACCTCCCTGCGGCCCTACGCCGACGTCTTCGCCTCCGCAGCGTTCCGTGAGGCGCTCGGCACCACCGTCTGGCTGGCGCTCGCGGCCACCGCGGGCTGCCTGCTCCTCGGGTTCGCGCTGGCGCTGGTCATCGCGTTCGTGCCGTTCCCCGGCGCCCGCGCGGTCGCCCGCTTCGTCGACGTCTTCCTCTCCTTCCCCTCCTTCCTCGTCACCCTCGCCCTGCTCTTCGTCTACGGCCGCGTCGGCATCGCCAACGGGCTGTGGACGGGCCTCACCGGCGCCGCCGAAGGACCCTTCCGGTTCCTCACCACCCCCTGGGGCGTGCTGCTCGCCGAGATCACCTACTTCACGCCGTTCGTGATGCGGCCCCTGCTCGCCGCGTTCTCGCAGCTCGACACCGCCCAACTGGAGGCCGCGTCCAGCCTCGGGGCGCGGGCCCCGCGCATCGTGCGCCGGGTGATCCTGCCGGAGGCGCTGCCCGCGCTCGCCTCCGGCGGCAGCCTCGTCCTGGTGCTGTGCCTGAACGAGTTCGGCATCGTCCTGTTCACCGGCGCGAAAGGCGTCACGACCCTGCCGATGCTCGTCTACAGCAAGGCGATCCTGGAGTCCGACTACCCGGGCGCCTGTGTGGTCGCCGTCGTCAACGTCCTGATCTCCGTGGGTCTCTACGCCCTCTACCGGATGGTGAGCCGTCGTGCTGGTGCATAGCCGCCGGGCCAGGTGGGCACTGTGGGCCGGGTTCCTGGTCCTCTTCGTGCCGCTGTTCGCCCTCCCGCTCCTCGTCGTCCTCGGCGCCTCCCTCGCCACCCACTGGTCCGGCGTGCTGCCCTCCGGCCCCACCCTCGACCACTACCGCGCCGCGACCCGGGGCGAGGCGCTCGGGGCGCTCACCACCAGCCTGGTCACCGCCGTCACCGCGAGCCTGCTCGCGCTGATCGCCGGGACCTGGGCCGCCCTCGCCGGGACCGCCCTGGGCAGACGCGGACGCCGGGTCCTGGACGCCCTGTTCGTGCTGCCCGTCGCGGTGCCCTCGGTGGTCGTCGGACTGGCCGTGCTGGTCGCCTTCTCGCAGCCCCCGCTGCTGCTCAACGGCACCCGGTGGATCGTCGTCGCCGCCCACACCGTGCTCGTCACCGCCTTCGCCCACCAGTCCGTGTCGGCCGCCCTCGACCGCCTCGACCCCGCCTACGCGCAGGCCGCCGCCTCGCTCGGCGCCCGCCCGGGGTACGTGCTGCGGCGGGTCGTGCTGCCGCTCCTGCTGCCCTCGCTCACCGCCGCCACCGGTCTCTGCTTCGCTCTGTCCATGGGCGAGTTGAGCGCCACGATGATGCTCTACCCGCCCGACTGGACGCCGTTGCCCGTGCTCATTCACGCGGCCACCGACCGCGGCTCCCTGTTCACCGGCTCCGCCGTCGCCGTGGTCCTGATGGCCACGACCCTGCTCGTCCTGTCGGCCGTCTCCCGGATCCGCACCCGCGCCTCCTACCGCTGACCGACGCACCCGTCCCGAACACCCCTTTTCCCGCCAGGAGTTCATCCCGTCATGCGCAGAAACAGCCTCGCCCCCGCCGTCGCCCTCTGTCTGCTCGCCACCCCGCTGCTCTCCGCCTGCGGCGGCACCTCGTCCGCCGCCGACGAGAAGGTCGTCACCGTCTACAGCGCCGACGGCCTCAAGGGCGAGAACGGCGATGGCTGGTACGACCGGGTCTTCGCCGACTTCACCAAGAAGACCGGCATCAAGGTCGAGTACGTCGAGGGCGGTTCGGGCGAGATGGTGCAGCGCGCCGTCCGCGAGAAGGGCAACCCGCAGGCCGACGTCCTGGTCACCCTCCCGCCGTTCATCCAGCAGGCCGACGGCAAGGGCCTGCTGGCGGCCTACCGTCCCGCCGGGTCCGACCGGGTCGCCGCCGACGCCAAGGCCGCCGACGGCACCTGGACCTCCGTCGTGCAGAACTACTTCGGGTTCGTCTACAACAAGAAGGAGCTGAAGAAGGCGCCGGTCACCTGGGACGAACTCCTCGGCGGCGGCTACCGCGACAAGCTCCAGTACTCCACGCCGGGCGTCGCGGGCGACGGAACCGCCGTCCTGGTCAAGGCGATCCACGACTTCGGCGGCAAGGACGCGGCCCTCGCCTACCTGAAGAAGCTCCAGACCAACAACGTCGGCCCGTCCGCCTCCACCGGCAAGCTGGCGCCCAAGGTCGACAAGGGCGAACTCCTCGTCGCCAACGGGGACGTGCAGATGAACTACGCCCAGTCCAAGACCATGCCGAACCTCGGCATCTGGTTCCCGGCCAGGCCCGGCTCCGCGCCCACCACGTTCGCGCTGCCCTACGCGGCCGGTCTCGTCACCGGCGCACCGCACGACGGCAACGGCCGCCGTCTGCTCGACTTCCTGCTCGGCGACGGCGCCCAGCGCCAGGTCAGCGCCGTCGGCGGCGGCTTCAGCGCCCGCGACGACGTGCAGGCGACGGACGCCGACGCCGTCGCGCTGGACGCGCTGATGGACGGCGTGGAGATCTTCCAGCCGGACTGGAACGACATCGAGGAGAACCTCGCCTCCTACGTAACGGCCTGGAAGACGGCCACCGGCAGCTGACCCACCCGCCCTCACCGCCCCCGCCCACTAACCACCTTTTTCTGCAACCGAGTTGACCGACCCCGAACCGCCCCGGGCCCCACCCGAGTGCACCGACGGCCAACCGCCGCGGCCCGCAACCGGGCCGACCGGTGGCCGCCCCCCCATCTCTCTCCCCCCCACACGCCACACGTCCGTCCACCCTCCCGGAGGTCCCCGTGTCGTCCCGTGTGTCCCGCCGTTCCCTTCTCGTCTCCGCCGCCGCGCTCGCCGTGGCCGCGGGACCGCTCGCCCCCGTCGCCCGAGCCGCCGTCAGGAAGCCCAAGGTCCTGCTCATCGGCCTGGACGGCGCCCTGCTCGGCCGGATCAGGGACGCCGCGGCCCCGCACCTCGGCGCCCTGATGGCGGCCGGTCTCACCGCGCCCAGCAGCATCTACGCCGACCCGCTCGCGCCCACCCTCTCGGGACCCGGCTGGTCGACCCTGCTCACCGGCGTCTGGCCCGACCGGCACCAGGTCAGGGACAACGCGTTCACCGGCGCCCGCTTCGACCTGTACCCCGACTTCCTGACCCGCGCCGAGACCGCGAACCCCGCCCTCGCCACCTACGCCGTCTCCTCCTGGGCGCCGATCACCGACACCGTCCTCTCCGCGAAGGTCGACACCCGGGTCTCCACCCCCGGCGCCGAGTACGACACCGGCACCACCGCCCGCGCCGTGGCCCGGCTGCGGGACGCCGACCCGGACGCGGTCTTCGTCCACCTCGACAACATCGACCACGCCGGACACGGTCACGGCGCCGCCTCCCCGCAGTACCTGGACGCCGTGCGCACCGCCGACGCGCAGGTCGGGGAGATCGTCGCCGCCGTCCGGGCCCGCCCCGGGTACGCGGCCGAGGACTGGCTGATCATGGTCACCGCCGATCACGGGCACACCGACGCGGGCGGCCACGGCGGCTCCACCCTCCAGGAGCGCCAGACCTTCCTGATCGCCACCGGCCCCACCCTGTCCGCCGGTTCGGTCCGCCACGACGTCAAGATGCCCGACGTCGCCGCCTCCGCGCTCGCCCACCTCGGCATCGCGATCGATCCCGCCTGGAACCTCGACGGCCGCCCGCTCCAGCGGCCCGCGCCGGACGACTTCGACACCCTGCGCGGCCTGCTGGGCACCCGCGTCGACGAGACCGGCATCCCCGCCTCCGCCGTCGGCTTCACCCACACCCCGCCGGCCGGCTGGTCCGTCGACAACTCCGCGATGGGCACCGGCGGGGTCACCGAGTGGCGCGGCTGGTCCTTCACCACCGACGAGTTCTGGACCCAGTCCCAGCGCGACCAGAGCCGCGAGGGCAACGTCCGCGCCCGGAACGTCTTCGCGGTCGCCGACGGCGACGAGTGGAGCGACCGCGCCACCACCGGCGTCTTCGACTCCACCCTCGTCAGCCCCGCGTTCCCGGTCACCGGCGGACGCGCCGCCACCCTCGCCTACACCACCCACTACCGCCACGAGTCCCCGCAGCGGGGCGAGGTCCTCGTCTCCTACGACGACGGCGCCCCCGTCCCCGTCCGGACCTACACCGCCGACGCGCTCTCCCGCGCCGAGACCGTGACCCTCCAGGTCCCCGCGGGCGCCACCAGGGCCCGCGTCCGCTTCCGCTACACCGGCGGCAACAACTGGTACTGGGTGGTCGACGGGGTCAGGATCACCGGGGCCTGACTAGGCTGGGGGCGTCGGCACGCCGTGGTTCCGGCGCCCCTTCCGCCCCGCACGTTCGCCTGGAGACGCAGAACATGGCAGACCGCAAGCCCATCGAGTCGTGGCTCACCGACATGGACGGCGTCCTCATCCACGAAGGCGTGCCGATCCCGGGCGCCGACGCCTTCCTGAAGAGGCTGCGGGAGTCCGCCAAGCCCTTCCTCGTGCTCACCAACAACTCCATCTACACCCCGCGCGACCTGCACGCCCGGCTGCGCCGCATGGGCCTCGACGTGCCCGTGGAGAACATCTGGACCTCCGCGATGGCCACCGCCCAGTTCCTCGGCGACCAGCGTCCCGGCGGCACCGCCTACGTCATCGGCGAGGCGGGCCTCACCACCGCGCTGCACGACATCGGCTACGTCCTCACCGACCACGAGCCCGACTACGTCGTCCTCGGCGAGACCCGCACCTACTCCTTCGAGGCCATGACCAAGGCGGTCCGGCTGATCGCCGGCGGCGCCCGCTTCATCTGCACCAACCCGGACGAGACCGGCCCCTCCACCGAGGGCCCCCTCCCGGCGACGGGCGCGGTGGCCGCCCTGATCACCAAGGCCACCGGCAAGCAGCCCTACTTCGCGGGCAAGCCCAACCCGCTGATGATGCGCACCGGGCTCAACGCGATCGGCGCCCACTCCGAGAGCAGCGCGATGATCGGCGACCGCATGGACACCGACGTGCTGGCGGGCATGGAGGCCGGGATGCAGACCTTCCTGGTGCTGACCGGGCTCACCCGGCCGGAGCAGGTCGAGGACTTCCCCTACCGCCCGTCCCAGATCGTCGACTCGATCGCCGACCTCGTCGACCTGATCTGAACCCCCTCGGAACCGTTTCCCACCCGGACGGAGCAGTCCGGCCCCGCTGAGGATGCGGGGCCGGGCCGCTGCGGGAAGTCTCCGGATGACGGGAGGTTTCACGATGGGTCCACTTCGCCTGACGCTCTGCACGGGACTGCTCGCCGCCTGCGCGCTCACCCCGGCGGCCCACGCGGCGGACGGTCACGGTGTCTCGGTGACGCCCTCCACCGCCGCCCCGGGCGCCGAGATCGCGCTCCGGGTCACCGGCTGCCGCGGTACGTCCGGCACCGCCTCCTCGCCCGCCTTCGCCGGTGACGCCGAGCTGTCCCCGCACCGCGGCGCCCTGATGGGCGGCACCCGCGTCGACGCCGCCGCCAAGCCCGGCTCCTACGACGTGCGGGTGCGCTGCGCCGACGCGGAGACCGGCGCGCGGATCACCGTCGTCGCGAAGGGCGCCGCACCGACCGCGCCCGCGCC
>NZ_FMCI01000247.1 GCF_900091845.1 Streptomyces sp. SolWspMP-5a-2
TGCCGCCGCGCCGCCCGCCCACGCGGCTCCCCGGACGAACGCCGACCCGCTCCCCCGGCCCGACCAGGTCGGGCTGCGCGCGGCGCTGAGCGCGGCGGTCGACCGGGGTGCCCCCGGCGCGGCGGCCCGGATCGACGACCGGGGCACGGTCCACGCGGTGTCGGTGGGGCTCGCCGACCGCCGCACCGGGCGGGTGATGGACGGCCGCGAGCGGTTCCGGATCGGCAGCGTCACCAAGGTCTTCACGGCGGTGGTGCTGCTGCAACTGGCGGACGAGGGGCGGCTCGACCTCGACGCCCCGGTGACCCGCTACCTCCCCGGCCTGCTCCCCGGCGACACCGTCACCGTCCGTCAGGTCCTCGGCCACCGCAGCGGCCTGTACGACTACGCCGACGACCTGTTCGCCCGGTCGGTCCCCGGCTTCGAGGCCGTCCGCACCCGGGTCTTCGCCCCTCGCGAACTGGTGGACCTCTCGCTGCGGCACCCGCGCCTGAACCGGCCGGGCGCCGCGTACGCCTACGCGAACACCAACTTCGTGATCGCCGGGATGCTCGCCGAGCGGCTGACCGGGCGTCCGGTGGCCGCCGAGTTCCGCGACCGGATCTTCAGGCCGCTGCGGCTGCGCGACACCTTCTACGTCCACCCGGGCACGGCCGTCCCCGGCCGTCACGCCCGGGGCTACCTCACCCCGGACCGGGCGGGCGACCCGCTCGTCGACGCCACCGAGCAGACGGTCTCCTGGGCGCAGAGCGCGGGCGCGATCATCTCCAGCACCCGGGACGTGGACACGTTCCTGACCGCGCTGCTCTCCGGACGGCTCACCTCGCCCGCGCGGCTGCGGGAGATGCGCCGCGCGGTCCGGGTCACCGCCACCCAGGCGTACGGGCTCGGGCTGCGCCGCCGCGATCTGCCCTGCGGGGTGTCGGTGTACGGCCACACGGGAGCCGTCCAGGGCTACTACACGGTCGCGTTCGCCACCGCGGACGGCCGCCGCAGCCTCACGGCGTTCGCCAACGCCTCCAACAACGGACCGGTCCTCGACACCCTGGGCCGCACCCTGGACGCGGCGTTCTGCGGCGTACCGGCGCGCCGCCCCGGCGGGCCGGGAACACCGTCCGCCCCGCCGGACGTTGTCCGTCCGAGCGCGCCCTGACCGGGGCGCGCGGCACGGACGAGACGGCGGGGCGGCGGGCGGCGGTATGAGCGAGTTGGTACCCGGGGGCAACATGCCGCTCCCGGACGGAGCGGTGACCGTCCGGGTCCCCGGCCCGTTCGACGTGTCGGCGCTCATCACGGACGACGGCGGAAAGGTGGGCGGCGACGCCGACTTCGTCTTCTACAACCAGCCGACCGCCCCGGGCGCCCGCCTCGGCGGCGACACCCTCACCCTCGAACCGCACCGGCTGCGCCCCGGGGCGACCAGGATCACGGTCGTCGTCAGCCCCGCCGATCCCGGTACCCCGCTGGGCGGCCTCCCCTCCCCCACCCTGCACGTCGACGCGCCGGGCGGCCGTCCGCTGGCCCGGTTCGCGCCGCCGCGCCCCCGGCAGGAGACGGTGCTGCTGCTGGCCGAGATATACCGGCGCGACGGCGCCTGGAAGCTGCGGGCCCTCGGCCAGGGGTACGCCGACGGACTCGCCGGGATAGCCAGGGACTTCGGCGTGGACGTCACCGAGGAACCCGCCGGGGCCGAGCCCGCCGACGACACGCATCCGCCGACCCTGGTCTCCCTGCGGACACCGACCCTCGTCTCCCTCCCGGCTTCCGCCCCGCCCTCGGCCGACCCGGACGGCTTCCTCGCCCTGGTGAACCCCGCCCGCGCCGCCGCCGGGGGCGCCGCCCGTCGCGCTCGACGCCCGGCTGACGGCGGCCGCCCGCGGCCACGCCGCCGCGATGGCCGCGGCGGGCAGCCTCGGCACGCAGAGCCCGGACGGCGTCTCCGTGCACCAGCGCGTCACCGGCGCCGGGTACGCGTACCTGGCCGTCGGTGAGCACCTGGTCTCCGGTCCGCGCACCCCGGCCGACTTCGTCGCCTACTGCCTCGGCGAGGAGCGGCCCCGGCGGACCCTGCTGGAGCGGGCGTTCACGCACGCGGGGTTCGGACACCTCCGTGACGGCCGCACCGGGGACACGTTCTGGACCGCGGTGTGGGCGAGCCCCCTCACCCCCGAGGGCCTGGCCAGGACGGCGGCGGAGGTCGTCGACCTCACCAACGCGGAGCGCGCGCGGGCCGGTCTGCGTCCGCTCGCCGTCGATCCGCTGCTGCGGGTCGCCGCCCAGGCGCACAGCGCGGACATGGTGGCGCGGGCGTTCTACTCGCACACGTCCCCCGAGGGCGGCCGGCCCTGGGACCGCGCGGCCGCGGCGGGCGCCGCGCGCCGTTCGATCGGCGAGAACATCGCGTGCGGTCAGCGCTCCGCCGCCGAGGTCGTGGAGGGCTGGATGAACAGTCCCGGCCACCGCGCGAACATCCTCACGGCGGACTTCACCCACATCGGCGTCGGTTTCGAGGGCGGCGGCGCGGCGGGCACCTACTGGACCCAGTTGTTCGGGGCGTGAGGGCCGCCGGCCGGTCGGCTCCTGTTGGCCGGGCGGCGTCCCGGGCCGGGAGGTTGGCGGAAGGTGTTCCTCCGGGACAGGATGCCCGGCATGAAGGGTGACCTGTTTTCCAGTGAGCACATGGTCCAGCCTGCCACCGCGCCGGGCATGACCATCGAGAACGCGAAGTGCGTCAAGTACGCGGTGAACGGCGAGATGCTGGCCCGGCAGGGCGCGATGATCGCGTTCCGCGGCAACCTCTCGTTCGAACGCAAGGGCCAGGGCGTGGGCGGCATGCTCAAGCGCGCGGTCACCGGGGAGGGGCTGCCGTTGATGGCGGTGCGCGGCCAGGGCGAGGCCTGGTTCGCGCACGAGGCGCAGAACTGTTTCATCGTCGAGGTGGACCCGGGTGACGAGTTCACCGTGAACGGCCGCAACGTCCTGTGCTTCGACGCCACGCTGTCCTACCGGATAGGCACCGTGAAGGGCGCGGGCATGACCGGCGGCGGGCTGTTCAACAGCGTCTTCACCGGGCAGGGCAGACTCGGCCTGGTCTGCGACGGCAACCCGCTGCTCATCCCGGTCTCGCCGCAGTACCCGGTCTACGTGGACACCGACGCGGTGGTCGGCTGGACGGCCGGGCTCCAGACCTCGCTGCACCGCTCGCAGTCCATCGGCTCGATGCTGCGCGGCGGTTCGGGCGAGGCGGTGCAGCTGATGCTCCAGGGCGAAGGGGTCGTCGTCGTGCGGCCGAGCGAGGCGACGCCGCACAAGGCGGAGCAGCGCTGATCCCGGTGTCCCCGGTGGAGTGATCCGCGCTCCGCGAGCAACCCCGTTCGCACGCGCGACGTCTTCATGGGCAGCGCGACCACGCCCCGGCCCGCGGGTCGGGGCGTTTCACCGATGCGCTATACGCGCCGTGTATAGACGGCGCGTATAGCGATCACGCGCGGACGGTCACCCACCGGACGAAAGGACTCCATGTACGGCAAGGCAGTCGCCCCGGAGTATCAGGGCGCCCTCACCGACCTCTCCGTGAACTCCTCGCTCGCCGACGTGCTCGACCTCGGCACCGCGGAGCTTCGGCGGGCCGAGCGCGACGGCGCGCACGCGGAGGCGGCCCGCTCGGGGCTCGCGGTCGCCGAGGCGCACCGCAGGCTCGGCCAGGTCGAGGACGCGGACCGGGCCTGGAAGGCGAGCTACCGGGCGGGGCGGGCGGCCGGGGACGGCGGCGCGATGGCCTGGGCGCTGTGGAGCGGCGGCACCCTCGCCCGCCAGCGCGGCGCGTTCGCGTGGGCCAGGCGTCTGCTCGGTCTCGCCGCCGACCTCGGCGAGCGCAGCGGCGATCGTCTGGTCCGCGACTACGCCCTCGCGGGGCTGGCCGAGACCGGGCGCATCCAGGGCGACCACGAGGAGGTGCGCAGGCTGCACGAACAACTGCTGGCCGAGGCCAGGCGGCGCGGCGAGGCCCGGCACACGGTGTGGGCGCTGGAGGGGATCGCGCAGATCCACCGCAACGCCGGTGAGTTCGACCGGGCGTTCGCGCTCTTCGAGGAGGCGGCGGAGATAGCCGAGCGGGCCGACGACCGGCGCGGTCACGCGTGGGCGCTGCGCGGTCTGGCCGACATCGTCTCGGCGCGCGACGGCGACACCGGGCGGGCCCTCGCGCTGCTGTCCCGGGCGGAGACGACGTGCCGCGCGATGCGCCTGTCGAGCGCGCTGGCGTACAACCACAAGATGCGGGCCAACGTCCTGTACCGGGCGGCCCGTTACGCCGAGGCGAGGGACCGCTACCGCGAGGCGCTGGCGGAGTTCGAGGCGATGGGCGAGGCGCGCGGCACGGCGCTGGCCCGGCTCGGACTCACCAAGTCGCTGGCCCGCCTCGGCCGCGACCGCGCCGAGACGGCCGCGGAACTCGACGCGCTGGCACATGAGTTGGAGCGGATCGGGTTGCGTCACGCGCGCCGGATGGTGTCCGCGGCCCAGGAGGAGTTCGGGCTGACGGCGGCGGAGGCCGACGTGGCGCGGCGGGCGCCCGCCGGATCGAGGTAGCGGCGCGGCGCGGCCCGCGGCACGGCACCGCGGGCCGCGCCCCGGGAGGGCTCCCCGGGGCGACGGAATACCCTCAATTGCGTATTTCTCGTACCGTCCACCCCCTTGGGCCGAGTTGACCCGCGTCGGCTTCCCGACCAGGGTGATCGGCGGCGCGGATCCTCGCCCCCCGCGCCGGAAAGGTGCCCGTCGTGATCGACATGTCGCAGATCGAAGCCGCCGCGGAACGGATCGCGGGTCAGGTGGTGCGCACGCCGACGGTCCCGAGCCCCGGTCTGTCCGCGCTGCTCGGCGTGCCCGTCACCGTCAAGCTCGAACTGCTCCAGCGCACCGGTTCGTTCAAGGCGCGCGGCGCGGCGGCGAAGCTGCTGTCGCTGACCGACGCCGAGCGGGCCGCCGGGGTCTTCGCGGTCAGCGGCGGCAACCACGGCATCGCCGTCGCGGTGATGGCCGCCGCCCTCGACGTGAAGGCGACGGTGGTGATGCCCCGTTCGGCCTCCGGGTACGCCCTGGAGCAGGTCGAGGCGGCGGGCGCGTCGCTGCGGCTGACCGACGGCATGGACGAGGCGTTCGGCATGGTGGCGCGGCTCCAGGAGGAGGGGCTGACGCTGGTGCACCCCTTCGACGACCCGGTGGTGATCGCCGGACAGGGCACGGTCGGCCTGGAGTTCGCCGAGGACGCCGGGGACGTGACCGACTTCGTGGTCAGTGTCGGCGGCGGCGGGCTGATCTCGGGCGTGGCGACGGCGCTGCGGAAGCTGCGGCCGGGCGCGCGGATCTGGGGCGTGGAGACCGGCGGCGCGGAGTCGATGTCGGCGGCGCTCACGGCGGGCGGCCCGGTGCGGGTGCCGCTGTCGTCGGTGGTGACGACGCTGAGCGCGCCGTCGGTCTCGCCGCTCACCCACGAGCACGTGGCGGCGCTGGTCGACGAGGTGCTGGTGGTGCCGGACCGGGACGCGGTCCGCGGCACCCTCGATCTCGCGCACCACGCGAAGGTGTGGACCGAACCGGCGGCCGGCTGCGTGCTCGCCGCGGCCCGTCTGGTCGTCGAGCGGGTCGGCGCGGACGCCCGGCTCGGGCTCCTGGTGTGCGGCGGCAACACGACCGTCGACGACGTCACGGCGTGGGCCGACCGCTTCGGGCTCAGGTGAATTCCCGACTCCGTTCGGGATTCCTTTGAACACATCCCGTCACGCCCCGCGTACCTCTGGGAAAGGTGAGACCCACGGGTTCGGCGAGGGATGACCATGGTCAAGGCGCATGTCTTCACACAGGAGTTGGTCGCCGGGAGGTACCGGCTCGTCGATGTGGTCCACCGCGAGACCAACCGGGTCTGCTGGTACGGCAACGACGTCGAGGACCGGCGCCCCTACCTCCTCACGGAGGTGGCGCTCCCGCAGGACCCGGAGGGCGGGCACGGCGCGCGGGTGGCCGCCCGCGCCCGGCGGATGTCCGACACCATGGGCATGGTGGCGCCCGGCCGGGTGGCGACGGTCGTCGACGCGGTGCCCGTGGACGGCTCCCTGTGGACCGTCACCGACCGGATCGACGCCGCTGTGCTCTCCGAACTCCTGGCCCGTCACGGCCCGTTGGAGCCCCCGCGGGCCGCGCGGATCGGCCTCGAACTGCTCGCGGTGCTCGCGGCGGCGCACCGGGAGGGCATCACGCACGGGGAGCTGAGTCCGGGTCAGGTGTACGTGCGCGAGGACGACTCGGTCGTGGTGACCGGTTTCGGGCTGGCCGGGGCGACGCTGGCCCCCCGGCTCACCGCGCCCTCGTACGCCTCGCCCGAGCAGGCCCGCGACGAGCGGATCGGCCCGGCCGCCGATCTGTGGGCGCTGGGCGCGATCCTCTACACGATGCTGGAGGGGCGGGCGCCCTACCGTGAGCGGGACCGGCCCGAGGCCACCCTGCGGGGCGTGGACCGGCTGCCGTTGCGGGCGCCGGTGCGCGCGGGTCCGCTGGGTCGGACCGTGCAGGGGCTGCTGCGCAAGGACTGCCGGGAGCGGCTGACCCGGGCGGTGGTCCGTGACGCGCTGCTGAAGGCGGCCGCCGAGGACCCGGGGTCGGCCCCCGGGGCGGGCGAACGCCCCGCGGACCGCGACCGGTACCGGGGGCCCGGCCGGGGCAGGCGTGCGCTGGTCGGCGGCACGGCGCTGGCCACGGTGACGGTCGCGGTGGCCGTCCTCGCCGCCACCCACGGTCTGCCGGGCACCGACGAGTCGCCCGCGGGCGCCGCGACCCATCCCTCGGCAGCCCCCTCCGCGTCGGGCACCCGCACGGAGGGCTCCGGTGGCCGGGGTCCGGAGGCGGGCACGTCGGCGTCCGCGCCCACCGCGTCCCCGTCCCCGACCCCGTCGGCGTCCCTCCCGGCGCCTTCCGCGACGAGACCGGGCGCCTCACGGAGTGGGCCGCCCCCAGGTACCCCGCTCCCGGCCGGGTTCCGGGTGCTGACCTCGCCCGAGGGCTTCTCGGTCGCGCTGCCCGCGGGCTGGAGGGCGCTGGAGACCGCGCGGTCGGGCGATCTGGCCTCCCGGGTGACGTTCGGGGCGCCCGGCGACCCGCGCACCCTCGCCGTGACGTACAGCGAGCGGGTCGGCGCGGATCCCGTCGCCGTCTGGCGGGACGACGTCGAGCCGGATCTGGCGCGGTCCGCGGGGTTCAGGCGGCTCGGGGACATCGAGGCGACGACGTACCAGGGGCGCAGCGCGGCCGACATGGAGTGGCTCTCCGAGGTGGACGGCGCGCGGGTGCGCACCCTCGGGCGGGGCTTCCTGCTCGGCGGCGGCCGGGGCTTCTCGCTGCGCTGGAGCACCCCGGCCGCCGACTGGGACGACGCCACCAACCGGCGGGCCCTGGAGACGTTCTTCAGGACGTTCCGGGTGACGTCAGGCTGAGCGTTCCTGCCGGGGTGCCCGCAGCGCGCGGAGCGGGGCGCCGTCCAGCGGGGTGGTGATCCAGCGCGCGGTGAAGGTGCGCTCGGGCAGTGAGCAGGTGAGCGTCAGCCGGTGCGGGGTCTCCAGGAACGCCAGGTCGGCGGTGAGGGTGCCGGGGTCGCTCCAGCCGCCGCTCACGGCGATCGGCGGCGGCCCGTCCGTGACGCCCCAGCCCGCGCGCGGCAGCGGGGCCTCGGTGCGGTGCCCGCCCTCGGTGAGGACCAGCGTCCAGCCGTCCGCGTCCCGGGTGACGGTGACGGACGTCAGCCCCGGCTGTGCCGGGCAGGTGCCGTCGCGCGGGGTGAACTCGGCGCCGTCCCAGTCCTGTTCGCGCTCCGGCGGGGCGGGCTTGCCGTCGGCCGGGGGCAGTTCGAGGCGGGCGAGGCGCCGGGCCAGCGCGCTGTCGTCGGCGTCCCGGCCGGTGAGCGGCGCGGGTCCGAAGGCGGGGACGAGGTGCTCCCAGGCCAGGTCGAGCAGGAGTTGGGCGTTCTCGGCGGCGGCGGTCGTGGCGACCACGGCGTCCTGTCCTGGCAGCACCAGGCAGAACTGGCCGTAGGCGCCGTCGCCCCGGTAGCCGTGGCGGGAGCGCCAGAACTGGTAGCCGTAGCCGTGCAGGCCGTCCCCGGCGAGCCAGGCGGCCGGGGCGTCGTCGGTGGTGATGTGGGGCCGGGTCGCGTCGGCCACCCAGCCCTCGGGCAGCAGCCGTTCGCCCTGCCACACGCCGTCGCGCAGGTACAGCTCGCCGAGCCGGGCGACGGCGTCGGTGGCGGCGTACAGGCCGCTGAAGCCGATCTCGCGGCCGGAGCGGTCGCGCAGCCAGGCCGTCCCGCCGACGCCGAGCGGATCGAGGAGCCGGGGGCGCAGGTACGCGGTGAGGGACTGCCCGGTGACCCGCTGGACGATCGCGCCGAGGGTGTAGGTCGCGGGCTGGTTGTAGGCGAAGACGGTGCCGGGTTCGCGCTCCGGCGGCACCAGCAGGAACCCGCGCACCACGTCGTCGCGGTCGTGGTCGCGGGCCCGTCCCCAGGTCTCGTCCTCGTGGCCGGTGGCCATGGCCGCGACGTGCCGTACGCGCATCGCGCGGCTGCGCGGGTCGGTGATGTCGCCGTCCAGCTCCGGGAAGTACGACAGGACCGTGTCGTCGAGGTCGAGCAGGCCCTCAGCGGCGGCGATCCCGGCGGCCGTGGCGGTGAAGCTCTTGCTGAGCGAGTACAGCAGGTGCGGGCGGTGCTCGGTGTACGGCGCCCACCACCCGGACGCGACGAGGTGCCCGTGGCGCAGGATCATCAGGCTGTGGGGTTCGAGGCCGGGGGCCGCCTCGACGGCGTCGAGGAAGGCGAGGACGCGGGTGGCGTCGACGCCCTGGGCTGCGGGGGCTGCGACGGGCAGCGGGCGGGCACTCATACGAACATCCTGCCGGACCGGGGTGGCGCGGCCCAACCCTGCCGGGACCGGCCGCCACCTGCCGTTAGGCTTCCGGTCGGTACCCCGTCCAGCCGTCCGGCCCGCACAGGAGAGTCATCCGTGACCCTAGCGATCGCTCCGTCCGAGGCGTCCCCCGCGCCGCTGTCCGACCTCGTCGCGCGGGACGCGCGGGAGTTCGGGGTCTACGCGCGGACCGGGGGGTGGGCCTTCGCGCTGCTGGTGGCGCGCAGCGTGCGGCCGGGCGGCCAGGGCGCGGACGAGACGCCCAAGGTCTCCGCCAAGGAGTTCGCCGAGCTGGCGCAGTGCTCCGCGGAGCGCGTCATGCGCTTCTACAAGGCGTGGGACCGGGCCGCCGACGACGGTGTCGTCCCGCACTTCGAGACGCTGGCGCCCGGCCAGGAGACCGAACTCCCGGACGCGGACCTCTGGTCGGCCTACTACGTGTCCCGCTCCAGCGCGGCCTCCGAGCGGGGCGGCGCGATCGCGGAGGCGGCCGAGGCGGAGGGCATCCGCCCGACCAAGGCGCTGGAGGTGGCGGAGAACCCGACCGCGCTCCGCGCCGCGATCCTCGCCGACCCCTCGACGGCCCGCGCCGCCCGGCAGGCGCTGCTCGACCGGGTGCGCGAGGACCCGTCGCTCCAGGCCGAGCTGGCGCGGGACGTGGTGCGCACGGACGACCTGAAGAAGGCGGTGGCGAGCGAGAACCGCACCGCCGACCGGATCGGGTACGTCCGGCAGATCGCCGAGTCCGGGCAGATGAAGACCCCGGCCGGGCAGACCGTCGACGCGCCCGTGGACCTGCGCCAGGAGGCCGAGCGGCACCTGTCGCTGCTGGACGAGCTGGAGGGCGACGGCGAGGACGTCACCGGCGAGTGGGTCAGCGAGGCGTACGACACCGTCAAGTCGATGGTCGTCGAGATGGTGGAGACCGACCCCGAACTCCGCGTCCAGGAGCGGCGGCAGAAGTTCCACAACAGCCTCCAGCGGGCGACGAAGGCGTTCGAGGAGCTGACCTTCGACGACGCGCAGGACTTCTACGACGGCGACGACGGCATCGTCGAGCGGCTGGAGGAGCTGCAGGCGGCCATCGGGACCGCGCTGGACGCGCTGCGCGGCTCCCGCGACTGAGCGACTTCTCCGCGCCGGGCTGAGTAGCGGTACTCATGCCGCCGTCCGGCCCGCGCACGAGCATGGGGGCTCTCACCAGAAGGAGCCCCCATGACCGCGCTCGCACACCCCGCCGTCCCGGACCGGCGGCTGCCCGCCCTGTTCGCCGCCCTCGTGGTGGTGGCCCTCGCCGTGTCGGCGTGGGGGCCGAAGGACCGTACGACCTGGTTCCTGGAGACGGTGTGGGTGCTGGTGGGCCTGCCGCTGGTGGTGTTCACCTGGCGGCGCTTCCCGCTGACGAACCTGCTGTGCGGGCTGCTGGCCGCGCACGCGCTGGTGCTGATGGTGGGCGGCCACTGGACGTACGCGGAGGTCCCCGCCGGTGACTGGGTGCGGGACGCGTTCGGTCTCGACCGCAACCCGTACGACAGGTTCGGGCACCTGATGCAGGGCTTCGTACCGGCGGTGCTGGTGCGGGAGCTGCTCTGCCGCACCTCGCCGCTGCGGGGCAGCCGCTGGCTGGCGCCGCTGACGGTCTGCGCGTGCCTCGCCTTCAGCGCCGTCTTCGAGATGCTGGAGTGGCTGGCCGCGGTCGTCGGCGGGCAGGCCGCGGACGCCTTCCTCGCCACCCAGGGCGACGTGTGGGACACCCAGTGGGACATGTTCTGCGCGCTGATCGGCGCGACCCTGTCGGTGCTGCTCCTCAGCCGGGTCCACGACCGGGCGCTGGCGGGTCTCGCGGGCGCGGAGCGCCGCACGGCGTGACCCGCGCGCCGCACGCAGAACGGCGGCGGTGGACGGCGGTTGCCGTCCACCGCCGCCGTCGCGTCCCTACCAGCGGCCCTCGACCTGCTGCCGGATGCGGCGCTCGTAGAGGTCGCCGATCGCGGTGAGGGTGCGGGCGTCGAGCGCGGGGAGCGCGGCCGCCGCCGCGTTGGCGCGGGCCTGCTCCGGGTTGCGGGCGCCGGGGATGACGGTGGTGACCCCGGGCTGCTCGACGATCCAGCGCAGCGCGAGCTGGGCGGGCGTGTACCCCTCGGGGGCGAGGGCGGCGAACTCGGCGGCGGCCTCGACGCCCGTCGCGTAGTCGACGCCGGAGAAGGTCTCGCCGACGTCGAACGCCTCGCCGTTGCGGTTGTAGGTGCGGTGGTCGTCGGCGGCGAAGACGGTCTCCTTGGTGTACTTCCCGGAGAGCAGGCCGGAGGCGAGGGGCACCCGGGCGATGACGGCGACTCCGGCCTCGGCGGCGGCGGGGAGCACCTCGGCGAGGGGCTTCATGCGGAACGGGTTGAGGATGATCTGGACGCTGGCCACGTTCGGGCGGGCGATCGCGGTGAGGGCCTCGGCGCAGGTCTCCACGCTGACGCCGTACCGCGCGACGCGCTCCTCGGCGACCAGGGTGTCGAGGGCGTCGTACACCTCGTCGCTGGAGTAGACGGGGGTCGGCGGGCAGTGGAGCTGGACCAGGTCGATGCGGTCGACGCCGAGGTTGCGGCGCGAACGGTCGTTCCAGGCGCGGAAGTTGTCGAGGACGTAGTTCTCGGGGAGCTGGTCGGCGCGGCGGCCCATCTTGGTGGCGACCATGATGTCGAGGTCGGGGCGGCCGCGCAGGAAGGCGGCGACGGTCTGCTCGCTGCGTCCGTCGCCGTAGACGTCGGCGGTGTCGAAGAAGGTGACCCCCGACTCCGCCGCCGCGTCCAGCACCGCGAGGGCGTCCTTCTCGTCGACGTCCCCCCAGTCGGCGCCAAGCTGCCACGTGCCGAGTCCGACGACGGATGCCCGCTGGCCCGTCCTACCGAAAGTGCGCTCGTCCATGGCGCCAGTCTGTCACCTGCCGGAACCCGGCACGGCACCGGCCGCCGCCGGGCACGGGCGGCCCTCCGCGGGGCAGGACGGGAGGGGTCGTCGCGCGGCGGGTCAGCCGGGGGTGAGGTGGGTCTGCACGGCGGGCGCGTAGCGGTCCACGAGGTCGTCGAGGTCGGCCGCGCGGATCTCGGTGCCGCGCGCGATGCCGTACATGACGCCGAGGCCGAGCAGGGCGCCCACCGCGAACTCGGCGCGCAGTCCGGCGTCCGGGCCGGTCAGCCGGGCGGTGAGGCGGTCGGTGACCTGGGTGCGGAAGTTGGCGCGCAGGGTGTCGCCCTCCTCGCGGTGCAGCGGCGCGAACACGATCCGCAGCAGCGGGTCGCCGCTCCCGGCGGCCTGGCTGACCAGGACGTGCCGGACCATGTGGCGGCCGAGCCCGTCCAGGGGCGCGTCCAGCAGGAGGTCGGCGTCGGCCTCGAAGGACATCACGCGGGCGAAGAGGCTGTCCTTGTTGCCGAAGTACTTCACGACGAGGGGCGCGCTGACCCCGGCGCGCTCGGCGACGGCCTTCAGGGTGATGTCGGCGTGCGCGTGCCGGGCCAGGAGGTGGCGGGCCGCCCGGAGGATGGCACTCTTGGTGGCTTCGGCGTCGCGGCGGGCGGGGGCCTGCGCGGCGGGGTGGGGAGAGGTGCTCACACCGCTCATGCTCCCTCCAGCGCGCCGTCCCGGCTGCCCCGGGTCCGCTCGCGGCGGGGCTCGGTCCGCTTCCCGCCGGACCCGGCGGGCCGGTCGCCCGGGATGGTCAGGGCGGCGGCGCAGGCCACGAGCGCGACCGCGCCCGCCATGCCGAAGGCGACCAGGTAGCCGTGCAGGGTGGGCACGGGAGTGCCGCCCATCAGGCTGGTGTGGTGGACCAGGACGGCGGCGACGGCCGCGCTGGAGGTGGCCTGCCCGATGGTGCGCATCAGGACGTTGACGCCGTTGGCGGAGGCGGTCTGCTCGGCCGGGACGGCCCGCAGGATGAGGGTGGGCAGGGCGGAGTAGGCGAGGGTGGTGCCGGTCGCCACGACCGTCGCGCCCAGGATGATCATCCACAGGTCGCGGCTGTCGGCGATGCGGACCGCGTAGCCGCAAGCGATGACCAGGGCGCCGAGGGCGAGGGTGACGCGCGGGCCGCGGGCGGCCGAGATGCGGGCCGACAGGGGCGAGAAGAGGAGCATGGTGACGCCGCCGGGCAGCAGGCACAGACCGGTGGCGACGATCGACAGGCCGAGGCCGTACCCGGTCTCCTCGGGGGCCTGCACGAGCTGCGCGGTGACCAGGGAGTTGGCGTAGAAGGCGAACCCGGTGAGCAGGGCCGCCACATGGGAGAGCCCGACCCGCGGCTCGGCCACCAGGCGCAGGTCCACGAGCGGTCGCGCGGCGCGCAGTTGCTGCCTCCGCCAGAGGGTGAAGATCACGGCGGTGGCCGCGAACAGGGCGAGCACCGGCGGGCTGGTCCACCCCCACTGGCCGCCCTGGGAGACCCCGAGCAGCAGGCAGACCAGGCCCGCGGCGAGGCCGAGGGTGCCGACGACGTCGAACCGGCCCGGGGTGCGCACCGGCGACTCCTTGACGGCCCAGCAGACGGCGGCCACGCCG
Source organism: Streptomyces sp. SolWspMP-5a-2 (assembly GCF_900091845.1). Lineage (GTDB taxonomy): Bacteria > Actinomycetota > Actinomycetes > Streptomycetales > Streptomycetaceae > Streptomyces > Streptomyces doudnae. The sequence goes on from NZ_FMCI01000247.1 coordinate 13,506, forward strand.
ATCGCGCCCAGCAGGCCGGTCAGCCAGAACATGGTGTGCCAGTCGGCGTACTGCACGACCAGCGCGGCCAGCGGCAGGCCGAGGGCGGCGCCGATGCCGACGGTCGAGCTCATCAGGGCGACCGCGGAGCCGCGCCGCTCGGGCGGGAGTTCGTCGCGCAGGATGCTGATCGACAGCGGGACGACGGCGGCCGCGGCGCCCTGGAGGGCGCGGGCGGTGATCAGGACGGTGATGTCGGAGGAGAGCGCGCACAGCACCGAGCCGAGCGTCATCAGGGTCAGCGCCGAGGCGAGCACCCGCCGCTTGCCGTACATGTCTCCCGCGCGGCCGAGGACGGGGGTGAGGACGGCACCGGCGAGCAGGGTCGCGGTGACGGTCCAGGAGACGGCCGCCGCCGAGGAGCCGGTCAGCCGGGGCAGGTCGGGCAGCAGCGGCACGACGACCGTCTGCATGACGGCCATGAGGATGCCGCCGTAGGCCAGCACGGGGATGGTCAGCCGGTCGCGCAGGGCCCGCTTCCCGGTCGGGACGGGTATCGGGCCTTGCTGCTCCATCGGCACTCCGTGTACGGCGCTCGACAACAGGTGAATGGGTATTCACCTTAGCCGGTGAATACCCATTCACCCAACCGCGCCGAAAGGGCGGGGCCGCGCTCAGTCGCGGGTGGACAGCTCCCGCGCGTGCGCGGCGCGCGCGAGGCGCGGTCCGAGCCACCGCTTCAGGCGGCGCAGGCTGTCCAGCCGTCCCGCCGCCCGGTCGAGGCGGTAGTAGAGCTGCGGCGGGACGTACGGCAGCAGCGGGGAGTGCCGCTGACCGAGGAGCGCGAACATCCGCTCCGGGGGCAGGTCGATGTACCGGGTGAGGTTCTCGTACCACTGGGCGCTGTGCCGGGCGGCGCTCTGCGCGGTCAGCAGGGCGCCCTTGCGCTCGCGCTCGTACCGGTCGAGGGCGTCGGGCAGGGAGGCGTGGGCGCCGAGGGCGTCAGCCAGGGCGATGGCGTCCTCCAGGGCGAGGGTGGTGCCGGCGCCGATCGAGTAGTGGGTGGTGTGCGCGGCGTCGCCGAGCAGGACGAGGTTGCCGTGGTGCCAGGTGCGGTTGGTGACCGTGCGGAAGGTGAGCCACGAGGTGCTGCCCGCGCCGTCGGAGCGGCCCATCAGGGGGTGCCCGTCGAGGACGTCCGCGAAGAGTTTCTCCAGGACGGCCAGGCCGTCGGCCTCGGACATCGTGTCGAGCCCGAGCCCGTCCCTGGTCGCGGGCGGACACTCGACGACGACGGTGCTGCGCCCGGCGTCGAACGGGTAGCCGTAGCACCAGATCCACCCGTGGTCGCTCTCCACGAAGGCGAAGGTGAACGCGTCGAAGACCCGGGTGGTGCCGAGCCAGACGTAGGGGTTGCGGCCTGCGGTGACCTCGGTGCCGAAGTGCTCGGCCCACCGGCCGCGCAGCGCGCTGTGCACACCGTCGCCGGCCACCACGAGGTCGGCGTCGGGGAGGGCGTCCGGGCCGATCTCGTCCTCGAACTCCAGCCGGACGCCGAGCGCGCGGGCCCGGTCGGCGAGGATCTCCAGGAGCCGGTGGCGGCCGATGCCGAAGCCCTCGTCCCCCGGCTTGCGGGTGACGAGGTCGCGGACCCGGGCGGTGCCCTCGTTCCAGCGGACCGAGTGGGCGTCGAGGGCGCGCGCCGACTCGGGGTCGTGCTCGTGGAGCTTGTCGAGCAGCGCCCGCCAGTAGGTCACGCCCCAGCCGTACGTCGATCCCTCCGGATCGCGTTCGTGGACGGTGATCTCGTGGGACGGGTCCCGCAGCTTCAACAGGATCGAGAGATACAGGCCGGCGGGCCCGCCGCCGACACAGGCGACCTTCACGCACACCCCTAGAGATGACTCAGAGCGTTCAATGGGCAACGCAGGGTAGCAGTGCGCGGACATGATCGACCCCGCCCTGGGCCCGGCCGGGCGGGGTCGGCGGGTCGGTCACCCGCGCGGGGGCGTGGCGCCCGCGGGCCGGGGAGGGGTGCTCAGACGGCGGCCGTGCGGCACTCCGGGTGGCCCCAGCCCTGCCCGTTCTTGGCGATGGTCTCGCCCGCCGCGTAGGAGCGTCCGCAGAGGCAGCGGCCGGGGAACTTCGCCTTGAGGGTGCGCGAGGAGGAGCCGGATCCGGCGCGCGAACCGGCGCCGCGCGCCTTCGCCGCCGACGACGGGCGGCGCGCTCCGCCGCCCTGCTTCGGGGTGTCGGGCGAGGGCGGCGGCACCGGCGAGCCGAGCGCGCTGCCCGCGGCCTCCTGGACGACGGCGGCCTGGCTGGCGGCGCGGTCGGCGAAGTCGTTCAGCGGGTCGCCGTCGACCTGGTGGGCGGGCACGTAGCGGAACTCGACGGAGCGTCCGGCGAGCAGTTCGTCGATGCGCACGACCAGTTCCTGGTTGGCGACAGGCTTGCCGCCCGAGGTCTTCCAGCCGTTGCGCTTCCAGCCGGGCAGCCAGGTGGTGACGGCCTTCATCGCGTATTGGGAGTCCATTCGGACCTCCAGCGGGACGTCCGGCTCGACGGCCGTCAACAGCCGTTCCAGGGCGGTGAGTTCGGCGACGTTGTTGGTGGCCCTGCCGAGCGGGCCCGCCTCCCAGCGGTCCGGGAGGACCTCCGAGTCGTCGGCGATGACCCAGGCCCATGCGGCGGGTCCCGGATTGCCCTTCGAAGCGCCGTCGCACGCGGCCACCAGACGTTCACCCATGGGCTCGATCATGCCATGGCGGTGCCGGGCCTCAGTCCACGACCGTGACCCCCGGCCGCTCCCCCGACGTCCTGGTGACGTCGATCACCGAGAAGCGGGCGCCCTGCGGGTCGGTGAGCGCGGCGACCCGCCCGAACGGGCTGTCCGCGGGCCCGGACCGCACCGTGCCGCCCAGCGCGACGGCCCGCGCCACGGCGACGTCGCAGTCGGCCACCGCGAAGTAGACGTCGATGTACGCCGGGACCTCGGGCGGGACGTCGCCGGTCATCCGCATCCTGCCGAGGACCGGTTCCCGGCCCAGGTCGAAGACGCGGAAGTCGACGGCGTCGTCCTGGATCCGGCCCGCGCCGTACGGGAAGACGGCGCTGAGGAAGGCGTCGGAGCGCTCGGGGTCGCGGGTGAGCAGTTCGGCCCAGCAGTAGGCGCCCGGGACCGCCGTCGCCTCGAACCCCTCGTGGACGCCCGCCTGCCAGACGCCGAAGACGGCGCCGCCCGGTTCGCGCGCGACGCACATCGTGCCGAGGTCACCGACCCGCATCGGCTCCATCAGGACCGTGCCGCCGTGCTCCGTGATCCTCGCGGCGGTGGCCTCCGCGTCCGGCGACGCGAGATAGAGGCACCACCGCGCGGGCGCCTCCTGCCCCGGCATCGGCGGGACGACGGCGGCGACCGCGCGGCCGTCCGCATAGGCCTGGGTGTAGCCGCCGAACTCCGCCGGCTCCCGGCCGAAGGTCCAGCCGAGGACGTCCGCGTAGAAGCGTTCGGCGCCTTCGAGATCGGTGAACAGGGGTCGGCCCAGCAGGGCGTTCCTTCAGGTCGAACGGCCATGACGCGGCCCTTCCGGGATCGTGCGCGGGTGGACGGCCCCTCTTCTCACGCTAGCCACCCCCTCGTCCCCGCGCGCGCCGAACGCCCCGGTCCGGCACAGACTGGAGAGGTGGACACGACCGGGACGATGCGCGCGTGGTCGGTGCCCGCCCCGGGTCCGGTCGGGACGGGCTCCCTGCGCTGGGGCCGCAAGCCGGTGCCGCAGCCGGGCCCTGGCGAGCTGCTGGTGCGGGTCAGGGCCTGCGGGGTGTGCCGGACCGATCTGCACGTCGTGGAAGGGGACCTGCCGGTGCGGCGGGCCGGGGTGACACCGGGGCACGAGGTGGTCGGCGAGGTCACCGGGACCGGACCGTCGGCCGCGGGGTTCGCGGTCGGCGACCGGGTCGGGGTGGCCTGGCTGCGCTCCACCGACGGGACGTGCGCGTACTGCGCGCGGGGCGCCGAGAACCTCTGCCCGGCCTCCCGGTACACCGGCTGGGACGCGGACGGCGGCTACGCCGAGTACACGACCGTCCCGGCCGCGTTCGCGCACCGCCTCCCGCCCGGGATCGACGACGTGGCGGCGGCGCCGCTGCTCTGCGCCGGGATCATCGGCCACCGCGCCCTGTGCCGCGCGGCCCTGCCCCCGGGCGGGCGCCTGGGCCTGTACGGGTTCGGCGGCAGCGCCCACCTGTGCGCGCAGGTCGCGCTCGCCCGGGGCGCCACCGTGCACGTGCTCACCCGCGGCGCGGCGGCCCGGCGGCTGGCCCTCGACCTGGGGGCGGCCTCGGCGCGGGACGCGTACGCGATGCCGCCCGAGCCGCTCGACAGCGCGATCCTCTTCGCGCCCGTCGGCGACCTGGTGCCGGTCGCGCTGCGCGCCCTCGACCGCGGCGGCGTCCTGGCGATCGCCGGGATCCACCTGAGCGACGTCCCGCCACTGCGCTACGAGAGCGAGCTGTTCTACGAGCGGGAGATCCGCAGCGTCACCTCGAACACCCGTGAGGACGCACGGGAGTTCCTCGCCCTCGCGGCCGGGCACGGGGTGCGGGCCACCACGCACGCCTATCCGCTGGCGCGGGCGGACCGGGCGCTCGCGGACCTCGCGGCGGGACGCTTCGACGGCGCGGCGGTCCTGGTCGACGACGCCTCCTGACCCCCGGCGGCACCACCCGTCCCGTCCGGCGCGGCGCACGGCCCGCATCCGCCCCGCCCGAACACCCGCGCCCCTCCCCCGGCGGGCCGTGTCACCCGTGGTGGGGGGCGTGCGATCTGAGGCCGGGGGGCGGTGGTGCGCCGTGTGCGCCGAATGTGCGGGACGAGGTCACCGGCGCGCGATCATCCGGCGGCGGCGGGTGCGCGCCGACGGGTCCGAGTACACCTCCGGGACGTGAAACCGCCCCCTTCGCGCCGTACCGGCCCCCCTCGCCCGGCTGTTTGCCTTGGACATGCGGCGCCGTCCTGTCCACTCACCCGTACCACCCCCACCACCCGGTCCTCCTTCCTCCTCCGTTCGCTCCCGTACTCCCTCCAGGAGGGAATGTGTCCGTCCCCGAAAGCACCCTCGGATCCGCCACCGACGAACCCGAACCCGTGCCAGACGGCGACCAGCTCACCAGTCTCAGCACCCAGGCGGCCCGGCAGCTCGCCACCACCACCAAGTCCGAACCGCAGATGCAGGCCATCAGCTCCCGGTGGCTGCTCAAGTCCCTGCCGTGGGTGGACGTCAAGGGCGGCACCTACCGGGTCAACCGCCGCCTGCAGCTGCGGGTCGGGCGCGGCCGGGTGCAGTTCGTGCAGAACGGCGGCGACGACATCCGGGTCGTCCCGCGGACGCTGACCGAACTCCCGGCCCTGCGCGGCTATCCCGACCTCGACGTCCTCAAGGAGCTGGCCGCGCGGTTCCGGGTCCGCGAAGTGCGCGCCGGACAGGTGGTGTTCGAGGCCGGGCAGCCGGTCACCGAGGCGTACCTGGTCGTGCACGGCCGTCTCACCCGCTTCACCGAGGGCAAGTACGGCGAGGAGGAGATCGTCGGCGTCGTCAGCGACGGCGACCAGATGGGCGACGAGGCGATCGGCCAGTCCGACCCGCTCTGGCTCAGCTCGGTGCGCGCGGAGACGTCCGGCGTGCTGATGGTGCTGCCCTGGGACATCGTCGAGGAGTTCGCCGACCGGGTGCCGTCGCTCGCCGCGCACCTGGAGGCGTACGCGGAGCGGCAGCGCCGCCCGATGAACCGCAAGGGCGAGGCCGACGTGCCGCTCCAGGCGGGTCATGTCGGCGAGCCCACCCTGGACGGCGGGTTCGTCAACTACGACCTCTCGCCGCGCGAGTACGGGCTGTCCCTCACCCAGACGGTGCTGCGGGTGCACACCAGGGTCGCCGACCTCTACAACCACCCGATGGACCAGACCGAGCAGCAACTCCGGCTGACCATCGAGGAGATCCGGGAGCGCCAGGAGTGGGAGCTGGTCAACAACCGGGAGTTCGGGCTGCTGCACAACGTCGACTACGCCCAGCGGGTCAGCACCTTCACCGGTCCGCCGACCCCGGACGACATGGACGAACTACTCGCCATGCGCCGCAAGACGAAGGTGTTCCTCGCCCATCCGAAGGCGATCGCGGCCTTCTTCCGGCAGTGCAACCGGCGCGGCCTGTACCCGGGCACGGCCACCCTGGACGGCCATGAGGTACCGGCCTGGCGCGGTGTGCCCCTGCTGCCCTGCAACAAGATCCCGGTCACCCCGCAGCACACCAGCAGCATCATCGCGCTGCGCACCGGCGAGGCCGACCAGGGCGTCATCGGGCTCTACCAGACCGGCATCCCGGAGGAGTACCAGCCGGGCCTGAACGTGCGGTTCATGGGCATCGACACCGCCGCGATCGTCAAGTACCTCGTCACCGCCTACTACTCGATGGCCATCCTGGTGCCCGACGCGGCCGGAATCCTCGAGAACGTCCAGATCGGCAGGACGGCCGACTGACCGTGGAGCACGGAATGAGCGCGCCCCCCGAGACGTCCCCCGGGACGCCCCCCACGACACCCTTCGCCGCACCCGCGGTCGCGGCGCCCCGGACACCGGAGGCGGCAGCGGCCGGGACACCGGTCGCCGCACCGACCCGGACACCGGACGCGGCAGCCGCGACACCGGTCGCCGTACCGCCCGTTGCCCCCGAGGCCGGACTGCCCGCGCCCCCGGCCGCCGCGGCACCCGAGGCACGACCGGCCCCGTCGGCCGAGGCACCGGCACCGGCACCGGCACCGGCACCGGCACCGATCGAAGCCCGCTCCGCGCCCGAGCCCGGGACGCCGCCCAGAACCGCACCCCGCGCCCTGCCGGGGCCGCCGAACCTCGCCCGCTCCCTCACCGCCCGCCGCGGCGGGGCGATCCCCGGGCTGCTGTACCGGCCCGCAGTCCCCGCCGACCCGGCGAAGGCCGCCGAGGTCGACCGGCGGGTCGAAGCCTGGGCCCGCGGCCTCGACCTGTTCCCGACCGCCTGGCGCGGGGACTTCTCGGGGTTCCAGTTCGGCCGGGCCGTGGTGCTCCAGCACCCCGGCGCGCTCGACCTCGAACGGCTCACCGTGGCGGGCCAGTTGCTGCTCGCGGAGAACCTCGTCGACAGCTGCTACTGCGAGGAGGACGAGGGGCGGGGCGGCTCCAGGTCCGGCCTCGGCGGACCGCTGCTGCTGGCCCAGTCGGCGATCGACCCGTTCGCCGGGCCGCCGGACCTGGAGGCCGAGTGGCGGGCGGGCGTGCAGGCCGACGGCCCGCTGCGCTCCTACCACTGGGCCATGCGGGACTTCGCCGCGTTCGCCACGCCGAGCCAGACCGACCGCTTCGTGCACGACATCGCGCGCCTGCACCTGGGCTACCTCGCCGAGGCCGCCTGGGCGGAGAGCCGGCACCTGCCCAAGGTGTGGGAGTACCTGGTGATGCGGCAGTTCAACAACTTCCGCCCCTGCCTGTCGATCGTCGACGCGGTGGACGGCTACGAACTGCCCGAGCAGCTCTACGCCCGCCCGGAGATCCAGCGGATCACGGCCCTGGCCTGCAACGCGACGACGATCGTCAACGACCTGTACTCGTTCACCAAGGAACTGGCCAGCGACCCCGAGCACCTCAACCTGCCGCAGGTCGTGGCCAGGAACGCGCGCTGCGGGCTCAAGACGGCCTATCTGGAGAGCGTCGAGATCCACAACCGGGTCATGGAGGCGTTCGAGGCGGAGTCCGCCGCGCTCTCCGCGACCTCACCGCTGGTGGAGCGGTACGCCCGCGGCCTGGCCGCCTGGGTGGCCGGCAACCACGAGTGGCACGCGACCAACACCCACCGCTACCACCTGCCCCACTACTGGTAGCGGCAGCACAGATGAACCATCCGGAAGATCAAGAGGAGTCACCGTTGACCATCGCCCCCGCCGGCGCAAAGGGAATCTCCCTGCCGACCCAGTCCACGTACCAGAACCGTGTCGCGGACTACTGGAACGCCGAGGAGAACCCGGTCAATCTCGAACTGGGGAAGATCGACGACCTCTACCACCACCACTACGGGATCGGTGACGCCGACCGGTCCGTGCTCGACGAGCCCGACCCGGTCAGGCGGCAGGAACGCCTCACGGCGGAGCTGCACCGCCTGGAGCACGCGCAGGCCGAGCTGCTCGCCTCCCGGCTGGGGCCGCTCACCCCGGACGACCGCGTCTTCGACGCCGGGTGCGGGCGCGGTGGCGGGAGCATCGTCGCCAACCTCCGCCACGGCTGCCACGCCGACGGCGTGACGATCTCCGCGAAGCAGGCCGCGTTCGCCAACGAGCAGGCGCGGGCCCGGGGCGTGGACGACAAGGTGCGCTACCACCACCGGAACATGCTGGACACCGGGTTCGCCACCGGCGGGTACGCGGCGTCCTGGAACAACGAGTCGACGATGTACGTCGAGCTGGACCTGCTCTTCGCGGAGCACGCGCGGCTGCTGCGCCGCGGCGGCCGGTACGTGGTGATCACCGGCTGCTACAACGACACCTACGGCCGGGCCTCGCGGGAGGTGTCGCTGATCAACGCGCACTACATCTGCGACATCCACCCGCGCTCGGAGTACTTCCGCGCGATGGCCCGCAACCGTCTGGTGCCGGTCCACGTGGAGGACCTGACCGCCACGGCCCTCCCGTACTGGGAGCTGCGGCAGGAGGCGGAACACCTGGTCACCGGCATCGAGGAAACGTTCCTCGACGCGTACCGCAACGGCAGCTTCCAGTACCTGCTGATCGTGGCCGACCGGGTCTGATCCACCGGCGCACCGGCGGGGTCCTTCGCGGGATCCCGCCGGTTGCCGTCGTCACGGAGACCGGTCACTCCCCGGCGTACGCGCGTTCCACCTCCGCGATGTCGATCTTGCCCATCGTGTACACGGCCCGGGTGGCCCGGACCGCCTTCTCCGGGTCGGGGTCGGCCAGCAGGGGGATCAGCCGCTCGGGGACCACCTGCCAGGACAGGCCGAAGCGGTCCTTGAGCCAGCCGCAGGGTCCCGGCTCGCCGCCGTCGGCCGTGAGCTTCTCCCAGTAGTGGTCGACCTCGGCCTGGTCCGCGCAGGGGATCTGGAAGGAGACCGCCTCGGTGAAGTGGAACTGCGGGCCGCCGTTGAGGGCCAGGAAGCGCTGTCCGTCGAGGGTGAACTCCACGGTCATCACCGATCCCGCGGGCCCGGGTCCCGCGTCCGTGTAGCGGCCGGTCCGGCCGATGCTCGCGTTCTTGAAGACGGAGACGTAGAACCGGGCCGCCTCCTCGGCCCGGCCGTCGAACCAGAGACATGTGGTGAATCCGTCGGTGGCCATGGGCACCTCCTGCTCGGGGGAACGTCGTCAGCAGTGTCGACCGCGTCCGCCCGCCGAACTCATCGCTCCGGCCGCCGGGTCCTCCGGCCGGACCAGCGGACGGCCCGTCCGGGCGCACGGCCACGGCACGTCCGGGCACACGGCCGCGGCTCGTCCGGCGCACGACCGCGGGTTCGTCCGGGCACACGGTCACGGCACGTCCGGGCACACGGCCACGGCTCGTCCGGGCCCGTGCGCGATCGGGGACCCGCCCCGCCCGTGCGCGACCGTCGTCCCGTCCCTCTCGTCTCCTGCCGTCGCCCCGCCCCGCCCTGCTCCGGTCGTCGTCCCAGCGCTGACACCACGGCCGATCGGCCGCCGGGGCACCGGGACGCCCGCCGAACTGGGCCCGTGCGCCGGGGAAACCGGGTGGCAGGAGCGCTCCGCGCGACTACGCTCCGTCGCCATGACCTCTTCGTCCGACGACGGCATCAGGCCCTTCCGCATCGACGTCCCGCAGCGGGACCTGGACGATCTCCACGACCGCCTCGACCGGGTGCGCTGGCCCGACGAGCTGCCCGGCACCGGCTGGTCGTACGGGGTGCCCGGGGCGTACCTGCGCGAGCTGGTCCGGTACTGGCGGCACGACTACGACTGGCGGGCCGCCGAGGCGCGGCTCAACGCGTGGCCGCAGTTCACCACCACGATCGACGGCTCGACCGTGCACTTCGCGCACCTGCGCTCCCCCGAGCCGGACGCCACCCCGCTGGTCCTCACGCACGGCTGGCCCGGCTCGTTCGCGGAGTTCCTCGACGTCGCCGGACCGCTCGCCGACCCGGCCGCGCACGGCGGCGACCCGGCCGACGCCTTCCACGTCGTCGTCCCGAGCCTGCCCGGCTTCGGGTTCTCCGGGCCGCCCGCGGACACCGGCTGGGAGGCCGGGCGCATCAGCGACGCGTGGGCCGACCTGATGGGCCGCCTCGGCTACCCGCGGTTCGGGGCGCAGGGCGGCGACTGGGGCGCCGCCGTCTCGCGGGAGCTGGGCCGGGCCCATCCCGACCGGGTGATCGGCGTCCACCTCAACCTGTTGCCGGGCAGCCAGCAGACCGCGGAGCCGACCGAGGACGACCTGGCCGGGCTCGGCCCCGGGGAGCGGGAGCGGACGCTGGCCTCGTGGCGGCGGTGGCGCGCCTGGTCCGCCGAGGGCACCGGGTACGCGGTGCAGCAGTCCACCCGGCCGCAGACCCTGGCGTACGCGCTCACCGACTCGCCGGTCGGCCAGCTCGCCTGGATCGTCGAGAAGTTCCAGGCGTGGACGGACTCGGACGAGCTGCCCGAGGAGGCCGTGGACCGGGACCTGATGCTGACCGGCGTGATGCTGTACTGGCTCACCGGCACCGCCGGTTCCGCCGCCCGCGTCTACTACGAGCGGGCCCACGCCACCGGCCGGGCCGCCCGGCCCGCCGAGCCGTCCACCGCGCCGACGGCCCTCGCGGTCTTCCCGCGCGAGATCCAGACGCCGCTGCGGCACCGCGCGGAGCGGACGGAGAACCTGCTGCGGTGGACGGAGTTCGACCGGGGCGGGCACTTCGCCGCGATGGAGGAACCGGACCTGCTCATCGGCGATGTGCGGGCGTTCTTCCGGCAGTTGCGCGAGGGCCCGGGGGTCTGACGGGGGCGGTCGCTCTGCCGTCGGCGAATCTGCCACCGGCCGAGAAGTCCCCGCTCGGGGCGGTCGGCGGCCGAGAGTGGAGGGCGCGGCGGCAACCGCCGCGCCCGTCACGCGACAAGGGAGCGCCCATGTACCCGTCCACCGCCGGTTCCGCACCGGCCCCGCTGCCTAGGGCCGGGGACCACGATCCCGCGCCGACCCGGTTCGACGACCAGTTGGCCGCCCAACTCCTGGGCAGGCGGATCGTGTTCCTCGGCACGCAGGTCGACGAGACGTCCGCCAACCGGGTCTGCGCGCAGTTGCTGCTGCTCTCCGAGGAGGACCCGCGCACCGACATCGGCCTGTACATCAACAGCCCCGGCGGTTCGGTGCACGCCGGGCTCGCCGTCTACGACACGATGCGGCTGATCCCGAACGACGTGTCGACGCTCGCGATGGGGTTCGCGGCGAGCATGGGGCAGTTCCTGCTGAGCGTCGGGGCGCCCGGGAAGCGGTACGCGCTGCCGAACGCGCGGATCATGATGCACCAGCCGTCGGCGGGCATCGGCGGCACCACCGCCGACATCGAGATCCAGGCGCAGAACCTGGACTTCACCAAGCGGACCATCGAGCGGATCACCGCCGAGCACACCGGGCAGAGCCCCGAGACGATCTCCCGGGACGGCGATCGCGATCGCTGGTTCACGGCGGCGGAGGCCAAGGAGTACGGCATCGTGGACGCGGTCGTGGAGTCGCTCGCCGACCTGCGGCCCGCCACCGCGCGGCGACGGGTGGGGCTGTGACCATGGGGAGCTACACGATTCCGAACGTCGTCGAGCGGACCTCGCGCGGCGAGCGGTCCTACGACGTCTTCAGCAGGCTGCTGTCGGAGCGGATCATCTTCCTCGGCACCGAGATCGACGACGGGGTCGCCAACGTCGTCATCGCGCAGCTCCTGCATCTGGAGTCGGCGGCGCCGGAGAGCGAGATCGCGATCTACCTGAACTCCCCGGGCGGCTCGTTCACCTCGCTGATGGCGATCTACGACACCATGACGTTCGTCCGGGCGCCGATCTCCACGTTCTGCGTGGGCCAGGCGGCGAGCACGGCGGCCGTGCTGCTGGCGGGCGGGGACCCGGGACGGCGGTTCGTGCTGGAGCACGCGCGGGTGCTGCTCGGGCAGCCCGCAAGCGGCGGCCAGCAGGGCACGGTGTCCGATCTGGCGCTCCGCGCCCAGGAGATGGTGCGCATCCGGGGGCAGGTCGAGGAGGTGCTGTCCCGGCACACCGGCCACGATCCGGCGGTGCTGCGCGCGGACATGGACCGGGACAAGGTGTTCACCGCGCGGGAGGCGGTGGCGTACGGGCTGGCCGACGAGGTGTTGAGCCGGCGCCTGGTGACGGCCTGAAGGCGCCGGCCCGGATCGCCGTCAGGCGACCAGCAGCAGACCGCCGTGCGGCGGGACGGCCGGGGTTCCGGCCGGACGGCGGGCGGAGCCGTGGGAGGTCGCGCCCGGCGGGGTGCTCCGGTGCGGTCCGCCCCGCACGCCCCTGACCGGCTCGGTCCGCGACAGCGCCCCGGCGAGTTCGCCGTGGGCGAGGGCCAGCAGGTCGCCGAGGGTGAGCCCGAGAGCGGCGGCGGCGGCCGCGAGGACCTCCGACGAGGCTTCCTTGCGGCCGCGCTCCACCTCCGAGAGGTACGGCATGGAGATCCGGGCCGCGTCCGCGACGTCCTTGAGGGTCCGCTCCTGGGCCAGCCGCTCGCGGCGCAGGACGTCCCCGACGAGGTCGCGCCAGAGCGGCTCGGCGCGTGGGCCGGACCGGGGCGCGGGGGCCGCGGGAGGATCGGCGCGCGGTCCGCGCAGGGGGATGACCCGGGCTTCGTTCGGCGCGTGGCTGCTCACCCTCCCAGCGTAGGTTCCCTGGCGGCCCGGGGAAGGGGCCGGCGTTCCGCCCTGGGTGGAATCGCGCGGCGGGAGACCGGGTCCGCGGGCTCCGGTGGCGGTGGGGCGGCCGGGAGCCCGGGTGCCAACTGACCGCTGTGGTGGGCCCGGAGGCGTACGGGAACGCGCGGATCCGATCAATTTCCTTCAGTCCGCTGTGAAGTGGGCATGGGATCGCGAAGTGGGGGTACGCGAGTCTCCGAAGGACCCGAGGAAGACGACATGTCTCACCGTGACTTCGTGGGAGAGGTAATGAACACCGCCGTGAACCGGTCGGAAGCAGGAGTCATGACGAAGGCTGCCCGGACCAGGACGGACGACGGGCCGCTGCCGGGCATCGAGCAGCCGCGGACGGTCGCGCCGCGCGACGCGCGGGAGCTGTCCCGCCAGTTCTTCCACCGCCTCTCCGAACTGGAGGAGGGCACCCACGAGTACCAGTACGCGCGCAACACGCTCATCGAGATGAACATCTCGCTGGTGCGGTTCGCCGCGGGCCGGTTCCGCAACCGCGGTGACGACATGGAGGACATCGTCCAGACCGGCATGATCGGTCTGATCAAGGCGATCGACCGGTTCGACCTGTCCCGCGAGGTCGAGTTCACGTCCTTCGCGCTGCCGTACATCGTCGGCGAGATAAAGCGCTTCTTCCGTGACACCACCTGGGCCGTCCATGTGCCGCGGCGGCTCCAGGAGCTGCGGGTCGAGCTGGCCAAGGCCCGCGAGGAGCTGGCCAGCAGGCTGGACCGCGAGCCGTCGGTCGCCGAACTGGCCACGCTGATGAACCTCTCGCACGCCGAGGTGGTCGAGGCGCAGATAGCGTCCAACGGCTACAACTCCTCGTCCCTGGACGCCGCGCTCACCGGCGACGGCCCGGAGGGCGGCGAGGCGGTCCTCGCCGACTTCATCGGCGTGGAGGAGGACGGGCTGCGGCTCGTGGAGGACTTCCACTCGCTGGCGCCGCTGATGGCGGAGCTGGGCGAGCGGGACCGGCAGATCATCCACATGCGGTTCGTGGAGGAGGCCACCCAGGCGGAGATCGGTGAGCGGCTCGGCTGCTCGCAGATGCACGTGTCGCGGCTGATCAAGCGGATCATCGCGCGGCTGCGCCAGGGCATGCTCGGCGAGCTGGGCTGCGCCTGAGCAACCCACCATCACCACGCACAGCCGGAGGGCGGGGCCACCTCGAAGGGGCCCCGCCCTCCGGCTGTGGCTGTCTGTGTATGCGGCTGTCTGTGTATGCCCGGGATGCCTGCGACAGCCCGTGACCCGGGACCGTTTCCCGGCGTTCGGAGTGTTTCTCGACGTCCACCGGGCCTCGGCCGACACGTCCGACACGTGTGGCCCGGCCGGTGACCACCGGTCGGGCTCGACGGGTGGTGCGGGCACCCGTCCCCTCGCCCGGGACTGCCGGGCCGCTCCGTGCTCGGCCGCGTCGGCGGCCGGGGCTCACACGGCGTCGAGGCGCACCACGGCGACGACGCGCTTGCCGACCGGGATCCGCTCGACGGTGACCCGACCGGCCACCGCGTGCACGATCTCCAGACCGTGCCGCCCGATCCGCTCGGGGTCCTTCGGGAACCGGCGCGGCAGGGCCTCGCTGCTGTCGTAGACGCTCACCACGACGGCCGCGTCCGTGCCCTCCAGCTCCAGGATGTAGGGGCCGTTGCTGTGCCGGTCGGCGTTGGTGACCAGCTCGCTGACGACGAGGAGCACCTCGCCCTGGACGCGGGGGTCGATGGCGGCGCACCACTCGGTCCTGAGCTGCTCGACGAAGTGTGCCGCGAAGGAGCGTGCCTCGGCGATGCATCCTGGTTCGCCGGTGTAGTGCGCCGCTCGTCGCAGCGGTTCCACGGGCACGTCGAAACCAGTGGTTATCACTGCCCCGCCCACGTGATCGGTCATGCGTTTCTCTCTCGGAAGCCGGACTGGCCGGACGCTGTTGCACCAGTGCTCGTACCCCGAGCCGGGGCGTGCAGTCCCCTGGGGGCCCGGTGTGTCCCGTTCGACTCGGAGGCGCCGTGCTGCGTCGGACGACTCGGGAGCACTGTACGACGCGTCGGACGGCGTCGTCCCGGCAGTCGGCTTCGTGTCCGAAAGCAGCGGTTCGGCCGGAACCCGGGGGTGGCTCCCGGAACGGGCGGGTACGCGGACGGGTCTGCCGACGGGCGGCGGGACCGGGCGCTGCCTAGCGTGGCTGGGGTGAGCCCCACAACCTCCCCTGACCGCGTCGCCGTCCGCCACGGCTGGCTCCCGGCGCTGGTCGCCGTGGTGGCCTCCATGGTGACGATGCTGCTGGTAGCGGCCCTCGGGCTGTGGGCCGCGGGGGCCGCGGACCTGCCGGGCGGCGGGTTCGTCCGGGTGGTCGCGGCGACGGTGGTGACGGCGGTCGGCGGCAGGGTCGCGCTGTCCGGGAACGCCGGGTCGGTCGCCGGTACCGAGGCGGGGGTGACCGCGGTCCCGCTCTCGGTGGCGCTGGCCGGGGCGCTGGTCCTGGCCGCGGGCTTCCTGCGTCCGGTGCGGCGCGGGGCGACGGCGGGGGCCCGGGGGCTCGCCCGGTGGGCGGCGCGGATCGCGGTGCTGTGGCTGCTCGCGCTGGCGGGTCTGGGGCTCGCCGCCCGTCATGTCTTCACGCTCTCCCTGGGCGACGGCGTGCTGGGCGACCTCGGCGACCTGTTCGGGCTGACGCCACGGGTGGGGTTCACCACCGACGTGCCGCGCTCCCTGGTCTCCGGTCTGGTGTGGCTGGCGGGGGTGCTGCTGGTGGCGGTGCTGGTGACGCGGACGGTGCCGCTGCCGGACGGCCCGGCGCGGTTCAGGGAGGCGGCGCGGCCCCTCGCGTGCGCCATGGTCGCGCTGCTCCTGGCCTGCGTGGTGCCGGCGGGCGTGGTCGCGCTGGTCGACGCGGCGACCGGCGAGCGGGCCGCGGTGACGTTCGCGGTGATCCTGCTGGGGCTGCCCAATCTGGCCTGGCCCGCGTTCACGCTGGGGCTCGGCGCCGTGTGGCACGGCCGGGTGGCGGGCCCGTTCGGGCTGCCGGTGCCGCGCGTCCTCGACGAGGTGCTGCGCGCTCCGGACCTCTCCACGCTGGACGTCCGCACGCTCGCCGCGCACGACGGCCGGGTGTGGTGGCTGGTGGTCGCGGACGTGGTGCTGGTGCTCGCGGCGGCGACCTGGGCGGCGCTGCGGTCACCGGCGGCGACCCCCGCGTGGCGGCACGCGCTGCGGACGGCGTGCGCGCTGGCGCTCACGGTCGGCCTGGTCTGCCTGCTCGGCCGGGTCGGAGCCCGCTGGGGCCTGTCGGTGCTGGGCGTCGGCGACCTGGGCGGGAACCTCGCGGGCGAGGTGGTGCTGCGGGCGGCGGTGTGGGGCGCGGTGGGGCTCGGCGCGCTGTGGGGCCTGGTGGCGGGGTTCCTCGGCGCCCTGCTCGCGCGGGCCGTGCGGGGGCGGGGCGGCGGGCGGTAGGGCCGTTCCGGCTCAGCCGACGGAGACGACGAGGGCCGGGATGGTGCGCTGCATGCGCAGGGCGTCGACGGACTCGGCGAGCAGTTCGTACTCGGTGGTGTCGTCGCTGGTGGCGATGCGCACCAGGCGTCCGGCGGCCAGCTCCTCGGCGACGAGTTCCTGCTGGGCGTCGTCGCCGCACCAGAAGCGCAGGACGGCGGGGACGTCGGCGACGGTGCCGGCGACCGGGACGAGGGAGCTGGGCGGGAAGTGCTCCGCCTCGGGCTGCGGGTCGAGGCGGTCCGCCATCCAGCTCGCGCGGTCGCGCAGCCACCACAGGGCGAGGGCGAGGGTGGGGGCCCGGTACGTTCCGAGGGGTACGCCGATGCGCTGTCCCGCGCAGGTGCCGTACGCGGTGACGTGGCACAGGAATTCGTCGTGCACGGTCGCTCCCCCGTTGCGTCCTCCGCCTCGCGGCAGGCCTCGCTTTCGGTGCGGCTCATGTGCTGTGCGTGATCGTGGCTTCGCTCGATGTGAAGACCCTGACTGTCGAGTATGTGCACATCCGAAACAGTGTCACCACGACTTTCCGGCCAGTCTCTTGGCATATTCGGCGCATTTGTTGGCCGAAAGGCGCCGGGGTTCCGGGGCACGCCGGACGGCCCGGAGGCGGTGGTGCGCCTCCGGGCCGTCCGGTGTCCGCCGGGGTGCCGCTACCGCTTGACGACGGCGTCGATGCGCGCCAGTTCGTCGGCGTCGAAGTCCAGGTTGCGGGTGGCGGCGACGCTGTCCTCGATCTGCCGCGCGCTGCTCGCGCCGACGAGGGCGGAGGTGACCCGGCCGCCGCGCAGCACCCAGGCGAGCGCGAGCTGCGCCAGGGACTGGCCGCGGGCGGCGGCGATCTCGTTCAGGGCGCGCAGCCGGCCGACCAGGTCCTCGGTGACCGCGTCCGAGTTCAGGAACGGGCTGTCGCTCGCCGCGCGGGAGTCCTCGGGGATGCCGTCGAGGTAGCGGGAGCTGAGCAGGCCCTGCTCCAGCGGGGAGAAGACGATGGAGCCGACCTGCAGCTCGTCCAGGGCGTCGAGCAGGCCCTCGTCCTCGGGGCGGCGGTCGAGCATCGAGTAGCGCGGCTGGTGGATGAGGAGCGGGGTGCCCAGCTCGCCCAGGATGCGGGCGGCCTCGCGGGTCTGCTCGGCGCTGTAGTTGGAGACGCCGACGTAGAGCGCCTTGCCCTGCTGGACCGCGGAGTGCAGGGCGCCCATCGTCTCCTCCAGGGGAGTCTCCGGGTCGGGGCGGTGCGAGTAGAAGATGTCGACGTGGTCGAGGCCCATCCGGGTCAGGCTCTGGTCGAGCGAGGACAGCAGGTACTTGCGCGACCCCCACTCGCCGTACGGGCCAGGCCACATCAGGTAGCCCGCCTTGGTGGAGATCACCAGCTCGTCGCGGTACCCGGCGAAGTCCGCCCTGAGGGCCTCGCCGAGCGCGGACTCGGCGGCGCCGGGCGGCGGGCCGTAGTTGTTGGCGAGGTCGAAGTGGGTGACACCGAGGTCGAAGGCGCGGCGCAGGATGGCCCGCTGGGTGTCGACGGGGCGGTCGGGTCCGAAGTTGTGCCACAGGCCGAGCGAGAGCGCGGGGAGCTTGAGCCCGCTGCGGCCGGTGCGCCGGTAGGGCATGTCCGCGTAGCGGTCGGGGTGTGCGGTGTACAACGCGACTCCAGGGGGTTGGCGCACGGGGACGGTCGCGGGCGGCCGTCCCGGCTCTGCGTGGGTCTCTTCCGCGGTCAACTCTGTCGTGACCTCGGGGCAGTGGTCCAACAGGAGAATCCGATGGAACTCAGCGGCTAGGCTTCTCAATCATGGAACTGCGCCATCTCCAGCACTTCGTCGCGGTCGCCGAGGACCAGCATTTCACCCGGGCCGCGGAGCGGCTGATGGTGTCCCAGTCCGGTCTCTCGGCGTCGATCCGTTCCCTGGAGCGGGAGTTGCGGGCACCGCTGTTCGTGCGGACGACCCGGCGGGTGACGCTGACCGAGGCGGGGCGGGCACTGCTGGGCGAGGCCGAGCGCATCCTCGCACAGGTGCGGTCGGCGCAGGAGGCGGTCGCGGCGGTGCAGGGCGTGCTGCGCGGGACGCTGGCGCTGGGCACCGAGCAGTGCATCGCCGGGGTGGACGTGGCGGGGCTGCTGGCGTCGTTCCGGCGGCGCCATCCGGACGTGGAGATCCGGCTGCGGCAGGCGGGGTCGGGCGCGCTGGCCGAGGAGGTCGCGGCCGGGCGTCTCGATCTGGCGTTCGCCTACCGGACGCAGGACGACACGGACCAGTTGCGGTCGGTGTCCCTGACGGGCGAGCCGATGACGGTCCTGTGCCATCCGCGGCACCGGCTGGCCGGGGTGGGCACCCCGCTGGCGCCGCACGAGCTGGGCGGCGAGGTGTTCGTGGACTTCCACCCGGACTGGGGGCCGCGCCGCACCACCGACGCCGCGTTCGCCGCGGTCGGTGTGCCGCGCACGGTGGCCCTGGAGGTGAACGACGTGCACAGCCTCCTCGACCTGGTCGACGAGAACCTCGGCATAGCGGTCGTGCCGAACCACTTCCGGGAGAAGCGGCCCGCGCTCACCGCGCTCGCCCTGAAGGACACCGGCGACGTGGTGTACGAGACGGTCGCGCTGCTGCCGCCGCAGACGGCGACCAGTCCGGCGGCCCGCGCCCTGATGACGCTCCTGGAGCAGGGCGGTCAGCAGCCGCACCCGGAGGCGGGCTGACGCGCGGCTCCCCGGGCCCGGCCGGTTCGGACCCGGGGGCGGGGTTCCGGACGCGTGAACGCCGTCCATGAGCGATGGTGGACGGTATGCACGCACGGGACATTCTCATCGACGGCTTCGACCGGATCCGTGAAGAGGTCCACGCGACCGTCGAGGGCCTCGGCACGGACGCGCTCAACGCCCGGCCCGACCACGACGCCAACTCCGTCGCCTGGCTGGTCTGGCATCTGACCCGGGTCCAGGACGACCACGTGGCCGGTGCCTTCGGCCTGGAGCAGGTGTGGCCGTCCGGGGGGTGGCAGAAGCGGTTCGGCCTCGACCTGCCCCCCATGGACACCGGGTACGGGCACAGCGCGGCCCGGGTCGCCAAGGTGCGCGTGGACTCGGGGAAGCTGCTGACCGGGTACTACGACGCCGTCCACGAGCAGACCCTCGGGGCGCTGCGGGAGGCGACGGCGGCGGACCTCGACCGGGTGGTGGACGAGCGCTGGGACCCGCCGGTCACGGTGGGGGTGCGCCTGGTGAGCGTCCTGTCCGACGACCTCCAGCACATCGGACAGGCCGCCTATCTGCGGGGGCTCCTTCAGAGCAGTTCGGCGTAGCCGGGCAGGACGACGTCCTCGATGAGGGCGGTGCGCTCGTCGTACGGCAGGAAGGCGCTCTTGAGGGCGTTGACGGTGACCGTGCGCAGGTCGCGGGCGGTCCATCCGGCGTGCTCGACCAGCAGGGACATCTCGCGGGTCATCGTGGTGCCGGAGACCAGGCGGTTGTCGGTGTTGAGGGTGACCCGGAAGCCGAGGTCCTTGAGGGCGGTGATCGGGTGCTCGGCGATGGAGGTGGCGGCGCCGGTCTGGAGGTTGGAGGTCGGGCACATCTCCAGGGCGATCCGGCGGTCGCGGACCCAGCCCGCGAGCCGTCCGAGCTTCCCGTCGACGATGTCCTCGGTGATCCGCACGCCGTGGCCGATCCGCTGGGCGCCGCACACCTGGAGCGCCTGGTGGATGCTGGGCAGCCCGTGCGCCTCGCCCGCGTGGATGGTGAACGGCACGCTCTCGCGGCGCAGGTGCTCGAAGGCGTCGAGGTGGTCGGCGGGCGGGAAGCCGTCCTCGGCGCCCGCGATGTCGAAGCCGACGACCCCGGAGTCCCGGAACGCCACGGCGAGGTCGGCGGCCTCCCGCACCCGGTCGAACATGCGCATGCCGCAGAGCAGGGTGCCGACCCGGACCGGGGTGCCCGCGGCGGCGGCCCTCGCCATGCCGGCCGCGAGTCCTTCCTGGACGGTCTCGACGACCTCGGCGAGGCTCAGTCCGCCGTTCACCATCAGCTCGGGCGCGTACCGGACCTCGGCGTAGACGACGCCGTCGGCGGCCAGGTCGAGGACGTACTCCTCGGTGGTGCGCAGCAGGCCCTCGCGGCTCTGCATGACGGCGAGGGTGTGCTCGAAGGTGGCTATGTAGCGGACCAGGTCGCCGGAGTTGGCGGCGTCGAAGTACCAGGCGGCCAGCTCGTCGGGGTCGGTGGTGGGCAGCCGGTGGCCGATCGCCGCCGAGAGTTCGACGACGGTGGCGGGGCGCAGTCCGCCGTCGAGGTGGTCGTGCAGGACGGCCTTGGGCAGGCGGCGCAGGGCGGTGTCGGTGAGCGGCGCGGTCATGTGCGTTCTTTCTCTGTCCGGTGGGGTGGCGCGGGAGGTCAGGCTCGGGCGGGCTGGAGGAGGTCCCAGCGGTTCCCGTACAGGTCCTGGAAGACGGCGACCGAGCCGTAGGGCTCGTGCCGGGGCTCCTCCAGGAAGGTCACGCCCGCGGCGAGCATCCGGGCGTGGTCGCCCGCGAAGTCCTCGGTGTGCAGGAAGAGACCGACCCGCCCGCCGGTCTGGTCACCGATCCGGGCGCGCTGCCGCTCGTCCTTGGCGCGGGCGAGGAGCAGTCCGGTGCCGGTGGCGTCCTGGCCGGGGGCGACGACGACCCAGCGGGAGCCGTCCGGGCGCGGCGCGTCCTCGACGAGGCGGAAGCCGAGGGCGCCGACGTAGAAGCGGATCGCCTCGTCGTAGTCGTCGACGACGAGGGTGACCAGGGCGATGCGGCTCATCTCGGCCTCTCGGTCGGAGCGGGTGGCGGGTGCGGGTTGACGGGTGAGGTTATACGTAAAACGCGGTGCACGCCAGTTCACTCCGGCGGTGGCGTCCGGCGACGGTGCCCGGCGGTGGCGTCCGTCAGTGCGCGGGAGCGGCCCGCAGCGCGTCCAGGCGTCGCAGGTCATCACCGGTCAGGCGGAGCGCGCCCGCCGCGATGTTCTCCACCAGGTGGGCGGGGTCGCCGGTGCCGGGGATGGCCAGGACGTGCGGTCCCCGGCTCAGGACCCAGGCGATCCGGACCTGCGCGGGGGTGGCGCCGTGGGCGCGGGCGACGGCCCGCACCTCGTCGTGGTCGGGTGCGGTGACGGCGTTCTCGCCGTGCCGTCCGGCGACCGCGTAGTACGGGACGAAGGCGATGCCCTGTTCGCCGCAGAGCCGCAGCAGCGTGTCCGCGTCGGACGCCGCCCGGTCGGAGCCCGCCGGGTCGAGGCCGTAGCGGTTCTGCACCGCGACCACGGGTGCGATGGCCTGGGCCTCGGCGAGGTGGCGGGGCTCGATCTGGGAGACGCCGAGGTGCCGGACGAGCCCCGCCGCGCGCAGGTCGGCGAGGGCGCCGAAGTGCTCGGCGATCGACTCCTGGCGCATCCGGCGCAGATAGACCAGGTCGAGATGGTCCCGGCCGAGCTGGCGCAGGTTCTCCTCGACGTGCCCGCGCAGTTCGTCGGGGCGGGCCGCCTCGCCCCAGCCGCCCTGCTGGTCGCGGTAGGGGCCGACCTTGGTGGCGATGAGGAGGTCGTCCCGGTAGGGGGCGAGGGCGCGGTTGACGAGTTCGTTGGCCGAGCGGAGCCGGGAGAAGTAGAAGGCGGCCGTGTCGATGTGGTCGACGCCCCGGTCCACCGCCTCGCGCAGCACGGCGATCGACCGGTCCCGGTCGCTGGGGGTGCCGAGGTGGAAGGCGGCGCTGCCGGTGAGCCGCATCGCGCCGAGGCCGACGCGGCTCACGGTCAGGTCGGCCAGTTTCCAGCGGCCCGCGGCGTCCGCGGTGATCGTCTGCGAGGTCATCGGCGGAGTCTCGCACACGGCGGGGCGCGGGTCGGGGCGGCCGGGTCAGGGGCGGGTCAGGGGTAGACGTAGGAGTTGAGGTCGCTGACGGCGGACGCGGTGTCGCCGAGGTCGTAGCGGTCGACGGCCAGGAAGGTGGGCTTCGCGCGGGCCGCGGGCTGGCAGAACCGCCGGGCCCGGTCGGCGAGTTTGGTGTTGTCCGTGGTGGCCGTGGCGGTGACGGTCGTGTCGCGGAAGTGGTTCATCACGAAGAGCGGGCGGAAGGCGCCCTCGGTGCGGGTCAGCGGGATGTTGGTGCCCGCGTCGTACCAGCGGCTGTAGCAGGACCAGTCGGAGGCGGAGGCGCCCGAGCCCATCGACCAGTAGTTCTCGACCGTCCACTCCCGCTGGTACATCACGCCGAAGCTGTCGCGGGTGAGTCCGGCGGACTCGTCGGCCGCCCGGCTGTGGTCGGTGAAGATCAGCAGCCGCTGTCCGGCGGCGATCATGTCGGCGGTGCGGGGCCAGCCGTTCTGCCTGACCCCGGTGCGGTCGGGGCGGTACAGGACGTCGGACAGGCCGTTCACGCGGGCGAGTTCGGCGCGCAGCACACCGGGGTCGACGTAGTCCTCCAGGAAGACGGTGGCGATCTGGTCGGGGTGCGCCTTCAGGAAGTCGACCATGCGCTGGAGGTCGACCCAGAGGGCGACGGGCTTGCTGACCAGCGTGCAGCTGTTGTGGCAGAGGATGGCGCCGTCCGGGGTCTGGTGGATGTCGAGCATGAACCCGCGCACCCCGTCCGCGAGTTGCCGCTCGATGCCGCGCGCCTGGTTGGGGAACAGGTTCACGAAGGGGGGCGCGAAGCCGCCGTCGACGCCGTTGGCGTAGGCGTTGTGGGCGGTGAGGAAGGTGACCTGGTCGAGGGTGCGCCGGTCGGCGGGCGGCATCGGGCGGGTGACCGCTCCGACCGGGGTGAGGTACCAGGCGGCGAGGTCGCCGGAGGAGCCCACGGCGAGCTGGTCGGGGTAGTTGGCGCCGGACGGCTTGGCCGCGACGGTCAAGTAGCGGTCGGTCCCGGGGGCCTTGAGGGTGTACCGGTCGGCGTCGGTGGGTGTGATCTCCCAGAGGGCGTCCGCGCTCGCGCAGCCGACGGTCCTGGCCTGCGTCCCGGAGCGGCCGAGGCAACTGCCCGCCGTGTCCGTGCTCTCCAGGACGTACGAGGAACCGCTCGCCCGCAGGGTCCACTGCTGGCGGTCCTCGTTGCCCTTCGGTCTGCGCTGCTCGACCGCTCCCGAGCGGTCGGCGGCGTTGAGGCCCGTGGTCGCGCTCTGGACGTAGTAGGCGCCGGGCGCGGGTGCCGCGGCGGCGGCCTGCGCGGCGGGCGCCGTGACGGTGGCCGCCAGCGCGGCGGCCGTGGCGAGCAGGGCGTGGGGGGTGCGCATGGGTCTGCCTTCCTTCCGGACGGGCACCGTCACGGCACCCGCGCGTGAAAAGTCAGGGGCATGACACCACGGCACTCCCCCGGCCGTCAGCGGTTCGGACCGGCACGGGGGAAACTCCGGTGGATCACTCACCGGGGATGACGTCTTGGGGGCGTGGCGGCACGGGAGTGCGCGGGGACGGGGACGCTGCTCGCCGCGTCCGGGAGGGGCGGGGGCGCCAACGCGCGGGGGCGGGGCCGGCGCGTACGGAACCGGCACGGGTGGTCGACGGGTCCGGGGCGAGGCAGCCCGCGCGTCCTGACCGTCACAGCTGGTCGACCCGTCCGGGGCGAGGCAGTCCGGCGCCCGTCGCGCCGCGGACCGGCACCGCCGGTCGACACGTCAGGAGCAAGGCGGCCCGGCGACCCGCGCGTCCCGAACCGGCACCGCCGCTCGACACGCCCGAAGCGAGGCAGTCCGGCGCCCGGCCCGTTCCGGGGCGGCACCGGCGCCGACGCGTCCGTCCCGAACCGGCACCGCCGCTCGGCCCGTCCGCAGCGGGGCCCATCGCCCGGCGCGTCCAGGACCGGCCGAACCGCCACCCCGCCCCCACCCCACCCCACCCCACCCCGCTCCGCACGAAATCCCTCCGCCCGTACGCCCGTTCACCGCTTCCGGCGTGGCGCGCACCCGTTGGGGGGTGATCGGCACCAGGCGTCTTCCACGCGTCGTCACCGCGTGAATACCGTTGGTGACCGTGCCGGTGGGATGTTCCCCGGCACGGAACCGAAGGGCGATCGCATGTCCAGATCCCTCGTGCCCACCGTTCCCGCCGCCGCCCGCGCGGCTCTCGCCACCGCCGCCGCGCTCACGGCCGTGCTGTCGGTGCTCGTCCCGGCCTCGGCGGCGCCGTCCCCCGCCGAGGAACCGCCGCGGTACGTCGCCCTGGGCGACTCGTACAGCGCCGACGTCTTCGTCCGCCCGTGGGACCCCGACGACGGGTGCGGGCGTTCCTACCGGGACTACCCGCACCAGGTCGCCGAGGCGGCGGGGCTGCGGCTCGTGGACGTCACCTGCGGCGCGGCCGAGGTCGAGGACGGGGTGCTGGGGCCGCAGCCGCCGTCGAAGATCCTCGGTCCGCCGTCGGTGCCGCCCGAGGGCGGCTGGCCCGAACGGCCCGCGCAGATCCAGCGGTTGGGCGCCGACACGGACTACGTGAGCGTCGGCATCGGCGGCAACACCCTCGGCTTCGGCGAGATCGTCACCCAGTGCCTCGAACGGGGCCTGGCCACCCTCGGGTTCGGCACTCCCTGCACCGACCACTTCACCGCGGGCGAGGGGCGCGACTGGCTGGAGGAGCGGTTCGCGCGGCTCGACGAGGAGTTCGGGCGGATGATGGCCGCGATCCGCGAACGCGCCCCGCACGCACGGGTCGCGGTGGTCGGCTACCCCGCGATCGTGCCGAGCGCCTCCGGCTGCACGTGGGGCGTCTGGCGCCAGCTGGGGACCGTCGCCAAGGGGGACATGCCCTGGCTCGACGGCCTGGAGCGGCGGCTGAACGGCCTGATCGCCCGGCAGGCCACCGGCCACGGGGCGGCCTACGTCGACACCTACGGACCCAGCGCGGCCCACGGGCTGTGCGCGCCCGCGGGCGAGAGGTGGATGTACGGGGTGCGCGACGACCTCACCGGGGACGGCGACCAGACGGACCCGCCGTCGCCGCTCTGCGCCGCGATCCCCGGCAACGGCGAGGCGTGCACCTTCGTCCACCCCAACGCGTCCGGTGCGGACAACCAGGCCCGGCAGGTGCGGGCCGCGTTCGAGCTGCCGCGCGCGGCGACGGCGACGGCAGTGCGCCGCTCCTGACCGGTGCCCCGACTCCCCCACGGAGCACGGCCGCACCCCGCTGGGGTGCGGCCGCGGTGGGGGGTGCGGGGTCCATCTGACTCCTTTGGTCTGTACCAGTCAAGGGTGCGGACCGGCGCCCCGGAGCATCCCCGCGGTTCAGCCCAGCGGCTTGCGCAGCACCGCCTTGCGGTGGCTGAACGTCTCGAGGGAGTACCGGCCGTGGTAGTTGCCCATGCCGCTCTCCCCCACTCCGCCGAACGGCAGGTCGGAGACGGTGAGATGGGCCAGCGGCAGCCCGTGTCCGAGCCCGCCCGAGGACGTCTCGGCGGCGATCCGGTCCCGCGTCCCCTCGGACTCCGAGAACACGTACAGGGCGAGCGGCTTGTCCCGGTCGTTGATGAAGCCGATGGCGTCGTCCAGCCCCGGCACGGTCACGATGGGCAGGATCGGGCCGAAGATCTCCTCCCCCATGACGGGCGAGGACGGGTCGACGTCGGCGAGCACGGTCGGCGCGATGTACTTCGCCGCCCGGTCCGTGTCACCGCCGACGGCCACCCGGCCGGAGCCGAGCAGCCCCGAGAGCCGGTCGAAATGGCGCTCGTTGACGATCCGGCCGTACTCCCCCGACTCCTTCGGCTCCGTGCCGAACAGGCCCTCCACCGCGCGGGCGAGGGCCGGTTCGAGGGCCGCCGCGGTCTCCGGGTCGGTCAGCACGTAGTCCGGGGCCACGCAGGTCTGCCCGGCGTTCAGGAACTTGCCGCGCGCCAACCGGTCGGCGACGACCTGGACATCGGCGTCGGAGTCGACGAACGCCGGTGACTTGCCGCCGAGTTCGAGGGTGACGGGGGTGAGGTGTTCGGCGGCGGCCCGCAGCACGATCCGGCCGACGGCGCCGTTGCCGGTGTAGAAGATGTGGTCGAACCGCTCGGCCAGCAGCGCGGTCGTCTCCGGGATCCCGCCCTCGACGACGGCGAACGCGTCGGTGTCGAGGCAGCCGGGCAGCAGCCGGGCCAGCGCCGCCGAGGTGGCGGGGGCCAGCTCGCTCGGCTTGACGACGACCGCGTTCCCGGCGGCGAGCGCGCCGACCAGCGGGGCCAGCAGCAGTTGCGCCGGGTAGTTCCAGGGCGCGATGACGAGGACGACGCCCAGCGGGTCGTACTGCGTCCAGGCGGTGGCGTCGGAGCCGAGGTGGGCCGGGACGGGCGCGGGCTCGGGGCGCAGCCAGTCGGCGAGGTGGTCGAGGGTGTGGTCGATCTCGCGGACGGTGAAGTCGATCTCGGTGCGCCGGGCCTCGGTGGCGCTCTTGCCGAGGTCGGCGTGGAGGGCCTCGGCCAGCTCGGAGCCCTTCTCGGTGAGCATCGCGCGCAGCCCGCGGAGCTGCTCCGTGCGCCACGCGACGGGCTTGGTGCGGCCGGTGCGGAAGGTGGCGCGCAGCCGGGCCACGACGTCGGCGGGCTGCTCGGGGGTGGTGGGGTTCACGGTGCCTCGCTGCTGCTGTACGGCCTCGCGGCCTTGCGGTACATGGACGGTCCCGGCGGTGGGCGGCCCCGGGGGTGCCACCCGGCACCGCCCACCATCAGATGCATATAGCAACCTTTCATACACCAAAATAAATTCCGCCACCGCCCTGCCGGACGCGCGGCCCGGACGTCGAGGCGCGGCCCGGACGCCGACGCCAGGTGCGGACGTCGACGCGCGGCCCGGATCCCGACGCTCGGTCCGGACGTCGACGCGCGGTCCGGCCCGGTCAGCCCTGGTCCACGAACGCCCTGACCTCGATCGGCAGGGTGGTGGCCAGGGCCGCCTTCCTGCCCCACTCCAGGGCCGCGTCCGCGTCGTCGGCCCTGATCAGGGTGAGCCCGCCGAGGTACTCCCGGCCCTCGGCACAGGGGCCGCCGCTGACCAGGACGTCGCCGTCGGAGGGGCGCAGCACGGTGGCGGTCTCCGGGCCCTGGAGTCCGCCGCCGAACACCCAGGCGCCCGCCGCGCGCAGCTCCTCCTCGAAGGCCCGGACGTCGCGCATGATCTCCGCGAGCGCCTGTGGCGAGGGCGGCTCGCCACCGGTCGGCTGGACCACGCTCAGCAGGTAGTACGTCATGACGGCCTCCTCGGGCCTCGGAGTGTTCCCTCCCCTCCTATACGAACGCCGCGGGCCCGGACCGGCATCTCGCGCGGTGCGACCGGGAGAATCTTCCCCATGAGCATCGAAGACCACCCCCTCGTCGGCGCCGCCCGTTCCCTGGCCGCCTCTCTCCTCGCCCCGGGGGCCGCCCGGGTCGACGCGGAGGGGGTGCCCGCCGGGCATCTCGCGGCGATCCGGGACGCGGGGCTGCTCGGGGTGAGCGCGCCGGTGGAGTACGGCGGCGCCGGGGCGCCCGACGCGGTGGCCAGGGAGGTGGCGGAGATCCTCGCGGGGGCGTGCTGCTCGACGTGGTTCGTGCAGACCCAGCACCACACCCCGGTGCGGATGCTGGCCCGTTCGACCGGCCCGGCGCGGGAGCGGCTGCTGGGGCCGCTGGCGCGCGGAGAGCTGCTCGCGGGGATCGCGTACGCGCACGTCAGGGCCTTTCCCCGGCGTCCGGTGCGGGCGACACGGGACGGCGAGGGGTGGCGGTTCGACGGCACCGTGCCCTGGTTCACCGGCTGGGGTCTGAACGACCTGATGCTGCTGGCGGGGGTGACCGACGAGGACGAGGTGGTGTTCGCGTTCGCCGACGCGCGCGAGGGTCCTGCGCTGCGGCCTTCGCCCCCGATGCGGCTGGCGGCCCTCGGCGCGGCGCGGACGGTGTCCCTCGGCCTGGACGGGCTGCGGCTGCCGGAGGCGTCGGTGGTGCTGCGCGCCCCGCACGCGGTGTTCGCGGCGACGGACCGGGCACGGGCCGCCAACGCCTCGCCCGCCGTGTTCGGGGTGGCACGGGCCGCCGTCGCACTGGTGGCGGAGTACGGGGAACCGGACGTGGCGAGCGCGCTGGGCGCGCGGCTGGACGCCGTGCGGGCGGAGGCGTACGCGCTCGCCGGGCATCCCGACCCGCTGGCGCGGGTGCCGGAGCGGCTGGCGTGCCGGACGCGGGCGTTCGACGTGCTGCGGGCGGCCACCACGGCGGCGGTCGTGGCCCGCGGCGGCCGGGCGATGGATCTGCGCGACCCGGCCCAGCGGCTGGCCCGTGAGGGGATGTTCCTGCTGATCCAGGGCCAGACGGCCGACGCCCGCCGCGCCCACCTGGACGCCCTCGGCGGCCCGGGGACGGACGAGGGGCACCGCTAGTTGTCCTGACCGCAAAGGTTCACCGGCTCGCGCTGCCCGGCACGGCACCAGTGCCCGTCCGACCGTCGCAGCGCCGGACGGTTGCTCCCGGCGGAGTCGGCCCCGAGCCGCGCACGGGGGGCGTACCCGTGTCCGGGCCCGGTGCGGCGCGAGCGGCCGGGCGGGTCAGCCGGCGAACGGGACCTGGGCCGGTGCCGTGTCCGGCGCACCCGCCGGGTGGTGCCACAGGCCCTGTGCGGCGAGCCGGGGCAGGACGCCCTCGCCGAACCAGTACGCCTCCTCCAGGTGCGGGTAGCCGGAGAGCACGAACTCGTCGATGCCCAGGGCGTGGTACTCCCTGATCCGTTCGACGACCTCGTCGTGGCTGCCGACCAGGGCGGTGCCCGCGCCGCCGCGCACCAGGCCGATCCCGGCCCAGAGGTTGGGGTGGATCTCCAGCCCGTCCCGGCCGCCGCCGTGCAGGGCGAGCATCCGGCGCTGCCCCTCGGACTCGCTGAGGGCGAGCCCGGCCTGCACGGACCGCACGGTCTGCGGGTCGAAGCCGTCCAACAGCCGCGCGGCCTCGGCCCACGCCTGCTCCGCGGTGTCCCGGGTGATGACGTGCAGGCGGATGCCGAAGCGCGGGGCGCGTCCCCGCGCGGCGGCCAGCGTTCGGATGCGGGCGATCTTCTCGGCGACCTGGGCGGGCGGTTCGCCCCAGGTGAGGTAGACGTCGGCGTGCCGGGCGGCGATCTCCCCGGCGATCGGGGAGGACCCGCCGAAGTACACCTCGGGCACCGGGTCGGGGACCCGGGCCAGCCGCGCGTCCTCCACCCGCAGGTGCCGACCGTGCAGGTCGACCGTCCCGCCCTGCCACAACTCCCTTACCACCTGGAGGAATTCGCCGGTACGCCGGTAGCGCTCGTCCTTGTCGAGGAAGTCGCCGTACGCCCGCTGCTCGTGGCTCTCGCCCCCGGTGACGACGTTGAGGAGCAGCCGTCCGCCGCTCTGCCGCTGGAAGGTGGACGCCATCTGCGCGGCGAGCGTCGGGGAGACGAAGCCGGGGCGGAACGCGACCAGGAACTTCAGGCGTTCGGTGTGCTGGCTGACCATGGCCGTGGTGAGCCACGCGTCCTCGCACCAGGCGCCGGTCGGGGTGAGCGCCCCCAGGAAGCCGAGGTCCTCGGCGGCGCGGGCGATCTGGCTCAGGTAGCCGACCGTCGGCGGCCGGTCCCGTCCGGAGGCGGTGGCCGGGGTGCCGTGGCCGCCGCCGACGACGTGCCTGCTGTCGCCGTTGGTGGGGAGGAACCAGTGGAAGGTGAGGGACACGCGGGTCTCCGATCGGGTGGGGTCAGAGCAGGCCGTGGCGGGGCGGGCGGGTGCCGTTGAGCAGGTGGCGGCCGATGTGCTGGATCTTCCAGCGGGCCGGGTCGTGCAGGGTGTGGGTGCGGGCGTCGCGCCAGTGCCGGTGCAGGTTCAGGGAGTCGAGGGCGGAGCGGGTCCCGGCCAGGTCGAAGAGGGCGTCGGCCACCTCGACGGCCGTGCGGGCGGCGTGCGCCTTGGCGGCGGCGACCGCGACGGACGCCTCGGCCGCCGTGTCGTCGGTGAGGTCGGCCCGCGCCTCCTCGACGGCCCGCGCCGCCTCCCGCAGCAGCGCCCTGGACGCCCGTGTCGTGACGCCGAGTTCACC
Organism: Streptomyces sp. SolWspMP-5a-2; assembly: GCF_900091845.1. Lineage (GTDB taxonomy): Bacteria > Actinomycetota > Actinomycetes > Streptomycetales > Streptomycetaceae > Streptomyces > Streptomyces doudnae. The sequence goes on from NZ_FMCI01000247.1 coordinate 43,952, forward strand.
GAAGCGCTGGATGACCAGCGGGTCCTCGGCGGCGGTGTCGGCGCCGCTCTCGAACCAGGGTCTGCTGCGCGTGCGGACGAAGGAGACGGCCTCGGCGAGCGCGCCGTCGGCGATCCCGACGTCGATGGCGGCGTGCAGCAACTGTGCTGTCGCGCCGTGCAGTTGCGGGCCGCGGAAGGTGAGGTGGTGGGGCAGGACCCGGTCGGCGGGGACCACCACGCCGGTCAGCCGGACGGTGCCGCTCGCGGTGGTGCGCTGCCCCATGCCGTCCCAGTCGTCGACCACGGTGAGCCCTGGCGCGTCCCGGGGCACGTAGGCGACGTGCAGCGCGTCGTCGGCGGCGCGGGCGAGCACCGGGATCCAGTCGGCGAAGAGAGCGCCGGTCGAGTAGTGCTTCTCCCCGGTCAGGAGGAGGGAGCCGTCCGGTCGGGGGGTGAGCCGGGTGCCGATGTCCTGGACGTGCCGGGTGCCCGCCTCGGACTGGGCGTTGCCCAGTCGGCGCCCGGCGAGCAGTTCGCCGAAGAAGAACCTCCGCTGCTCGGGCGTGCCCTGACGGCGGATCACGTTCACGTAGACGAAGTGGCTCTGCGGGATCTGGGCGAGGCTCGGGTCGGCCGAGGCCAGCAACCGGAAGATCTCCGCGAGGGTGCCCGCGCCGACGTCCGCTCCCCCGTGCGCGGCCGGGACGGTGACGGCGAGCAGCCCGGACGCCGAGAGCCGCTCCAACTCCGCTCGCGGCAGCCGCCGTTCGCGGTCGCGTTCGCTCGCCCCGGCCCGGAACTCCTCGGCCAGGGCGCGGGCCACCGCGAGGGCCTCCTGGTCGTCGGCGATGACGTGGGCGGGCACGGCGGTCAGCTCGCCGCGGCCAGCAGCGGGGTGCGGCCGAGGGCGGTGGAGAACTGGTCGACGACCTGGGTGAGGGCCTCGTCGGTGAGGGACGCGACCGACAGGGTGCCGTCCTCGTGGACGGTGATGTCCTTGTCGAGGGTGAACCAGCCCTGCACGATGTGGGCGGCGCCCATGGAGTTGAGCACCGGGCGCAGCGCGTAGTCGATGGCGAGGACGTGCGCGGTGGTGCCGCCGGTGGCGAGGGGCAGCACGGTCTTGCCGGTGAGGGCGTACTGCGGGAGCAGGTCGAGGAGCGCCTTGAGGACCCCGGAGTAGGCGGCCTTGTAGACGGGGGTGGCAATCACCACGCCGTCGGCGCGGGCGAAGAGTTCGGCGGCCTCGACGATCGCGGGGTGGGCGAAGTCGGCGCCGAGCAGGGCCTCGGCGGGGACGGTGCGGACGTCGAGCGGTGTCACCTCGTGGCCCTGGGCGGTCAGGCGCCGGTCGAGGTGGCGCAGCAGCCGGTGGGTGCGGGAGGAGGCGGAGGGACTGCCGGAGACGGACAGGACGGTGGCCATGGGCCCTCTTTCGGGGAGGCGGGCGGCGCCCTGGCGGGGGCGGCCGGGAACCGGGACGGGGTGGGTGCGGACGGCGGGTTCAGGCGGGCGGGGCGGTGGACCCGGCGTCGTCCGCGCGGAGTCGTGCCTGTGGCCGGCGCGCCGGTGGCGGCGTCCGCCCGCCGCGGGACGCGGCCTCTTCGCGGTGATCCGGGAAACCGGGGAGAATCAGATCGACGCCGTGCCGCCTGCGGAGAGGAGAAAAGGGAGCGGACATGCGGAACTCCTGGTGCGGAATGTCTCCGGGCGCGCCGCATTCGCTTTTCCGCGCATGGGCGGGGAATTGGGGCGACGTGCGGACAGGGGTGACCGATGCGCGTGTGGAATACGGGAACGCGGATGACCGGTGAAGTCGCGGGGACGGCGCGTGGTGCGGCGGATCGGGACGGGGATCAGGCCGCGGCGCGACAGGAGGCGCTGGAGACGCGCGCGAGGTCGACATGGCGTCGCCGCGTGAGGTCCAGTCGCATCTTCATGCCGTCGATCGTGGCAGCCGCCGGTGAGAACCGTCAAGGAAAACCCGACCGGTCTCGCATCCCGGACCATTGAATTTCACGAAGGCGTGACAGGGAAACCCTTGAACGCGGGTGTGGACGGGCCGCATTCTGCGGGGGTGCGCACCGAACAGCTGGAATACATCGCGGCCGTGACCCGGCTGGGCTCGCTGCGCCGGGCGGCCGAGGAACTGCGGCTCTCCCAGCCCGCGTTGAGCGAGACGGTGCGGAACCTGGAACGGGAGCTGGGGGTGGACCTGCTGGAGCGCAAGCGCTCCGGGGCGACGATGAGCGCGGAGGGCCGGGAACTGCTGCCGCACATCGCGCAGGTGCTGGAGGCGGTGGACCGGCTGCGGGCGGCGGCGGGCGAGCAGCACCGGGTCAGCCGGATGGTGCGGGTCGGCACGGTCTCCGCGGCGACGGTGCCGCTGCTGATCCCGGTGGTCCGGGAGTTCCGGGCCGCGCACCCGGTCACCCAGGTCGAGGTGGTGGCGGCGCGGCAGGCGGAGATCCACCGGGGGCTGGCGGAGGGCGCGTTCGATCTGGGCCTGGTCAACGAGCTGGACGGCGACGACCTGCCCGCGGGCCTCGACTCCGTGGAGCTGCTGCGCGGGCGCCCCGTGGTGTGTCTGCGGCCCGACTCCCCGCTGGCCGCGCTGGACGCCGTCACGGTGGACGAGCTGCTGACCGAGCCGCTGATCGCGATGCGCACCGGCTATGTCATGCACCGGTTCGTGCACCGGCTCCTGGCCGGGCGGCTGCCGTCGTTCTCGTACTCCACGGACGGCGCGGAGATGGGGAAGCTGATGGTCGCGGAAGGGCTCGGGGTGACGGTGCTGCCGGACTTCAGCGTCGTCGGCGATCCGCTGGAGCGGCAGGGGACGATCACGCACCGGCCGCTGGCGGGGGACGCGACCGGGGTGCGGCTGACGCTGCGGCGGCGCCGGGCGGACGCGGTGCCGCGGGCGGCGCAGGAGTTGCACGAGGCGTTCGTGCGCCGGGGGTGTGAGCTGGGCGGAGTCGTCCAGGGCGCGACGGGCTCCCACGCGCGCCCCGCCGAGGGGTGACCTGTCCATGATTCACTCGTTTGACGGAGTGTAAGACGCCCAGCGCGTCACTCGTCCGGAAGGCATCACGCTCCCATGCACCTACGCTCGCTCCGACGTCCCGGCGGGAGTGTCAGGACGCCGGTCCTGGAGGCAGAGACCGTCCTCGTCGAGCAGTACGGCGACCTGGTCAGGCTGGCCCACCTCGTGCTCCCCGCGACGCTCGGCCGGCACCGGCGGGTGCTGGTGGCGCACTCCCTGGTCCAGCGGACCCTGCCGCGGATCCGCTCGGCCCACCCGGTGCCGTCCGTGCCCGCGCAGCGCGCGCCGGGCCCGGCGCGGTTCTCCGCGGTGTGGGCGCTCACCGCGGAGGTGCTGCGCGGCGCGCTCGCGTACGGCCGGGGTGCCCGTCCGTGGGTGGCGCGCCATCTGCCGCGGCTGCCGCTGGTGTTCGGGCTGCGGCTGTTCCCGCGCTCCGGCGGGGACGCCGAACTGGCCCTGGCGCAGCGGCTCTCGGGGGTGTCGGCGGCGGCGCGGGCCGCGTTCCTGCTGGGCGTGGTGCACGGGCTGTCGCAGGACGACGTGCGCGCGCTGCTGACGGCGGCGGGCGCCGCCGACCCGGACGAGGCGGTGCGGGCGGCGGCGGCGCTGCGCGCGGGCGAGGACGAGCAGGGGACGGCGGCGGCGCTGCTGGCGTCGCAGGAGTTCGACGCGTGCGCGCTGCAGGCGAGCCCGACCGATCTGCTGCGGCGCAGGCGGCGGGTGCGGGTGGGGCTCGCGGTCTGCGGGGTCGCGGCGATCTCGGCGGTGACGCTGGTGACGACCACTTCCGGCGGCTCCCCGGGCCCCGCGTACACCCCGGCGCCGGCGGCCGGACCGGCGCTGCGTCCGGCCGCGCTGCTGCGGACCCCGGCCGGGGTGTGGGACAACACCGCGCGGGTGGACTTCACGGCGTGGCCGGTGCGCGGCGACCGGGCCGCGGACGAGGCGCTGCTCGGCCGGGCGCTCGGCGCGTGGGCGCACCCGTCGTCCGGCACCCGGGTCACCACCGCCGCCGCCACCTCGCGGGCCGTCCCCGTGACACCGCCCCGGCTGCTGTTCGCGGGCGGGGTGGGGGCGCGGGCGGTGGTGCTGCTGCACGACGGTGAGCGGCTGGCCCGCTACAGCGAGCCGCTGTCGGGGTCCGCGCCGGGCGAGCTGACGATCGCGCGGGCCGACGACTCGGACGTCACGACGGCCGCCGCGGTCGCCGTGGACGACGGGCGGGGCGGCGGCGGGGTGCGCTATCTGCTGGCGCCGTGGGTCGCCGAGGCGGGGACCCGGGATCTGCTGAGGCCGGACGCCCTGGCCCGGCCGCTCGCGGTGGCGAAGGACGGCGTCACCGCCGCGGTGCCCCCGGTGCCGTCCGGCGGGGACTGCGGGAGCGCGCCGGTGCTGCAACTGCGGTCCTCCGAGCGGATCGCCGAGCACCACGCGTTCCTGCTGGCCGGGGTGGGCGCCCTGTCCCCCGTCCATCTGACGTACACCCCGCTGCCCGGACGCGGGGCCCCGGCCCGGCAGCCCCGGGAGGCGACGGGGTCCGAGGCGCTGCTGGCCTGGGCTCATCAGGGGTGCGCGCTGGGGCGGTTGGGCGGTTCGGGGGTGCGGGCGGTCAACGCGTGGGACTTCGCGCGGCAGCGGCTGCCCGGGGCGGGCGGTGACGCGGTGTGGAGCTGCGCCCGCGCGGACACCTGGCGGGGTCCCGGTTCGGTGACGGTGACGCTGCGCACCAGCCGGGACCGGGTGGACGCGCCGGGCCGGGTGGTCGCCCGGGTGCCGTCGACCGCGCTGTGCAGCCGGTTCGGGCGGCACGTGGTGGCGGCGACGCAGTGGCGGGCGCCGGACGGCCGGGGCTATCTGCTGGCCGCGGGGAGCCGGGCGGTGACCCGGATCGCGGTCAGCGGTGACGTACGGGCGTCACGGTCGGGCAGCACCCTCGCGGTCCCCGCCGCCGGGCACCCGCGGGTCTCCGTGCGGGCCCGCCTGGCGACCGGCCAGGACCTCGAAGGGGTGGGCGGCGGCTGAGCCTTCTCCCGGCCGGTCCGTCGTCCGGCCCCGGCAGGGGGGGGCGGACCGGCTCAGTCCTCGTCGCGCAGGACGACGAGGAAGGCGTCCGACTTCAGGTCCATGACCACGGTGGCCTGTTCACCGGCGGCGCGCCGCTGGGCGGCGTACTCCTCGGCGGGCCACGATCCGCGAGGAGATCCCGCGGGGAACCGCTCCAACACCTTCGCGCCCATGGCGGCACCTCCTGCTTCGGCTGTCCGGTCGCCCCGTCGGGGTCGTGTCCTGCGTCTGCCCCGGTTGTACGGGGACATGTCATCCCGGACGGGGCGGGGCGTCAGGTGCGTTCCGCGAGTCCGGCGCGGAGCGTGGCGAGGGTGCGGGTGAGCAGCCGGGAGACGTGCATCTGGGAGATGCCCAGCTCCGCGCCGATCTGACTCTGCGTCATGTCCTGCAGGAAGCGCATGGCGAGCAGCGCGCGTTCCCGCTCGGGCAGGGCGGCGACCAGGGGCGCGACGGTCACCAGGTCGTCGGTCCTGCCCAGCGCGGGGTCGTCGCCGCCGAGCCGGTCGGCGAGGCTGAGGCCGTCGGGTCCCGGTTCGGTCGGCGCGTCCAGGGAGACGGTGCCGTACCCCTCGGCCGCCCGCAGCCCGTCGACCACCTCGTCCTCGGTCAGCCCGGTCAGCCGGACGAGTTCGCAGACGGTGGGGGCGCGGCCCTCCCGCTGCTCGAACGCGACCGCCTCCTCGCGCAGCAGCGCACGGCAGTCCTTGAGCCGCCTCGGCACCCGCACCGCCCAGGTGGTGTCACGGAAGAACCGTTTGATCTCCCCGGCGATCGTGGGTGCCGCGAACGCCTCGAACTCGAAGCCCCGGGTCGGGTCGAACCGGTTGATGGCCTTGATGAGCCCGATGGTGCCGACCTGCAGGACGTCGTCGTGGATCTCCGGGCTGGGCTGGAAGCGGCGGGCCGCCTGCCGCACCATCCACATGTTCAGCTCGACGAGCGTGTTGCGGACGTACGAGTACTCGGCCGTGCCTTCCGCCAGCTCGTGCAGCCGCGCGAAGAGCGGCTCGGAAAGGGCATGGGCGTCGGCGGGGCCGACGACGGCGTTCTGCAGGGGCACGGTTCACTCCTCGTTGGGGACCCCGGCGGGGCGGGGCTTCACCTCGGTTTCCGGGTGACCGGCGCTCCGGGACGCGCTGCCGTCGGGCGCGGACGCGCCGCGCCACAGCCGTCCCGGCCACCAGGTCACCCCACCAAGATCCCGCACCAGGGCGGGAACGAGCAGGGACCTGACGACCAGCGTGTCGAGCAGGACGCCGAACGCGACGATGAACGCGATCTGCGCGAGGAAGGCGAGCGGGATCACGCCGAGGGCGGCGAAGGTGGCCGCCAGGACGACACCCGCCGAGGTGATGACCCCTCCGGTGCCGACCAGGCCCCGCAGCATGCCCTCCCGGACGCCGTGGCGCAGCGACTCCTCGCGGACCCGGGACATCAGGAAGATGTTGTAGTCGACGCCCAGGGCGACCAGGAACACGAACCCGTACAGCGGAACGGACGGGTCGGTACCGGTGAAGCCGAACACATGTCGGAATACAAGAGCCGAGACGCCCAGGGTGGCCAGCAGGTTGAGGCCGACGGTCGCCACCAGGAGCACCGGCAGCAGCAGGGAGCGCAGCAGCACCATGAGGATCGCCAGGATGATGGCGAGGACCACCGGGACGATGAGGGTGCGGTCGCGCTCGGCGGTGCGCAGGGTGTCGTAGCGCTGCGCGGTGTAGCCGCCGACCAGGGCGTGCGCGCCGGGCACCTCGTGCAGGGCGGTGCGCAGCCGGGCGACGGCGTCCGCGGCCGCGTCGCTGTCGGTGGCGTCGGCGAGGGTGACGTCGACGCGGACCCGCCCGTCGACGACCAGCGGGTCGCCGCCCGGCCGTCCGGAGGCGGTGACCCCGGCCGCGGAGGCGACGCCGTCGGTGGCGCGGGCGGTGGCCAGGACGCGGTCGAGCCGGTCGGCGTCGGCGATGACGACGGTGGGGTTGCCCGAGCCGCCGGGGAAGTGCCGGGCGAGGGTGGCCTGGGCGGCGACGGAGGGGGCGTCGTCGACGAAGGTCTCGTCGAGCGGGACGCCGCGGGAGACCAGGGTGGGGGCGAACGCGGCGCAGGCGAGGAGCCCGGCGAGGCAGACGGCCCAGACCGTGCGCGGGGCGCGGTCCACCAGCGCGGCCACCCGCCGCCAGCCGCCCGCGGCCTGCTCGGTGGCGGGGCGCGGGGTGGCGGGCCAGTACGCGGCGCGGCCCAGCAGGACGAGGACGGCGGGCAGGAAGGTGAGCGAGCTGAGGACGGCGCAGACGATGCCGACGGCGCCGACGGGGCCGAGCGCCCGGTTGTTGGTGAGGTCGCTGAGCAGCAGCGCGAGCAGGCCGAGCGCGACGGTCGCGGCGCTGGCCACGACGGCGCCCCAGGACTGGCGCAGGGCGGCCCGCGCGGCGGCGAACCGGTCGGTCCTGGCGGCGAGTTCCTCCCGGAAGCGGGCGGTGATCAGCAGGGCGTAGTCGGTGGCGGCGCCGATGACGAGGATGGAGAGGATGCCCTGCACCTGTCCGTCGACGCGGACCAGGTCGTGGTCGGCGAGCGCGTACACGACGGCGCAGGCCAGGCCGAGGGCGAAGACGGCGCCGAGGATGATCACCAGCGGCAGCAGGACGCTGCGGTAGACGAGCAGCAGGATCACCAGGACGGTCACCAGGGCGACGGCGAGCAGCAGTCCGTCGATGCCGGCGAACGCGTCGGAGAGGTCGGCCCGGGTGGCGGCGGGTCCGGCGAGCTGGACGGTGGCGCCGGGGACGCGTTCGGCGGCCGCCCTGATCCGGTCCAGGGTGGGGGCGAGCCGGTCGCCGAGGTCGGGCCGGAGCGGGACGACGGCTTCGAGGGCGGCGCCGTCCTCGGAGAGCAGCGCGGGCGACACGGTGCCCGCGACGCCGGAGGTGCCGGTGAGCGGGGCGAGCGCGCGGGTCGCGGCGGCCTGACGGTCCTTCATCGCGCCGCCGCCGTCGCCGTCGTCGGTCCAGACGACGACGGCGGGCAGGGTCTCGTCCTGCCGGAAGGCCTTCTGGGCGGTGATGACCTCGGTGGACTCGGCGCTGCGCGGCAGGAACGCGGCCTGGTCGTTGGTCGCGACCTCGCCGAGCCGTCCGGCGAACGGCCCGAGCGCCCCGCCGATGCCGAGCCAGACGACGAGCAGGAGCAGCGGGACGACGACGCGGCCCCGGCGCGGGGTGAGGGACATGGCTCTCCAGTGGATCGGGACGGCGGACCCGGAAACAATCTCGACGACAAACAATCTCGATCATCAAGATAACTGGCCCCGATCGTAGGCCACCCCGCGCGACGGGTCGTGCGCGACTCCCCGCCCGGGGTTCAGCCGTCGGACGGGCGCAGGGCCGCCATCTCCTCGTTCATCGCCTGGAGGAAGCGCAGCACCACGGCGAGTTCGTCCTCGGTGAAGCGGGCGTGCGCGCCCTGGGCGGCCCGCGCGAGCGGCCGGAAGTAGGAGCGGGCCACCGCCTTGGCGTCGGGCGCGTAGTGCAGATGGACCACCCGGCGGTCGGCGCTCTCCCGGACCCTGCGGATGTGCCCCGCCCGCTCCAGCCGGTCCACGCAGGCGGTCACCGCGCCCGAGGTGAGCCCCAGGTGCTCGCGCAGCCGGCCCGGGGTCATCGGCCCGTCGGCGTCCAGGATCGCGGCCAGCGCCTGGACGTCGGTGGCGTGCAGGCCCTGCTCACCGGCGAAACCGTGCACCAGCCGGTTGATCCCGCCGTTCATCCGGCGCAGTTGGACGGCGAGGGAGAAGAGGTCGGTGCCCGTGGGCGCCGGGGGCACCGCGCCCGCGGGTGCCGGGGGCGTCCGCGGCGCGACTGCGCGCTGGTCCCCGTCGTCTGCTGTGGCCACGCGGTCACCCTATAGAAGCGTCCGCATCCGGTTCGGCCGCGCCCGGGGAAGGGATCACGAGGGGGGCACGCCGAGACGGAGGACCGAGAGCCCATGAACGCTGACGACGACCGGCCCGCGACGCTCTGCCTGGTGACCGGCGCGACGGGATACATCGGCGGCAGGCTGGTCCCGGAGCTGCTGGACGCCGGGCACCGGGTCCGCTGTCTGGCCCGCTCCCCCGGCAAGCTGCGCGACCACCCGTGGGCGGGCCGGGTCGAGACCGCGCGCGGCGACGTCACGGACGCGGCCTCGGTCGCCGACGCCATGCGCGGGGTCGACGTCGCCTACTACCTGGTGCACGCGCTGGGCTCGGGCGAGGACTTCGAGGCGACGGACCGGGAGGCGGCGCGGATCTTCGGCGAGGCCGCGCGCGCCGCCGGCGTCCGCCGGATCGTCTACCTCGGCGGTCTGACCCCCTCGGACGTGCCCGAGAGCGCGCTCTCCCCGCATCTGCGCTCCCGGTCCGAGGTCGGCAGGATCCTGCTCGACTCCGGGGTCCCCACCACGGTGCTGCGCGCGGCGGTCGTCCTCGGCTCGGGCTCGGTCTCCTTCGAGATGCTGCGCTACCTCACCGAACGGCTGCCGGTCATGGTCACCCCGAGCTGGGTGCACACCCGGATCCAGCCGGTGGCGGTGCGGGACGTGCTGCGGGTGCTGGTCGGCAGCGCGGACATGCCCGCCGACGTCAACCGCGCCTTCGACATCGGCGGCCCCGACGTGCTCACCTACCGCGAGATGATGACGCGGTACGCGCGGGTCGCCGACCTGCCCCGGCGGTACGTGGTGTCGGTGCCGATGCTCACCCCGCGGCTGTCCAGCCACTGGGTCGGCCTGGTCACCCCGGTGCCCGCGGGCCTCGCCCGCCCGCTCACCGAGTCGCTGCGCCACGAGGTCGTCTGCCACGAGAACGACATCGAGCGGTACGTGCCCGCGCCGCCCGGCTCCCCGATCGGCTTCGACGAGGCGGTACGGCTCGCCCTGCGCCGCATCCGGCAGGCCGACGTCGCCACCCGCTGGTCATCGGCCTCGCTGCCCGGCGCGCCCAGCGACCCGCTGCCCACCGACCCCGACTGGGCGGGCGGCAGCCTCTACACCGACCACCGCGAACTGACCGTGCCCGCCTCGCGGGAGGCGCTGTGGCGGGTGATCGAGGGGATCGGCGGCGACAACGGCTGGTACTCCTTCCCGCTGGCGTGGGCGGTGCGCGGCTGGCTCGACCGGCTGGCCGGCGGGGTCGGACTGCGCCGGGGACGGCGGGACGCGGCACGGCTGCGGGTCGGCGACTCGCTGGACTTCTGGCGGGTCGAGGAGATCGAGCCGGGACGGCTGCTGCGGCTGCGCGCCGAGATGCGGCTGCCCGGCCTCGCCTGGCTCGAGCTGCGCGCGGACACCGACGACGACGGCAGGACGCGCTACCGCCAGCGGGCCCTGTTCCATCCGCAGGGGCTCCTCGGGCACGCCTACTGGTGGAGCGTGTCGCCCTTCCACTCCGTGGTCTTCGGGGGCATGGCCCGCAACATCGCGCGCGCCGCGGCCCGGGAGCCCGCCAGGACCGCGGACGAACACGCGTCCGTGGGATGACCACCGCATCCGACCCCGCCCCTCGGCCGGAAGCACCGGGGTACGCCGGCCGGCACTCCCGTCCGGCCGGCGTGCCCCACCCCGCCATCGGCCGCTCCCCCTCGTCACCGGAGTCCGCACCATGAACGTCTCGGTCGTCCTGTTCACCTCCGACCTGCGCCTGCACGACCATCCGCCGCTGCGGGCCGCGAACGACGCCCGCGAGGTGGTGCCGCTGTTCGTCCGGGACACCGGGGTGGACGCGGCCGGGTTCGCCGCGCCCAACCGGCTGGCCTTCCTCGCCGACTGCCTGCGCGACCTCGACGCGGGCCTGCGCGAGCGCGGCGGGCGGCTGGTGCTGCGCTCCGGCGACCTCGTCGAGGAGGTGTGCAAGGTGGTCGCCGAGGCCGACGCCGACGAGGTCCACATGGCGGCCGACGTCAGCGCCTACGCGCACCGGCGCGAACAGCGGCTGCGGCGGGCCCTGGAGGCCGAGGGGCGGCGGCTGCACATCCACGACACGGTGACCACCGCCGTCGCGCCGGGCGGGGTGACCCCGGCCGGGTCCGACCACTTCGCCGTCTTCACGCCGTACTTCCGGCAGTGGTCGGCGCAGCCGCTGCGGGAGGCGTTCGGCGCACCCCGCTCGGTGCGCGTCCCGGAGGGGATCGGTTCCGAGGAACTGCCGTCCCGGGACGGCCTGTCGGGCCTGTCGGAGGGGCTGGCCGAGGGCGGCGAGACGGTGGCGCGCAAGCGGGTCACGGCGTGGCTGCGCTCGGGCGTCCAGGCGTACGAGGACCGGCACGACGACCTGCCGGGCGACGCCACCTCGCGGTTCTCGCCGCATCTGCACTTCGGCACCCTGTCCCCGGTCGAACTCGTCCACCGGGCCCGGCGCGCGGGCGGTCCGGGCGCCGAGGCGTTCGTGCGGCAGCTCGCCTGGCGCGACTTCCACCGCCAGGTCCTCGCGGCCCGGCAGGACGCGGCCACCGCCGACTACCGCACCAAGCACGACCGCTGGCGCTCGGAGCGGACGGCGGGCGAGGAGATCGAGGCGTGGAAGGAGGGCCGCACCGGCTATCCGGTGGTCGACGCGGCCATGCGGCAGCTCCGGCACGAGGGCTGGATGCACAACAGGGGACGGCTGCTCACGGCGAGCTTCCTCACCAAGACGCTGTACGTCGACTGGCGGGTCGGCGCGCGGTACTTCCTCGACCTGCTGGTCGACGGGGACGTCGCCAACAACCAGCTCAACTGGCAGTGGATGGCCGGGACCGGGACGGACAGCCGCCCCAACCGGGTCCTCAACCCCGTGACCCAGGCGAAGCGTTACGACCCGGACGGCGCCTACGTCCGGCGCTGGATCCCCGAACTCGCTGCCGTGGAGGGGCCGTCGGTGCACGAGCCGTGGAAGCTGCGCGGCCTGGACCGGGCGGCGGTCGACGGCTACCCGGACCCGATCGTCGACCTCTCCGAGGGGCTCGCCCGCTTCAAGCGGGCCCGCGGCAAGGACTGACGCGCGGGGCCGCGCTCAGCGCCGGTCGCGCAGGATCTCGCGGGCGGCACGGGCACCGGAGGCCAGCGCGCCCTGCACCGAGCCGGTCGCCCGGTGGTCACCGCAGACATGGCGGCCGGGGCCGAACCGGCTGGTGCGGCTGAGCGGTTGCGGCGGGGCCATCGCGGGCAGCGCGTCCGGGACCGTGCGCACCGTCAGCAGGTCCCAGCCGCCGGTGTCGGCGTGGTACGCCTCGGCGAGGGCGTCGAGGACCGTCCGCTGCCGCCCTTCGGTGTCCGTCCCGAGGACGGAGGTGGCGACCAGCGCCGACCCCCGCGGCGCGAACCCGGCGACGACCTCGCTGAGCACACAGGTGTTGAGGAAGCGGCGGCGCTCGTCGACGAGCAGGGTCGGTTCGCGCAGCGGCGGCCGCGGTGCCACGTGGTAGTAGGTCGTCACGGTGCGCCCGTCGGGCACCGGCAGGCCGGGCAGCAGCCGGGCGGCCGGGCCCCAGCCGGTCGCCACCACCACGGTCGGCGCGGCCACCTCGCGGCCGTCCTCGGTGACCGCGCCGTCCTCCGTCAGCGCGGCCACCGGTGTCTCCAGCCGGACGGTGCCCGGGGGCAGCGCGTCGGCGAGGGCCAGCGGGACGGCGCCGATCCCCTCGGCGGGCAGGCAGAGGGTGCCGCGCAGCATGCTGCGCCAGACGAGGTGGAAGAAGCGGCTCGACGTCTCCAGGCCGTCCTCCAGGAACACCCCGGACAGGAACGGCCGGAAGAAGCGCTCGACGAACGCCTCGGAGAAACCGGCGTCCGCGAGGGCGGTGCGGGTGGTGCGCTCCGGTGCCCGTTTCAGCGCGGCGGCCGGGCCGAGCGCGGTCCGCGCCGAGAGCACGCCGAGCGCGGCGAGGTCGCGCGGGCCCGCGAGCCGCCCGGTGAGCAGTCCGGGCAGCGTGCCGGGACGGCGTGACGGGTCGCCGAAGCGGAGCGTGCCCCGGTCGGCGGCGTGCACGAGCACCCCGGGCGTGAAGGGCACCGGACGCAGCCCGCGCAGCGCGAGACGTCGCTTGACCTGCGGGTAGGAGGTGTTGAAGACCTGGAACCCGCGGTCGACGACGAACCCGTCGACCCGGTCGGTGCGCATCCGTCCGCCCACGCCGTCGGACGCCTCGACGACCTCGACGTCGAGCCCCGCCGTGAGCAGGTCGCGGGCGCAGGCGAGACCGGCGGCCCCCGCGCCGATCACGAGGACGTCGGGGGTGCGGGCGGACTTCGACACGGTGGGCCCCTGACGGGTCGGGCCGCCCGGCGGTGCCGGCGCGGCGGGGTGGGCGCGCGGACGCGCGCGTCTGCCGATGGCTTCCCGCGCCGTCGGCCCGGCGGATGCGCCGCGCGCGCCGTTCACCCGCGCGGGGGACGCGCCGGGCCGTCACGCCGTCAGTCGCGCTCCGTCGTCTCCGCGCGCGTCAGCAGCGCGTACGCGCCGCTCAGGGTCTCGACGGCACTCGACAGCGACGGCGGCCTCGGCATCTCCCGGGGGGCACCGGCCCACCCGGGCCCGGCGAGGACGACGAGGGGGCGGCGGCGGGCGCCCTTGACGCCCCACTGGGTGTCGGCGACGCGCCGGGCCAGGTTGACGCTCGCCGTGGAGCGGACCTGCGCCCACAGCACTACGGCCGTGGGGCCCAGCCTGCGCACCGACGCCACCAGCGCCTCGACGGGCACGGCGGCCCCGAACATCCGGGTGGGCGTGCGGCGTTCGCCCAGTCCGGCGTTGAGGGCCTCGATCGCCAGGGTGTGCTGCTCGTCGGGGACGCAGGCGAGCACGACCGGGCCGGGTGATCCGTCGCCGGGCCCCGCGGGGGCCGGGGTGTGGCGGCGCAGGGTGGTGGAGACGTGCCAGGAGAGCAGGTGCTCGACCTCGACGTAACGGTCCCCCGACGACTCCCACTTGCGGCCCACCGCGTGCAGCGTCGGCATCATCACCTCCTCCCAGGCGGTGACCACCCCGTAGCGCAGCACGGCGTCGGCGAGTTGCTGCTCGACGGCCGGGGCGTCGAGGCGGACGGCGGCGCGGGCCAGCCCGCGGCACTCCTGGCGCACGTCGCCGAG
>NZ_FMCI01000012.1 GCF_900091845.1 Streptomyces sp. SolWspMP-5a-2
CGTCCGGTTCCTGGCGAGCGAATACAGCACCGGACTGGTACGCGGAGGTCGAATCGACTCGCTTGGGCTGGACGAGAACGGCTCGCCGGTCATCATCGAATACAAGCGCGGCACAGACGCCGGCGTTATCAACCAGGGCCTGTTCTACCTGGCGTGGCTGATGGACCATCGCGCCGAGTTCGAGCACCTGGTCCGCGACCGGCTTGGGGTGACGACCGCGTCCCAGGTCCGGTGGAGCGGCCCCCGCCTGATCTGTGTCGCTGGCGACTTCACCCGTTACGACGTGCACGCCGTGCGCGAGCACCGGCGCTCGATCGACCTGGTCCGCTACCGGTTCTTCGGCAGCGATCTGCTCGGCCTTGAGACCGTGGCCTCCGCCAACGGTGGCACGCAGGTGGCCCGCCGGGCACGGCGGGGGTTGGTTGCCCAGGCAGCGGCCGGAGTGCAGGGCGCGGCGATGGTGGAGCTGGCGGGTGCGGTTGACGAGGTTCTGCTCAGACTAGGGGACGGTGTGAACCGCGTGGAGCGGAAGCAGTACCGGGCGTACCAGCGCCTCCGGAACTTCGCCTGCATGTGCCCGCCGCAGCGCAGCAAGCTGTTGGTCTACCTGAAGGTCAACCCGAAGGACGTCGACCTCGTGCCGGACTTCACCAGGGACGTCTCTGGCGTAGGCCATCACGGGACCGGTGACCTGGAGGTCCAGCTCCGTACGCTGAAGGACGTGGAGCGGGCCCGGGATCTGTTTCGGGCGAGCTTCTCCGCGGCGTGAGCGGACAGAGCTGCGCGTCGTCGGGCGAGTCGCGCTTCGAATCTTGTCTGCGGGCGTGAGGGCTTCTCTCGACGTGCGGGCAGAGGGCGGCGGTGGACTGTTTACGGTCCGCAGGATCGCCGGTTTAGCCAACCGGCGGTAGGGCCCTTCTCCGGGGTGGGCGGGGCGGGGCGCGGCACCGGCCGCCGCCTGCCGCGCGTCCGGGGCCGCGGGCGTCCGCTGCGCTCCCGACCTCGCTGCGCGGCCCAGGACCGGGTGCTGCGGGGCGCGGCTGCGCCGCATCCCCTAGCTGGCTTACTCCGGTGTGTTCGGGAG
>NZ_FMCI01000111.1 GCF_900091845.1 Streptomyces sp. SolWspMP-5a-2
TGCGGATCTGCTCCTGCTTGGCCTCGGCCTCCGCCTGCTTGGCCTCCTGCTCCTTCTCCTTCGCCTCCTGCTTGGCCTCCTGCTCCTTCTCCTTGGCCTCCTGCTTCGCCTCCATCTCGGCCTGTTTGGCCTCGGCCTCGGCCTTCTCCTTGGCCGCCTTCTCCTCGGCCTCCTTCTTCTCCTTGTCGTACTTGGCCTCGGCCTCGGCCTTCTCCTTGGCGGCCTTGTCCTCGGCTTCCTTCTTGTCCTTCTCGTATTTCGCCTCGGCCTCGGCCTTCTCCTTGGCGGCCTTGTCCTCGGCTTCCTTCTTGTCCTTCTCGTACTTGGCCTCGGCCTCGGCCTTCTCCTTGGCCGCCTTTTCCTCGGCGTCCTTGATCGCCTTGTCGGCCTTGTCCTCCTTGAAGGAATCCCCGATGCCCTTGTCGCCCTTGGTGCTGATGGACCCGAGGTCGAAGGTGGACGAACCCCAGGCGAGCGCGAGGGCCTTGAGGGCGTCCTCGGCGGGATCGCTCAGCTTCTCCTTGACGGAGGTCTCCCAGCGCTTGACCGCCTCCTCGCCGACGGCCTTCCAGGTGTCCAGCTCGGTCATCTCGCCGTAGGTCTTGCCGTGGGCGTCGGTGGCCTGGGAGGTGAAGCCGCCCCGGGGCGTGTAGTTCCAGGCGCCGCCGGCCTCGCCGTAGTACTCGTAGTCGGCGTCGACCTGGGTCAGGTTGTTGTACCAGGACTTGTTGGCGATCTCGGAGAGCAGGTCGACCAGCCAGCGCAGCGGGTTGCCCTCGTAGACGTTCCAGTAGTCCCACTTGTTCTTGAGGTTCTGCGCCTGGGTGCGCAGGTCCTTCCCCGCCTGGCGCATCGCCTTGCCCTGCTTCGACACCCCGCCGACGGCCTCCATGTCGTCGGCGTAGTGGTCGTAGCGGCGGCGCAGTTCGTGGATGAGGTCCCAGAAGACGCCGGCGGCCTGCCCGAGCCAGGCGTCGTTGGGCGAACTGCTGACCCGGTTCTGCCAGTCGTCCATGGTGGTCTTGCTGTCCCAGAAGAACTTCGCCACCCGGTCGAAGGAGTCGGCCACCATGTCGAAGGACTTGAGGCGGACGCCCTTGCCGATCTCGATGGGAGGCTCGCCGCCCCAGCTGTAGCCGAGGGTGCCGTTGTCCTTCTCCAGCAGGTCGGAGAGCGCGTGGCCGGTGCCGTACGAGTACTTGGTCAGGTTGAAGGTGTTCCAGACCGTTCCGTCGTCGCTGGGCTTGAAGTGGCCGTCCTCCAGCTCCTTGCCGTAGTGGCTCTTGCCCTCGGAGCCCACGACCTCGCCGCCCACCGGCTTGCCGTCGGCGATCTTCGCACCGAGCAGCGTGAACCGCGCCTTGTAGTAGGTGACGCCCTCGCTGCCGCCCCGGGTGTAGAAGGGGATGACGAAGTCCGTGTTCTGGATGTCCCAGCCCGCGTTCTCCACCATCCAGTCGTACTCCTCACCGGTGACGGAGTCGACGCTGCCCTGCTTGGTGACCTCGACCTTCATCTGCTTGATGCCGTGGTTGCCGATGATCTCGTCGAAGAGGGTGTTCCTGGCGGGCGCCTCGTACCCGGTGAAGAGGCGGACGGCCTTCAGCCAGTAGTCCGCGTACTCGGTGCTGTCATCGGCCATGGCTGGGCTCCATCAGAGGGGTCGAACGGCAGGCGGGGCGGCGGGTACCGGGCCGGGGCGACGCGTGGGGTGGGGGCGGTGGGACGGTGCGAGGGGGCGGGCGTGCCCTAGTCCTCGTCGTCGCCCTCGCCCGGCGTCGTGGTCAGGTCGGTCTCGACGTCCTCGTCCTCGAAGATGTCGTAGAGCTTCTGGCCGTCGATGGCGTCCAGGCTCGCGCCCTGCGTCTTGAACAGGGTGTCGATCGTCTCCTCCAGGGCGGAGTCGATGTCCTTGAACAGCTCGATGTGGCTGGTGAGGATGCCGTCGAGGGTGGCCACCATCTTCACCACGGCGCCGTTCACGGACTTGCCGTGGGTGCTGGTGTCCTGCGCCAGGTTGCCGATCGCGAGCGGGACGGGCGTGTCGAACGGCAGGCCCTCGATGGTGCCGTCGTCGCCCTTGAGGGTCTTCATGGCCGGGACCACGGGGTCCGAGCCGTCCTCGGTGATCTTCTTCAGCACCGCACGGAAGCCCGCGATGTCCTGGTCCTTGAAGTTCTGGAGCCATTCCTTGTTGAGCTGTGTTGCGGGCGGAGTGCCGTCGGCCATGTCCCTGTCTCTCTCTCCGTCTCGGTACGGATGACACGACGGGCGGCCGCGCCACGGTTGTCGCTACGTGGTACGGCCGCCCCAGGTCAAAGGATCAGCCGATCCTGACGTCCTGCCAGCTCTGCGTCTGCTGGCGCTCGTTGTGGGTGTAGAGGTCGCGGATGTGGTTCAGCGTGCTCGCGTTGTCCTCGAGCCACTTCGCCATGTTGGCGACCGCCTGGTTCCACGCCGCCTGCTTCTGGTCGTAGACCGCGCGGTCGTCGCCCTCCCAGGAGTTCTTGAGGGCCTGGAGTTCGTCGTTCAGACTGTTGATGATCTTCTCGATCTCGCGGGTCTGCAGACGCATGTCGTCGACAGCGTTGTCGACGTGGGCGTAACTGACGTAGATGTATCCGTCAGTGAGATTGTCGGGCATGGGTGACCTCGTCTCGCTGGTGCAGTGGGGGCAGGTCGTCTCGGTGCTGCGGGCGACGGCGGACCGGCGGTGCGCCGGTCCTCACGGTCACCTGCCGCTCGTGCTGCCCATCAGGTTGTCGAAGATGGACTGCGACTGGGAGTACGCCTGGTTGATCGCCTCGTTCGACGAGCCCTGGGTCATGCCCTGCGCGCGGAGCGTCTCGTTGAGCTGGTTGATCATGTCCTGCAGGTTCTTCGAGATGATCTCGGCGTGCTCGTCCCAGGAGTCCAGCAGCTTCTGGAACGCGCCACCGTCACTGCCCTGGAGGGCCGAGATCATGCCGTGCTTGGTGTTCTCGACGTCCTGACGGCGGCTCTGGACACCCGAGAACGCCATCTCGAGAGCCTGGATGCCGTTCCGTGTCGCCTGTTCTTCAGCCCTCTGCATGCCCGCCATGGGCTTGCCCCTTTCCGGTGGATATTCACCGCCAGGCCCGAAGCGCTGGCGCGGCTTGCGCAACCGGATGCGGTAGCACCGTCATCCCGTTGGTTGGTGCAGACAAGAATGGTAAAAGGATCGCAGAGTGCGAGCAACGCCTACCGGCGAGAAGGGCCGTTACGTTCCCGCATCTACAATTCCCTGTGCGTACAGGCTATTTGATGGGACCGGACGCATCCTCAGATGTTCCTCAAATTCCGATTCACCGTACGGACACACGGAGTTCCTCCCCTCAATCACCTGCGGCCTTCACCTCACCGCCGGCGGCGGCCTTCACCTTGCCGCCGTCCGCCGCCTTCGCCGCGCCCTCGGCCGTTCGCGCGGCGCCCTCGCCGCACGGCGGTGCCGTCGCCCTGACGCGGCCGGAGGCGGCGGCCGACGCGGTCAGATCGGGACCGGTCGGCACCATCGACAGCAGCGACGACGGGAGCCGCTGCGCCTGGCTCGCGGTGTACCCCAGCGCCTTCAGCGCGTCGTCCGACGGCACCCGGTACTTGACCCCGTTGTCCGTCACCAGGTAGACGGTGCTGCCGACGTTCGAGCCGTCCGCGCCGAGCGCGTGCACCAGGGCGCCGCCGCCCGGCGGCACCACGATCCGGTTGACGGTCACGCAGGCCGCGGTCAGCCCCTCCGTCGTCGCCTGCGCCGGTCGGCCGATCTCCTCGGTGCGGGCGAGGGAGACGCTCACCCGGGTGCCGTCGGCGCCGGACTGGATGCTCACGCACGGGCTGGTCCCCACCCCGGGTTCGACCGCCTTCGGCGGGCTCGCCGGCATGTCGGTGCGGGTCTCCCCGCCCTCGGTGCCGGGTGCCAGGTGGCCGATGACGGCGGCGGCGCCGAGGGTGGTGGCCGCGACGGTGCCGCCCGCGTACGCCTTCTTGGTCTCCGGGTTGCCGAGGAGCAGCGCCGCCATGGTGGCGTTGACGGGGGCGAGGCCCTCCTTGCGCAGCACGTAGTAGTGCAGGTCGCCGCCGGGCGCGGAGACCTGGAAGACCTGCCCGATCCGGGTGTCGGCGCCGCCGATGGAGGGTCCGGCGTCGCCGCGCCGCTCCACCGCGGGCGCCGCCAGGTCGGGGCCGGAGGAGAGGGAGTTGAGCAGGGCCGCGGAGACCGGCCGGGAGGTGCGGGAGCCGTAGCCGAGGGCCTCACGGGCGCCGCCCGCGACGTCGAGGCGCAGCTTGCTGCCCTGCCACACCAGGTACTGGGCCTTGTCGGGGCCGGTGACCAGCAGGCCCTCGGAGCCCGCCAGGCCGTCGCCGCCGAGGTCGGTGCCGACGACGAGCGCCGTGGACGTCGTCCCGGTGACGCCGGTGGCCGAGCACACCTGCCAGGGGCCGGTGGTCAGGGCGGAGCCGCCGGGCAGGTCGTCCGGGGCGCCCGGGATGCCAACGGGGGCGCCGTGGGCGGTGCCGCCGAGGGACTTGCTCCCGACCGAGGCGGTCTCCATGTCGGCGCCGAGCAGCAGCCGGGCCGAGGTGTAGTTGCGCACCGGGCGCAGCCGTCCGTCGAGGTACAGGTAGCGGCCGCCGGTGTCCTTGTTGACCACCAGGGTGCCCTCGTCCCGCCAGGAGTCCTTGGTGCCGGGCTTGAGGAGCCCGAAGACGAAGGATCCGGCGGCGAGCAGGACGGCGATGACGATGCTGAGGGCGACGCCGCGGTTGGTCCGGCCCTGCGGGCTCTCCGGGGCGTCGGGGTCGGCGCGCAGCATGCCCGAGGTGAGCCGCCCCATGACGAACATGTGCGCCTGTACCTGGTCGCGCTTGGACTGCACTGTGCGTTCCTCCGGTTCGGGCCGTCAGCCGTTGAGGCCGCGTAGGGCGCTGTACACGCCGAGCACCCACAGGGCCAGCGGCAGCAGGGCGAGCGCGGTGGCGGAGTGCAGGATCTCCGCCGCCCGGCCCCAGTAGGGGACCAGGCGCCTGCCGGGGACCGTCCAGGAGGCGATGGCCAGTCCCGCGGTGGCGGCCAGCAGGCTCGCGGCGAGCAGCAGGCGGCTGTCGGGGGTGCCGGTGTAGCCGTCGAAGAGGACGAGCAGCAGCAGTCCGCCGGCGCCGGGGGCGAAGAGGGAGAGCCGCTGCCAGACGTTGCCCAGGCCGCGTCCGTGCAGCAGGAGCAGCAGCGCGAGGACGACCGCCATGACGACCTCGGGGAGGCCGCCGTCGTGGGTGAGGACCGCCTGGCAGAGGGCGCAGACCGTGCCGACGGCGCCGTAGAGGCTGCTCATCCAGCCGTCGGCGAGGACCGCGCGGGCGGAGACCACGGAGGTGGGGTGCGGTTCGATGCCTTCCTGGAGCTGCTCGGCGTTGGTGGGCAGCGGGGGCATGCGCAGCCCGGACATCCGGAACGCGAGGGTGGGCACGAACGCGCCGAGCAGGACGGCCAGCAGGGCGACGACGCCCGCGACCTGGGGCGGTCCGAGGTCGGTGACGAGCATGAGGGCGCCGACGAGGGTGCCGAAGACCATGACCACGGCGAGGCCGAGGAAGAGGGCCGCGAAGGAGGCGACGGCGGCCAGGGCGACGATGGCGCCGCCCGCGCCCGCGGCACAGGCGGCCAGCAGCCGGGCGCCGAGCACCTCGTGGCTGTGCGGGCCGCCGAGGTCGCCGCCGGGCAGCAGCCATCCGGCGAGGGCCAGGTAGGGGCCCGCCATGAAGCCGAGGGCCGCGCCCGCCGCCGCGTCGCCGACCGCGCGGCTGGCGGCGCCCGCCCCGGCGATCAGCAGCAGTCCGCCGGCCGCGGCGCCCAGGGCGCGCAGCACGGGCGAGCCGCCGGGCAGGGCGAGGACGATCAGTCCGGCGAGCAGGGCGGTGACGGCGAATCCGCGCAGCAGCCGGGTGCTGGCCAGCGGGGACCAGCCGTGCGGGCGGTCCTGCATGGTGGTGGATATGCCGTCCACCAGGTCGTCGAGGTGGACCTCGGGCAGGGCGTCGATGCGGGGGCGGAGGTAGAGCGTCTCGCCGTCGCGCAGGTCGTAGGAGTCGAGGGTGCGGCCCTCGTCCATCGGCTCGCCGCCGAGGCGCTGGAGGACCCAGCCGCCGTGGTCGATGCCGTTCTCGGCGAGGTCGTCACCGCTGTAGCCGAGGACGGCGGGCAGCAGGTCGACCACCGGGACGTCGGAGGGCACCGCGAGGTCGATCGACTTGGCGGGCGCTCGTACGGTCAGGCGGCACAGTCCTGCCACCTGGTTGTCAGTCATCGGGCTGGCTCACGCTTCTTCCGGGGAGCTGCGAGGGGGTTTCCCGGGTTCCGTCGGGGACGGACTGGTGTGGGGACGGGTGACACTGATGAGACATCATCGTATGCGTGTGTCGAACACGTCGGCGGATGGGTGCACATTACTGGCCCCTTCCTCGAACTGGTATACCGGATCAGCAGAGTTCATTCCCGGTCGTCAGCAGGGCGCAGCGGTGCGCCGGCGGGCCGGGGGCGTCCTCCCACCGACGTTGCAACGCCCGTGAGGAGACCTTTCGTTGAGTGTGGTCCTGTTCCGCCGCCCGGCGCGACGGCGCGGCCCCGAGATGCCGGACGGCGAGCTGAAGCTCCAGGAGCCGCCGACCCTGCCCGAGGTGGTGCCGGACAGCTCCGCGGTGTGGACCTACCTGCCGATGGCGCTGATGTCGGTGTCCATGATGCTGATGCTGATGCGGCCGGGCATGAGCAGCGGCGGCGGCAGCCACTTCATGTACCTGGCGATGGGGCTGATGGTCCTGTCGTCGGCGGCCATGATGCTCGGGCAGATGATGCGCAAGGCGAGCGAGCGCAAGCAGCGTCTGAAGGGTGAACGCCGTGACTATCTGCGGTACCTGACGCAGATCCGGCGCAAGGTCCGTACCGCCGTGGCCGATCAGCAGAA
The DNA here is from genome assembly GCF_900091845.1 of Streptomyces sp. SolWspMP-5a-2. Taxonomy (GTDB): domain Bacteria; phylum Actinomycetota; class Actinomycetes; order Streptomycetales; family Streptomycetaceae; genus Streptomyces; species Streptomyces doudnae. The sequence continues at coordinate 6,978 of NZ_FMCI01000111.1, forward strand.
GGCGCTGGCGTGGCGGCACCCGCCGCCCACGGCGCTGTGGCAGCTCGCGGGCACCTCCCGGCTCTGGGAACGGCGCCCGCAGGACGAGGACTTCGGCGAGATACGGGTGGCGGTCGGCGAGCAGAAGCTGGGCCTGCGTCTGACGCCGACCGCGACCACCCCGGTGGAGGACCTGGAGCCGCTGTCGGCGCACGCGCTGCGCAGCTTCATCCGCGCCTACTCGACGGTGCCCGACCAGCCCATCGCGATCTATCTGCGGGCCTGGGCGCGGGTGCTGTTCCGGGGCGACGAAGATCACATCCGGTCGCTGGCCCGTGCGATCGTCGCCCAGCTCACCACGTTCCACGCGCCGGACGACGTCTGGGTGGCGCTGTGTGTGTCGGACGAGCGGAGGGCCGACTGGGAGTGGGTGAAGTGGCTTCCCCACAATCTTCACCCGCAGGAGAACGACGGCGCGGGCCCGGCCCGGATGTTCGTCTCCAACCTGAACGAGCTGGAGGACCTGCTCGGCGCGGAGTTCCTCGAACGCCCGTCGTTCGACCCGGACGCGCCGCCCGGACGGGACGAGCCGTTCACGGTGATCGTGCTGGACGGCGGTTCGGTCCCGGCCCGGCACCGGGTGGACGGCGCGGGGTTCCGCAACGCCGTCGTCCTGGACCTGACCGGCGCGCTGAGCTGGCGCCCCGGGCGGGTCACGCTCCGGTTCGACGTGAGCGAGGACTCGTTCGCGCTGGTCCGCACCGACCGTGAGCGCAAGGAGCAGACCACCAGGCTCGGCGCCCCCGACGTGCTGGACACGGGCGGCGCGACCGCCCTGGCGAAGAAGCTGGCGCCCTACCGGATGGGCACGGGCGGCTCCGACTCCGCCGAACCGCTCTCCTCCGAGGTCGAGCTGACCACGCTGCTGGGCATCACCGACCTCTACCACCACGACCCGCAGCACCTGTGGAAGCAGAGCACCGGCTCCAACCGGCTGAAGGTGCCGATCGCGGTCGGCCCGGACGGCACGGCGGTGGAGCTGGACATCAAGGAGTCCGCGCAGGGCGGCACCGGTCCGCACGGCATGCTGATCGGCGCGACCGGTTCCGGCAAGAGCGAGCTGCTGCGCACGCTGGTGCTGGCGCTGGCGCTGTCGAACTCCTCGGAGACCCTCAACTTCGTGCTGGTGGACTTCAAGGGCGGCGCCACCTTCCTCGGTCTCGACGAACTCCCGCACGTCTCCGCGGTGATCACCAACCTGGCCGGTGAGGCCGCGCTGGTGGGCCGTATGCAGGACGCGCTGCACGGTGAGCTGATCCGGCGCCAGGAGCTGCTGCGGGCGGCGGGCAACTACACGTCCGCGCTGGACTACGAGAAGGCGCGCGCGTCCGGGGTCCCGCTCGAACCGCTGCCGAGCCTCTTCGTGATCGTCGACGAGTTCAGCGAACTGCTCTCCTCGCACCGCGAGTTCATGGAGCTGTTCGTGATGATCGGGCGGCTGGGGCGCAGCCTCGGCGTCCATCTGCTGCTGGCCTCGCAGCGGTTGGACGAGGGCCGCATGCACCAGTTGGAGAGCCATCTGTCGTACCGGATCGGTCTGCGGACCTTCTCCGCGATGGAGAGCCGCGGTGTGCTGGGCGTCCCGGACGCCTACCAGTTGCCGCCGCAGCCGGGCAGCGGGTTCCTGAAGTCCGGTGTGGAGGCGCTGACCCGGTTCCGCGCCGCGTACGTCTCGGGCCCCTACCAGCAGCGGCGCAGCCGGGCCAACCAGGCGCGGGTGGCGAACCAGACGGTGCCGTGGACGGCCGGGTACGTGGTGCCCCGCCAGCTTCCCGATCTGCCCGAGCCCGAGCCCGAGGTGGAGGAGGAGACCGGCGACACGCTGCTGTCGGTGGCCGTGGACCGGATGCTGGGCGCCGGTCCGCCCGCCCACCAGGTGTGGCTGCCGCCGCTCGACCTGCCCGTCACCCTGGACCAGGTGCTGCCGCCGCTGACCCCGGACCCGGAGCTGGGGCTCACCACGGTCGGCTGGGCGCACCGGGGACGGCTGACGGTGCCGATCGGCATCGTCGACAAGCCCTTCGAGCAGCTCCGCGACCTGCTGACCGTCGACCTCTCGGGCGTCGGCGGCCATGTCGCCATCGCGGGCGGCCCGCAGAGCGGCAAGAGCACGATGGTGCGGACCGTCCTGACCGCGCTCGCGCTCACCCACACCCCGCGCGAAGTGCAGTTCTACTGCCTGGACTTCGGTGGCGGCACGCTGGCCGCGCTGGCCGACCTGCCGCACACGGCGGGGGTCGCGGCGCGGCTGGACACCGAGCGGGTGGGCCGGGTGATCGCCGAGGTCACGGCGCTGCTCGCGGACCGGGAGCGGTTCTTCCTCGACCAGGGCATCGACTCCATGGCGACCTACCGCAGGCGGCGGGCCGCGGGCGAGTTCGCGGACCAGCCGCAGGGTGACGTGTTCCTCGTCATCGACGGCTGGTCCACGGTCCGGCAGGACTTCGACCGCAACATCCAGACGTTCGCGTCCATCGCCGCCCGGGGTCTGAACTACGGCATCCACCTGATCGTCACCACCGCCCGCTGGGTGGAGCTGACCGCGGCCATCCGCGACCAGGCGGGCACGCACGTGGAGCTGCGGATGGGTGACCCGATGGACTCCCAGATCGACACCCGCCGCGCGGCCACCGTGCCGCGGGTGCCGGGCCGGGGTCTGACCCGCGAGGGCAAGCTGCACTACCTGACCGCGCTCCCCCGCATCGACGGCATGGAGTCGGCCGACGACCTCTCCGACGGCGTCTCCGGTCTGGTGGCCGCCGTCAAGGAGAGCTGGCAGGGTCCGGTCGCGCCCCGGGTGCGGATGCTGCCGACGAAGCTGCCGGTGCGGGAACTCCCGCCCGCCGGGGGCGACTTCAGGATGCCGATCGGTCTGGAGCAGGAGCGGCTCTCGGTGGTCTGGCACGACTTCCGGGAGAGCCCGCACATGCTCATCGTGGGCGACACCGAGAGCGGCAAGACCAACATGCTGCGGCTGGTGGCGAAGTCCATCATGGACCGGTACACGCCCGCCGAGGCCCGCATCATGCTCGTGGACTACCGCCGTGACCTGGTGGAGGCGGTGCCGGAGGAGTACCGGCTGGGTCACGCGGTGTCGATGGACGCCCTGAAGGACCTGATCGACGGCGCCGCCCGCGCCGTCCAGACCCGGGTGCCGGGACCTGACATCGCGCCGGGCCGGATGAAGCAGGCCGACTGGTGGACCGGCCCGCGGCTGTTCATCCTCGTCGACGACTACGACATGCTGGGCGCCGGGATCGGCAACGCACCGTTCGATCCGCTCCTCAACCACCTGGCCCTGGGCTGGGAGGTGGGCGTGCACATCGTCGTCACCCGGTCCGCGGCGGGCGCCGGGCGCGGCCTGAACGAGATGCTGCTGCGGCGGATGCTGGAGGTCAACACCCCGGCCCTGCTGCTGTCCTGCCCGCCTTCGGAGGGTTACCTGCTGGGCAACATCAAGGGCCGGACGATGAATCCGGGCCGTGCCATCCGGGTCGCCCGCCGCAAGACGACCCAGGTGCAGACGGCGATGATGGACGAATCGGAGAAGTGACCGAGGATCCCCCGAGACCGTCTCCGCCCCCGGCACGCACGTGCCGGGGGCGGAGACGTTCCGGGACCCGGCGGACGGAACACCCCGCCCGCCCCGAGCGGTGCGGGACGGTCACGCGGGTGCCGGTGGCCGCGTGCTCTCACCTACAACCGGGGTCCCCGGGCCCCGGGTTCAGGTCGTCGTCGTGTCCGGTCGGTCGCCGTGGTCCGCCGGGCGCCAGCCGCGGGCCCGGCCGCGCGGGATGACCACCGCGGCGCCCGCCACCAGCGCCACCAGCATGCCGCCCGCGCCCGCGATCATCAGGGCGCGCCTGCGGGGCACGGGGGACGCCTCCGGCGGGATGTCCGCGCGCGGCGCGTCCGGCACGGCGGCCTGCCGGTCGGTGAGGACGGCGGTGAGCGCGGCGTACGGGTCCAGACGCGGCGGCACCGCCGGGTAGGCCGCGGCGACGAGCTGGCGGGAGACCTGGGCCGCGGTCATCCCCGGGTTGCGGGAGCGGACCAGCGCCGCCGCGCCGGCCACGTTCGCCGCGGCGAAGGAGGACCCGGAGCCGATGAAGTGGCCCGCGCCGCTCGGCCCGACGCTGACCACCGCGTCACCGGGCGCGGCGAGGTCCGCGCGCCCGGTCTGCGGGGCGTTCTCCGGGCGGGTGCCGTCGGGGCCGTAGTCCATGACCGAGAGCACCCCGGGCACGGCCGCGGGCCAGTACCAGGGCGCCGGTTCGACCGTCTTGCCGGTGGACCGGTCGCGGGCCAGGGCGTCCGGCGCGAACGGCACGACGACCAGGGCGTCGTGCTTCTGCGCGTACTCCACCGCCGACGTCAGCACCTCCTTGCCGTCGGGGACCACGCGCCCCACGTAGACGACCTTCGCGCCGCCGTCGACGGCGGCCCGGATGCCGTCGGCGAGCCGGTCGGCCGTCGCGGTGCCGCGGGTGTCGGTGCCGCGCACCGCGAGGATCCTGGCGCCGGGCGCTGCCCCGGCCATGCCGACGCCGTCGGAGGGCGCGGCGGCGATCAGGCCCGCGGCGAAACTGCCGTGGCCCACGCAGTCGGTGCCCGCGTCGCCGACCGCGGTGACCCGGCCGCCGAGGGCGGGGATCGCGGTGCCGACGCCGCTGTCCACCACGCCGACGGTGACACCGCCGCCGTCCGCGAGGGACCAGGCCCGCTTCAGGCCGAGCGCCTGCCGGGTCCACGTCTCCTCGCGGGCCCGCTCCGTCGAACCCTTGGTGCAGGGTTCGTCGGGCGCCACCAGGGAGGGCACGGCGGGGAGTTCGACGGAGGCGGCGGCGGGCGGCGCCTGCGCGGCGAGCGGCACAGCGGCCAGCAGGGTGGCGGCCACCGCGTGCCGCACCGGACGACGGGGGGAACGAGCAGGTCGCATGGCGCGCACGATACGCCCACGGCCCCGCGACCCGGTAACTCGCCCTCGCGCGGCGGGTGTCGGCACGGGGTACCGTGTCCCGGGAGCAACTGCCGCTCCGGGTGCCGGACATGGCTGTGCCCGCCGCGTCACGCGGGTGTGCCGCCCGTCACCGTCCCGCGGCCGGAGGCACCTGGCTGCCGGTGGGACGGTTCCCGTAGCCTTCACCCTTGTGCAGGTCCCTCTCCCCCAGCCTCCCGGCAGTCCGGGCCCCGGGGCCATCGAGAGGGCCCGGCGGCAGCGGCGTCACCATGAGGAGGTCCCAGCGTGTCACGGCAGTTGCTCACGGTCGGTCCGGACCAGCCGGAGGGCTTCCGGACGATCGGCGAGGCCCTGGAGAAGGCGCGCGCGGGAGCGGTGATACGCGTCCGGCCCGGCCGATACCGCGAGAACCTGACCGTCCGCACCCGCATCACCATCGCCGGTGACGGAGAGCGCGGCAGCGTGGAGATCTGCCCGCCGCGCGGCACCGCCGTGGTGCTCGTCGCGGACGCCGTGATGCTCACCGACCTGACGCTGCGCGGCGGCAGCGAGGACCTGCCGGTGGTGGACGCGCCCCGGGGCCAGGTGGCCATGGACGGCTGCACGGTCGTGGGGTCGGGCTGGACGGCCGTGCTGGCGCGCGAGAACGGCTCGGTCGCGATCCGGGACTGCCGCATATCCAACCCGGCGGGCGCCGGGTTCGTGGACACCGCGCCCACCGGGAGCGTCGTCGCCGACTCCGTCTTCGAGCACCTGGGGACCTCCGCCCTCGTCCTCGGCGAGCAGGCCCGCACCACCGTGCGCGGCTGCCGGGTGCGCGACGCCCAGGGCAACGGCATCCTCGCCAACGGCGAGGCGCAGGGCCGGGTGGAGGACTGCGACCTCACCGCGACCGGCAAGCCCGCCGTCGCGCTGGAGGGCATGTGCTCGACCCATGTGCTGCGGACCCGGGTGCACGACACCTCGGTCGGCGTGTACGTGACGAGCAGCGCGCGGCCCACCCTGGAGGACGTCACCGTCACCGACACCACCGGGCCGGGTTTCGTCCTGTCCTCCGGCGCGGACCCGGAGGTGCTGCGCTGCGCGACCGCGCGCACCAAGGGCAACGGGCTCACCGTCACCGAGCGCTCCCGCGGCACCTTCCACGACTGCGTCTTCGACTCCGCCGCCGACCCGGCCGTCCGGGTGGTCGGCAACAGCGCGCCGCTGCTGATCGGCACCACCGTGCGGGACTGCGCCGACAAGACGGCCTCCGTGCTGCTGATGGACGGCTGCTCCGCCGAGTTCGACCGGCTGGACGTCCTCGACGCCGCCGGTGTCGGCGTCTCGGTGCGCACCAACGCCAACCCGCTGCTGAGCCGGACCAGGATCACCGACGCCCGCGGGCACGGCCTGGAGATCACCGAGGACGGGCGCGGGCGCCTGGAGGCATGCACCGTCGAGGGGACCGAGGGCGCGGGCGTCCGCATCGCCGACGGCGGCGCCCCCGAGATCCGTGACACCGCGGTGCGCCGCACCGGCCTGGCCGGGGTGTCGGTCGGCGCCGACGGGCGCGGCACCCTCCTGGACTGCGAGATCCGCTCCAGCGGCGCCGCGGGCCTGCACGTGGAGAGCGGCGGCGAGATCACCGGGCAACGGCTGCACGTCACCGAGGCGCAGGCCCACGGCATCCTGGTCGCGGAGGGCGGCCGGGCGGCCCTGGAGGCGTGCCAGATCACCGGCAGCACCGGGGACGGCATCCGGGTGGACAGCGCCGAGAAGGTCGCCCTCGTCCAGTGCACCGTCCGCGACAACCGGGGCGCGGGGCTGCGGCAGAGCCGGGGCAGCGACCGCATCACGGTGGAGGGCCTGGACAGCAACGGCAACGCGGCCCCCGACGCCTGGGGCGAGGAGGCGGGCCCAGGCGGCGCGGAGACCGGCCCCTCGGGCGGCGGGCCGAAGAAGCCCGAGGGCCCGCTGGAGGAGCTGGAGACGCTGGTCGGACTCGCCGACGTCAAGCACCAGGTCCGCACCCTGATCAACCTCAACCAGCTCGCGCAGCGCCGGGCCAGCCTCGGCATGCCCGCGCCGCCGATGAGCCGCCACCTGGTCTTCTCCGGGCCGCCCGGCACCGGCAAGACCACCGTCGCCCGCCTCTACGGCGGCATCCTCGCCGACCTCGGCGTGCTGCGCTCCGGGCACCTGGTGGAGGTGTCCCGCGCCGACCTGGTCGCCCAGATCATCGGCGGTACCGCGATCAAGACCACCGAGGCGTTCAACGAGGCGCTCGGCGGCGTGCTGTTCATCGACGAGGCGTACACCCTGCTGTCGGACAGCAAGGGTTCGGGCTCCGACTTCGGCCAGGAGGCCATCGACACCCTCCTGAAGCTGATGGAGGACCACCGCGACGACGTCGTCGTGATCGCCGCCGGGTACACCGACCAGATGGACACCTTCCTCGGCTCCAACCCCGGTCTCGCCTCCCGCTTCACCCGCACCATCGAGTTCGCGAACTACTCGGTGGAGGAGCTGGTCACCATCACCGAGTCGATGTGCGAGGCACACCGCTACGAGCTGGACCCGAGCACCCTGGACGCGCTGGCCCGGCACTACGAGCGGATGCCGCGCGACGCCACCTTCGGCAACGGCCGCGCGGCCCGCCGGGTGTTCGAGGAGATGGTGGACCGGCAGGCGTTCCGGCTGGGCTCGATGGCGAACCCGGCGGAGGCGGACCTGTCGCTGCTGCTGCCCGCCGACGTGGCCGCCGAGGACACCGCGGGCGCGGGCGACGCGACGCGCAGCGCCCAGGAGTTGCTGTCCGAGCTGGACGCGATGGTCGGTCTCGGGTCCGTCAAGCGCGAGGTCACCGACCTCACCAACCTGCTGGAGGCGACCCGCAAGCGGCGGGCCGCGGGGCTGCCCACGCCGAAGATCAGCCACCACCTGATCTTCTCCGGGCCGCCCGGCACCGGCAAGACGACCGTCGCCCGCCTCTACGCGGACCTGCTGCACTCCCTGGGTGTGCTGAAGACCGGGCAGTTGGTCGAGGTGGCCCGCGCCGACCTGGTGGGCCGGTACGTGGGACACACCGCGCAGCTCACCAAGGAGGTCTTCGAACGGGCCTTCGGCGGCGTGCTGTTCATCGACGAGGCGTACACCCTCACCCCCGAGGGCTCGGGGTCCGACTTCGGCCAGGAGGCGGTGGACACGCTCCTGAAGCTGATGGAGGACCACCGTGACGAGGTCGTCGTCATCGCGGCGGGCTACACGCGTGAGATGCGGCGCTTCGTGGACTCCAACCCCGGTCTCGCGTCCCGCTTCAGCCGCACCGTGGAGTTCGAGCACTACTCCACGGACGAGTTGGCGACCATCATGAACATCTACGCCTCCCAGTCGGGTTACGACTGCCCGGACGAGACGATGACGGCACTGCGCGGCTACCTCGAACTCGTCCCGCGCGACCGCGCGTTCGGCAACGCCCGCACCGCGCGCCAGATCCTGGAGTCGATGATGACGCGGCAGGCCCGGCGCATCGGCACGATGGCCGCGCCGGGCCTGGAGGACCTGCGGCTGCTGCTCCCGGAGGACCTCCCGGCCGAGGCCCCGCAGCCCACGGGCTGACCCGACGCGCGGAGTGCGGCGCGTCCGAGGACGCGCCGCACTCGGTCGGAACATCGTCGCGTCAGACGGAGGCGGGTGCCGTCCCGCCTCCGGAGCCCCCGGCGGCCACCGGAGCTGATCCGGCGCCCTCCGGTCCCCCGGCGTCACCGTCGTCCCCGGCGTCACCCGTGACCTCGTCGCCCCCGGCGTCCGGCGCCCCGGCGCCGTCCGTGCCGTCCGGCACGCGCGCGTCCGAAGCCGTCCGCGCCCCCGCCTCCGCCGCCTCCGCGTCCTCCTCCGGCAGGCCGATCGTCCCGGGCTCCAGGATGAAGTCGTACAGCTCGTCGTGCGAACGGGTGCGGTGGCTGGAGTCGACGTGGGCGTTCCAGCGCTCCGCCAGCCGCAGGTGCTCCGTCCAGGCGGCCCGGTTGCGCAGGATGTTCGCCCGCAGCCCCGGCAGGTCCATCGCGGTGAGGTTCCACGAGTCCGCGTCCCCGCACAGCGTGTTGTCGCGGATGGCGACCGTGTTGCGGGAGAGGGAGGCGGGGAAGTTGGCGCACACCCTCGGGCGGTGCGCGTAGGCGCCGCAGCGGGCGTGGCCGGGGGCGATCTCCATCAGGAACACGCACCCCTCGGTGTCCGGCCGGTGCCGCAGCCGGATGTCGTAGCGGGGCCCGTCGCGCCGGAACCGGAAGTCGCCGTCGTCCTTCTCCTGGAGGGCGAGGAACTCCCGCGGGTGCAGGGCCATTCCGGTGGCGAGGCCGCGCACGTCGTCCATGGTGACGTTGACGGTGTACTCGCGGCAGCAGCGTCCCTTGCAGGACGCGCAGCCGGCCAGGGCTGCCGCCGAGCCGCTCACGCGACCACCTCCTCGGGCCAGGGGGCCCCGGTCTCGCGGGCGGCGTGGGCCTCCAGCAGGTAGCGCTGGAAGTCCTCGATGCCGGGCGGGTCGCCCGGCCCCTTGTCCAGTTCGTTCCAGCGCCTGACGGTCTCGAACCAGTGGTCGCGGTCGGCCACCCAGTCCCGCCGCGCCCGTGCCAGCCCGGCCGCGTCGAGCGGGCGCCCGACGGTGCCCGGCCCTTCGTCCTCCGGTGCGGCACCGGTCGGGTGCTCCCGCCCGGCGCCCGCGTCGGCGGCGTCCGCCTCGTCGTCCCGGCCGGGGACGGCCGGGTACATCCGGCAGGAGACCGGGGCGAGTTCGCCCAGGCCGCAGCGGCCGGTGCCCTCCAGGGTGAGGACGTGGAAGACGCAGCCGTGGGCGGCGTTGGCGATCCTGACGTTGACCCGGCGCCGCGCGTTGTCCAGGACGACCCCGGTGGGGTCGTTGGCGGCGGCCGGGGCGGTCTGCACGAAGTGCCACGGCTCCAGGGCCAGGGTCCGTGAGATGCGTACGATGTCCGCGCCCGTGACCAGGCGCGGGCCGCGGTAACAGAGACGTTCGGCGCGGGTGGACTGCCACGCGCCGTCGGCGCCCGGTGTGCTGTCCGCTGTCAAACCGTGTTCCCCTCAGATCTTCCGGCACCCGTGTCCCCGGGCGCGGGCGGCCGCACCGGCGCCGTCCCGCGACGCCGCGGACCCGGTCCGCTCCCGGTGGTCGCCAGCGAGCGTAGTCGATCGCCTGTCCGAACCGTGGGCCGGGCGAGTGTCGGCACCGGCCTCCGCCGGACGTGCCGGATTTCCTTGCCCGCGCGGCCAGTTCGGGCCCGGGAGGCGGGGGCGGGCCGGGCGGCCGGTGCGGTCGGGAATGGTGGGCCCCGGTTTCCGCGCGGTCCCGGTGACATGGCCCGGGGCCGAGCGGGCAGGAGGCGTTCGTCCGGTGTCCCCCTCGGGTGGCGCCGCGCGTTCCCGCCCGCACCCGCCGTGACGAAGGACGAGCCTGACATGACAGTTGAGCCGGATCCGCTGCACCAGCCGGCCGCGCCGGTCGTGACCGAGTCGGTGCCCGATCTGCAACTGCAGATGCTGGTACGGCTGATGAGCGAGGACGACGGTGCCGCGCTGCCGCTGACGCTGCTGGTCGCGGGCGGGCTGCTGCACGGCGAGCTGATCTCGCACGAGGCGTGGAAGGCCGACTGGGCGCGCGGGCTGCGCGGGGTCGGCGGGGCGGGCGCGCATCTGCTGGAGCGGTTCCCCGAGCAGGTCGACCAAGAGGTGGCCGCCCGGCAGGGAGCGGCCGCGCGCCGTCTGCCGCAGTGGATCCACCTGCGCAACGCCACCTGTCTCGGCGGCTCGGGCGACCCGGTCGTCATGCCGCTGTGGCGGGGGCGGCTCGCGGACGTGTCCGGCTGGTCGCTCGGCACGCCCGCCTGATCAGGGCCCGGTGCGGGCGGGTCAGCCGTCCGCCAGCGCGATGTGCGCGGTGACCCGCTTCCCGGCCGGTTCGAGCTGGACGTGGAAGCGCTGAGCCAGGGCCTGGACGATCTCCAGACCGTGCCTGCCGACCCGGTGGGCGTCGGTCCCGCGGGCGACGGGCCTGACCCGGGCGCCGTCCCGCACGGTCACCGCCACCGTGGCGTCCACGATCCGCAGTTCCATCAGCGCGGGGCCCGGCGCGTACTTGCGGGCGTTGGTCACCAGCTCGCTCACCACGAGCTGCGTGAGGTCCTTCGCGCGGGCGGAGACCGCGACGCCGAGCAGGGTCCCGGCCCGGGTCAGGAAGTCGGCGGCGAAGCGGCGCGCCTCGGCGATGCAGCCGTCGTCACCCCGCAGCGCCAGCGCGCACGGCGCGCCCCCGCGCCCCTCACCCTCTGCCCTCACTGATGTCACGTGCGGCCACCTTCGTCCCCGATGTCTCCTCCCGGATACCCAGGACGCCGCTTCACATGTCCCGCTCGCCCCCACCGGTTCGCCCGTCTGCCCTACGATCGGGGGCACGCCTTCCGGCGCGTGCCCCGGCCCGTGCCGCTCCAGCGAGCGCAGTCGAGGACACGGTGACAGACACACAGCCGCAGCACCCCTCCCACCTGTCGGTCCGCCGATCCACCGTCGACGGGGTCCGGGTGGTCGCCCTGCACGGCGAGCTGGACCACGCCGCGCGGGCCGAGCTGGGTGACGTGCTGCACCCGCCGGGTGCCGAGTCGCCGCGGACGGTGGCCGACCTCGCCGGGGTGACGTTCATGGACTCCAGCGGCATCAACATCCTGATCGCGGCCCACCGGGCGGCCGCGGAGAGCGAGGGGTGGCTGCGGATCACCGGGGCGCGGCCCTCCGTGCTGCGGGTGCTGCAACTGGTCGGTCTCGATCAGGTCATCCCCTGTTTCGACACGCTCCCGCAGGCGCTGGAGAATTGACCGGCCGGGGAGAAAACGCTCTCTCCCGCACCGGCGTTCGCGCCCGGCGCCGCTGAGATCCACGGCCCCCTCCGATCCGCTGCCCCGGCTCCCGCGCTGCCGTAAGCTGCCCGCGTCGGCCACGACGTGAACAGATGAATATCGAAGGAGCGCCTCGATGGTGGAGCGGGACGACGCTGTGGACCTGATGGGGCTCCTCTCCGTCGAGGGCCAGGACCTGGCCGCGTCGTGGGTGAGCGAGGTGTCGGGCTCGCTGAAGGGCCGCATCGGGCGGGCCGAACTCGACCGCGAACTGCGCGAGCTGTACGACGCGTTGGTGGAGGCGCTGGGCCAGGGCGCGGTGGACGTGCACGCCGAGCAGATGTCCGAGGTGCGGGCCCTGCTCACGGAGCTGTCGCGCAACAGGGCCCGGCAGGGGTTCTCCCCGAGCGAGACGGCGATCAGCGTCTTCGCCCTGAAGCGCATCCTCGAACCCGCCCTGCGCGACGGCTCCGCGGAGAACGTGCGCGCCTATCTGCTCCTCGGCCGGATCCTGGACGAGCTGGGCCTGTTCACCATCGAGACGTACACCCGCACCCGCGACGAGCTGATCACCGCGCAGGCCGAGCAGCTCCTCGAACTCTCCACGCCGGTGGTCCGGTTGTGGGACGGCGTCATCGCGGTGCCGCTGGTCGGCACGCTGGACTCGGCGCGCACCCAGGTCGTGATGGAGAAACTCCTCCAGGCCCTGGTGGACACCGGTTCGGAGCAGGCGATCATCGACATCACGGGCGTGCCCGCGGTGGACACCCAGGTCGCCCAGCACCTGCTCAAGACGATCGTCGCCGCCAAGCTGATGGGCGCCGAGTGCACGGTCTCCGGGATCAGCCCGCAGATCGCGCAGACCATCGTCGCGCTGGGCATCGAGTTCGACGGCATCGTGACGAAGGCGAGCCTGGCCGACGCGCTCAAGCTGGCGCTGCGCCGCTCCGGCGTCGACCTGGTCGCGCAGCAGGGGGCGCTGCGATGAGCGAGCGGATCCCGGTCCTGCGGATCGGCGACGTCCTGCTGGTCTCGGTCCAGTTCGACCTGGAGGACCAGACGGTGCTGAACCTCCAGGAGGATCTGGCGGAGCAGATCGTCGCGACGTCGGCGAGCGGCGTCGTCATCGACATCAGCGCCCTGGAGATCGTCGACTCGTTCGTGGGGCGGATGCTGTCGACGGTCGCCGCCGTCTCCCGGGTGCTCGACGCCCGGACGGTCGTGGTGGGGATGCGTCCCGCCGTCGCGATCACCCTCGTCGAACTGGGGCTCTCGCTCGGCGGCGTCAGCACGGCCCTCGACCTGGAGAAGGGGCTGGCGAAGCTGGGGCGGCCCGTCGGTTCGGCCCCGCGGTGACGACGCCCTGGCAGGCCGGAGCCGAGCCGCGGAGCTACCCGATCCACCGCAGCAGCGACCTCGTCCACATCCGTCAGGCCGTGCGGGCGCTGTCGCAGGAGTGCGGCCTGTCCCTCGTCGACCAGACGAAGATGATCACCGCGGCGAGCGAACTGGCCCGCAACACCCTCGTCTACGGGGGCGGCGGCGCCGTCAGGACGGGGCTGGTCGGCGCGGACGCCCGGCGCGGTGTCGCGGCCGTCTTCGAGGACGCGGGGCCCGGCATCCCCGACGTCGAGCAGGCGATGACGGACGGCTGGACGTCGGGCAGCGGGCTCGGTCTCGGGCTCAGCGGCGCCCGCCGCCTCGTCGACGACTTCGACCTGCGGACCGCGCCGGGCGAGGGCACCGTGGTGACCATCGTCAAGTGGGTGCGATGACCGCCACCGTCTCCCCGCGCTGCGAGGACGTGGCCTGGTTCCGGGACGGGGCGTCGCTCGCGACGACGGCCAGGGGCGCGTCGGCCGCGCTCGCCCGGCGCCTCGGTCTGGGCGCCCACCGGGCCGCCGAGGTGGCCCTCGCGGTCACCGAGGCCGCCACCAACGTGCAGCGGCACTCCGTGGACGGCGGGCTGCTGCTGCGCGTGGTGCGCTCCGGGGCGGAGGCCGGGGTGGAGTTCCTCACCGTCGACTCCGGGCCCGGGATGCCGGACGTGCGGGCAGCGCTGGTCGACGGCGCGTCCAGCGCCGGCAGCCTCGGGATCGGGCTGGGCACGGTCGCGCGGCTGGCGGACCACTTCGACCTGCACTCCGTGCCGGGGCGCGGGACGGTCCTCAGCGCCCGGTTCTGGCCGCGCGCGGGCGACACCGCGCCCGGCACCGCGCTCCCCGGCGCGGGCGCCGCCGACGGGGTGACCCGGCCCATCAGCGGCGAGACGGTGTGCGGGGACGCCTGGTCGGTCCGCACCGCCGACGGCCCCGAGGGCGCCCGCCCGCCGGTCGTGGTGATGCTCTGCGACGGGCTCGGGCACGGTCCGCTGGCCGCGCGGGCCAGCCGGGCCGCCGTCGAGGCGTTCCAGGCCTGCGCCGACCTCAGCCCGGAGGGTGTCCTGACCGCCGTCGACCGGGCGCTGCGCGGGACGCGCGGCGGCGCCGTCGCGGTGGCGCGGCTCGAACCGGCCGCGGGACGGGTCCTGTACTGCGGTGTCGGCAACGTCAGCGGGTTCCTGACGGACGCGGACGGGCGCAGGGCGCTGCTGTCGGCGCCCGGGATCGTCGGCGCGCAGATGCGCACGCTGCGGACGTTCGAGCAGCCGCTCCCGGCGGGCGGCGCCCTGGTGATGCACTCGGACGGGCTGACCGAGCGGTGGGACCCGGCCGCGCTGCCGGGGCTGCTGCGCCACACCCCGCTGGTCATGGCCGCTCAGCTGCTGCGAGAGGCCGCGGTGCGCAGGGACGACGCGAGTGTCGTCGTCGTCAAGGGGGCGTGGTGAGCGGCGTGCGGCGGACGGGCCGTGGTGACCGGCGCGGGCGCGGTCACCGGGGAGCGGGTGCGGGGCGGGGGACGAGCGGGCCGTGCTGACCGGCGGCGGGACGGGTGGGGTGCGGTGACCGGCGGGGGACGGCTTCCGGTGACCGGCGGGGCGGAGGGGAGCGCGCGGGTCGGCGCGCCGCCGGGGCCGGTGTCCCGGTCGGCCGCCGCGCCGCCGTCCCCCGGGCCCCTCGCCACGTTCGCGCTGACGTCGGCGCAGGACGTGTTCGGGCTGCGGCGCAGCGCCCAACAGGTGGCCGCCGCGCTCGCGTTGGACCGGCAGGACCAGGTGCGGCTGGCGACGGCGCTGAGCGAACTGGGCAGGGACCGGCTCGGGTGCGCCGGTCTCGAGGTCTCCTTCGCCCTGGCGCGCGCGGAACGCCCCGACTGCCTGGTCGTCACCTTCACCTGGACCGGTGGTCCGGCGCCGGGCGGGGAGTCGCTCGCCCTCGCCGCGAAGCTCGTGGAGGTGGCGGAGGGGACGGAACCCGGGGCCCGTCGCGTCGTCGTCGTGCAGCCGCTGCCCGCCGACGGCCCGGACGCGGCCGGACGGCGGGCGCGGCTCGCCGACGTCCTCAGGGAGGGGGTCAGGTCCACCGAGGCGGACACCCTGCGCGCCCAGACCAGGGACCTGATCGCCACCCTGGCGGAGACCCGCGCCCAGCGGGAGGAACTGCGGCGTCTCAACGAGGAGTTGGAGGAGACGAACCGCGGCGTGCTGGCCCTCTACTCGGAGCTGACGCAGGAGCTGGAGACCACCAACCGGGGCGTGCTCGCGCTCCACTCCGAACTCGACGACAAGCGGCGCCAGTTGCAGGAGGCGAGCGAGGCCAAGACCAGGTTCTGGACGAACATCAGCCATGAACTGCGCACCCCGGTCAACTCGGTGGTGTCGCTCTCCCGGCTGCTGCTGGCCCCTGGCTCGCCCCCGCTCACCGGCGAGCAGCGCGACCAGGTCGGGCTCATCGCGTCGTCGGGCCACACCCTGCTGTCGCTGGTGAGCGACCTGATGGACGTCGCCAAGGCGGAGGCGGGGCACGTCGAGATCCGTCCGGCGCCGGTGGACCTGCGGCTGGTCGTCGCGCACCTCGGCGGTCTCCTGCTCAGCGGCCACGGCCACGACGGCGTCACCCTCGTCACCCCGCGCCTCGACCGGCCCCCGGCGCTGGTGACCGACGAGACGCTGCTGATCCGCGTCCTGCGCAACCTCCTGTCGAACGCGCTGAAGTTCACCCGGCGCGGGGAGGTGCGCCTGGAGGTGACCGCGGAGCCACGGCGCGACCCGCCCGGCGTCCTGTTCACCGTCACGGACACCGGGGTCGGCATCCCCGCCGCCGACCTCGACCGGGTCTTCGAGGCGTTCTACCAGGTCAGGGGCGAGCACCAGAACGGGCGGCCCGGCACCGGGCTCGGCCTGCCCTACGCCCGCACGCTCACCGAACTCCTCGGCGGCTCCCTCACCCTGACCAGCACCGAGGGCAGCGGCACCCGGGTGCGGGTCCGCCTGCCCGACCTGAGCCGGACCGACCCGAAGGACCCGACCGACCCGAAGGACGGAGGGGGCGGAGCATGACCGACGGCGAGCCGGGGCCGTCGCCCGCGACCATCCTGGTCGTCGACGACAACGAGACCAACCGCTACGTCCTGACCACCTGGCTGCGGCGGGCGGGGCACACCGTCCTCCCGGCGGCGACGGGCACCGAGGGCATCGCCCTCCTCGGCACCGCGCCCGAGCTGCTGCCGGACCTCGCGATCGTCGACGTCCGGCTGCCCGACATGAGCGGCTTCGAGGTGAGCGAGCGCCTCAAGGGCGACCCGCTGACCGCGGCGCTGCCGATCATCCAGATCTCGGCCGCCGCGGTCGGCCCCGAGGACCACGCGGAGGGGCTGCGGCGCGGCGCGGACGCCTACCTCGACCAGCCCGTCGACCCCGGCGAACTCCTCGCCACCGTCACCGCGACGCTGCGCCACGCGCGGGCCAGACAGCGCGCCGAGCGGCTCACCCGGCGGCTCATCGCCCTGAACCGGGCGACCCTGGACGTCTGCGGCGCCGTCGGCTTCCACTCCTTCGCGACCGCCGCCACCGGGGGCGCGGCGACCGTCCTGGGCGGTCCGGCGAGCGCGGTGTTCCTCTCCCCCGGCGCGCAGGCCGTCCACAGCATGACGGACGCGCCGCACGCCCCGGTGCGGGTCAGGCCCGCCCACCCGGGGCTCCTCGACCAGCTCACGGCGTACGGACTCCACCAGGACACCGGGGTCGCCGTGGTCCACGTCCCGCACGACCAGTGGCGGACCCTGCTGCCGGACGACCACCTGGACGGCGAGGTGACGCTGGCGATGTCCAGGACCAAGCGCGGCCGTCCGCCGGTCTGCCTGGCCGTCCCGGCGCGGACCCTGCGCGGACCCGACGACGGGCAGCTCCTTCAGCAGTTGGCCAACGGCAGCGCGCTGGCCCTGGAGGCGCTGCGCACCTTCGACGAGGAGCACGCGCTCGGCCTGGCCCTGCAACGGTCGTTCCTGCCCAAGGAGTTGCCGGTGGTGCCGGGGGTCGAACTGGCCTTCCGCTATCTGCCCGCCTCCGAACACGCGGAGATCGGAGGCGACTTCTACGAGGCGGTACGGACCCGGCACGGCCTGCTGCTCGCCATCGGGGACGTCGTCGGGCACTCGGTGACCGCGGCGACCGTCATGGGCGAGGTCCGGCACGCGCTGCGCGCCTACGCCGTCGAGGGGCATCCGCCGCACCGGGTCCTGGAACGCCTGGAGACCCTGCTGCGGCAGTCGCAGCCGGGCATCACGGTGACGCTCTGCCTCGTCCTGGTCGCCCCGGACCGCCGCCGGCTCCACATCGCGAACGCCGGTCACATCCCCCCGCTGGTGACCGACCCGGTGACGGGAACGCGGTTCCACACCCCGCACGGGCCGCTTTTGGGTCTGGGACTGCCCCACCCCGAGCCCGCCGTCCTGGACGTCGTGCCCGGCACCCGGCTGCTGATGGTGACGGACGGACTCGTCGAGGTCCGCGCCGCGCACCTCGACACCACCCTCGCCGAACTGCGCGAGGCGGTGGCCGCGGGGCCGCGGGACCTGGAGGAGATGTGCGACCTCCTGCTCGCCCGCTTCGGACGGCACAAGGACGACGACATCGCCCTGCTCACCGCCCTGTTCACCTGACGGCGGGCGCGGGACCGTCCGCCGTCAGGTGAGCCGCCGCCCGTGGGGTCAGCTGATGAAGGAGCCGGGGGCGCAGGCGGAGGCCGTCACCCAGGCGTGGGACATGATGTTGTCGTTCATGTTGGCGTTGTTGGTGAACCTGTTGCGGGCCAGGTCGTCGACGTACAGCTCACCGGGCTTGAGGCAGCCGTACGCGGTGTCGTCGTAGTTGGTCCAGTAGTAGAAGGCGACGACGTCCTTGCCGCCGACGTACCCGCTGTTCATCACCGACGAGGCAGAGTTGGCGTCGGAGCCCTGGAAAGGACCTGCCGAGTCGCCCCAGTTGGGGTCGTTGCCGGGGGTCACGCCGAGCAGGGTGCCCCCGCAGTCGGTGCCGCTCCAGGCCCGGACGTTGCCGTCCCGGCCGTGGCTGTTCCAGTTGGTGTTGCAGCCGGTCCCCGCCTGAGCGGTGACGGGCACGGCGACCCCGAAGGCCGCGATGCCGAGCGTGACGGCCGCGATGGTCAACTTGCGCATGGTGTGGTCCTGTTCTGCCTCGGCGAGGCGGACTCGGTGACGGGTGGAACGGAACGCCGGGACGACGGCGGTGTGGTGGACGCGGGTGGTCCCGGTGGTGCGGTGGTGCGGCGGCATGGCGACCCGTCGGCGCGGCGGAGGGACGGTGTCCCTTTCGGCCAATCTGACGAGCCGTCAAGCGCGTGCGGGAACGACCTTCTCGGCGCGGGTGAGCGCGTCGCGGCGGAGCCGGTCGTAGCGGGCGAGGGTCCGGAGGAGGTCGGCGGGCAACCGGCCCAGGTAGTGGGCCTCCCGGCGCTCCCCCACCGCTCGCAGTGAGACGGCACGGGCGCACCGGGCGTCGGCGACCGCGACGGTGACCTCGGCGGCGAACGTCCGGGCCTCCTCCGCCGTGCTCTGCTCGGCGGCGTGGTCACGGGTGGCCCGCCGGGCGGCGCCGGGGTCGGCGAAGGGGTGACCGGCCCGGCCCATGCAGCGCGACCAGTCCCGCACCGCGCGGGTGAACTCCGGGTCGTGCAGCAGCTTCCCCACGTACAGCGGGCGGAGGTTGCCGGCGGTCGTGTCGGTGCGGAACCACGTCAGCGGGTCGCCGTAGAGCGCCCGTTCGGCCTCGGCGGTGCAGCCGCCCGACTGTTTGCGGACGGTGCCGCCGCCCGGCTCCCGGGTGCTGAGCACGGGTGCGGACCGGCCGCCGTCCAGGGCCGTGTCGTAGGCCGACCTGCGGGATGCGGAGAGGGAGTCGCGGTAGGCGGGGTTGGGGTCGCGCAGCCGGGCGCGGTCCCCCTTCGCCATGATCCGGCTGCCGTATCCGTGGGCGCGGGCCCAGTCGACGTCGTCCTGGACGTAGCCGACGGGACGGCTCTCCTCCAGGCTCGGGCCGCGCCGCTCCCAGAAGCGGAAGCCGTGCTCGGCCATGCACCGGGTGACCAGGCGCTGTTCGGCGTCGGCGATCCGCAGGTCGTCGGCGTAGCCGAGCCGGGCGACCGGTGCGGTGGGCGTCCCGGGTCCGGTGGGCCCGGTGTCCCGGCCGCAGCCCGAGAGGGTGAGGGCGACCCCCGCGGCCGTCGCGCACACCGCACCCAGCAGACGGGTCCGGCGGCGGGCTGCGGAGCGCTGCATCGGTCGACTCCTCTCTGTGGTGCTGCCGTTGGGTGGCTTTCGCTGCGTAGACGTGCGGGGGCGGGGGTCCGTATGACGGCCCGCGCGGGAACTTCCGCGTCCCGCTGAGCGCGCCGGTCCGGGCGGGCGGGGGTCTGTCGCGTTCCGGACACCCGGCGCGGGTCGCCCCAACTCGGGCACCGGGCGCGCCGGACTTCGTCCCGAAGGGGTGCAGTCCCCGTCAAAGACGCGTCAAGAGCCAGGTCAGATGGGATACTTGCGAAGGTACGCAGACGTCGCGCGGAGCGCGGCCGAGGGAAGGGGACGTCCGGTGGCACACCACGGCAGTGGTCTCGGCAAGGTCGAGGTGCGGCTCAAATGGGACCCGAGTCCTCTCGGTGAGTCCCCCCGCCATCTCGACATCGTCGCCGCGACGTACACCGCGGACGATCCGTACGGTGAGCCCGACTACGTCGTGCACTGGGACAGCCGCTCGCCGGACGGCACGATCAACATGAACCGGCACAGCAAGACCGGCATGGGCTTCGGCTTCGTCGAGGTCATGTCCCTGGAGTTCGACAGGCTGGCCGAGCGCTTCGCCCGGGTCGTCGTCGGCGTGGTCATCCACCAGGAGCCCGACCCGCGCACCTTCGGCGACATGTCCAACGCGGGCATCCTGATCGTCGAGGGCTACCGGGAGCTGCTCGTCGAGGACTTCACCGCCGTCTCCGGCGCGACGGCGACGACCCTCGCGGAGTTCCTCCGCGACGACACGGGCGGCTGGCGCATGCACCCGATGGTCCGGGGCTCGGACAACGACCCGGCGGGCTTCATGACGGAGATGGGGTCGGTGCGCCACGCCTGATCCTCCGTCCCGGGGGCGGCGGGTGGCCGGTACCCGCGACGTACCGCGGGTCCGGCCGCCGGGTGGGCAGGCGCGCAGGGCTCCTTTGGCTATCCTGCGCGGGTACACAGCATGTGATCGCTCTGTCGCTGTCCGCACCTATCCCGGGAGTCGTGGATGCAGGAACAGACCGTCGTTCACCGTGGCAGGACCCTCGCGTGGGAGGGGTTCTGCATGGGGCCAGAGCTGCTGTCGCGCGCGGAGCTGGAGGACGTCTCCCGGCGGCTGCTCGGGGTCGGGCTCGCCGGGGCCGAGGCCGCCGCCGACACGGAGCTGCGGCCGTTCGGGGCGGAGCGCGGGCAGGTGCCGGCCATCGTGCTGGGGACCGCCTCCGCCCTCAAGGGCTGCTTCGAGGCCGACGTCGCGCAGCTCGCGCTCGGCCGGTCGCCCGACGACTTCTCCGCCTACATGGAGGCCCGGTCGGTGTACCTGGCCGCCCCGGGCGACCTGGTCGTGGGCCGGGGCGAGCCGTGGCGGCAGGCGGTGGCGGCCGCCGGGAAGGTGGTCGCGGTCGAGGTGGCCGAGACGCGCTTCTACTACCTCTCCCACGCGCTGCTCACGCTGGCCGTGACCTCGCCGCCCGAGCGGCTCGCGGCTCCCCTGGACACCCTGGTACGGCAGTTGAGGCAGGCGCCCGGGACCGTCGTGCGGCTGTTCGCCGTCGACCCCGAAACCCGGGTGCTGCTGCTGTGGCTGAAGCGGGCGGCGGGCCTGCCGGAGCTGCGCCTGGACGCCAACGGCCCCGAGATCGCCGAGCGTTGGAACCGCAAGACGACGCTGTACCCGACCGTCGAGCAGGCGGTGGAGGTGCCAGGACCCAGCGTCGACGACGACCCCCGGACCCTGCTGGACGCCGAGGCCGAAGTGACGCCCTTCCACCGGGAGTTCGGGGTGCTGCTGCCCCGGCTCCCGGGCTACTCGCTCACCCGGCGCGGCTCCGACGAACCGCTGATGCGCGCCCAGGTCCGCACGGCGGCGACGCTGCTGCGCGAGCGGTACGGCCTGGAACTCGGCTGCTTCAAGCCCGCCGAGGCCCTCACCGGCAGCCGGATCCGGATGGGGGTGCCGCTGGACGACGTCCCCGCGCTGGACGCGCTCGCCCGGCAGGCGATGGAGACGGAGGAGGACTACGTCCTGGAGGCGCACACCCACTACGGGCGGCACCGGGTGCCCGGCTACGAGTTCATCCTGGCGCCCTCCGCGCACGTGGTCGCGGGGCGGCCCGCCGAGGGCGGCACGGTGCAGATCACCCGGGGCAGCGTCTGGGAGGGCAGTGTCTACGTGGACGAGGACACGTGCGCGCGGTTCGGCATCGCGCCCGACCGGTTCCGTGCCGTGCGGGCCGGGGTCGCCGCGCTGCACGGCGCGTTCCAGGGCGCCGGGCGCGACCTCGGGTTCGTGAAGGGCGGTGTGGACTTCGCGCTGGCACGCCTCGGCGGCCGTTTCGGGGAGCGTCAGGTGGTGGCGATGCAGGACCTGAACCTGTCGTCGAACGGCGCGGAGTACGTGCGGGCGTTCCTCGCCGAGTCCAGGGAGGCGCTCGGGCGGCGGGAGGGCGTGTACGCGGCGACCAAGGTGGTGCGGCCCGCGGCGGAGACGGACCTGAAGCGGCTGGAGGACGGCGTCGGGCAGCCAGGCCCCGACGGATGGCGGCGCGCGATCACCTCGGTGGCGGGCCGCTGGGGCCTGATCGGGGTGGCGGCGCCCTGTCCGCTGCGGGCGGCCGAGGAGGTCCTCGAGCTGGAGCAGCGACTGCACCGAGCGGGCCTGCTGCGCACCAGCCTGCGGGACGAGTCCGTGCAGCCCGGTTGACCCC
>NZ_FMCI01000112.1 GCF_900091845.1 Streptomyces sp. SolWspMP-5a-2
CCGCCGCGGTCGCGGCTGCCGCGGCCCCCGGCCCGGCGGCGACCGCGCTGGGCGGCGCGGGCGGTGACGGCGCTCTCGGTGGTGGTGCTCGCCTCGGCCGGCATCGGGCACGCGGTGGTCACGAGCCTCGACTCGGACATCGCCCGGATCGATCCCTTCAAGGACATGAAGAACCGTCCGCGCGACGGGCACGGCATGAACGTGCTGCTGGTCGGCACGGACGGCCGCGACAAGATCACCGAGCGGGAGCGGCAGGAGTACCGGCTGGGCGGGGCGCCGTGCCACTGCACCGACACGATCATGATCGTGCACATCTCGGAGGACCGGGGGCGGGCCAGCGTGGTGAGCCTGCCGCGGGACTCCTACGCGATGACGCCCGAGCACACCGACGGGACGACCGGGCAGCGGCACAAGGGCCACCCCGTCAAGATCAACGCGGCGTACGCGGAGGGCGGTCCCAACCTCACGGTGCGGACCGTCGAGGAGATGACCCATGTGAAGATCGACCACTATCTGGAGGTCGACTTCGCGAGCTTCATGAAGACGGTCGACGTCCTCGGCGGCGTGCGGATCTGCACCAGCGAGCCCCTCAAGGACTCCTACACCGGCCTCGACCTCCCCGCGGGCACGCACAGCCTGAAGGGCGGCCAGGCGCTCCAGTACGTCCGTTCCCGGCACGTCGACGGCGCCTCCGACCTGGGCCGGATGAAGCGCCAGCAGCAGTTCCTGGCCGCGCTGATCGAGCAGGCGACCTCCTCGGGGGTGCTGCTGAACCCGCTGAAGTTCCGGGACGTGACCCGGGCGGTGCTCGGCTCGGTCCGGGCCGACCAGGGCTTCGGCACCGACCAGTTGCTCGACCTGGGGCGGGCGATGCGGAACTTCTCGCCGTCGTCGTCGGAGTTCACGACCGTGCCGATCGGGGAGATGTCGTACGTCGTCAAGGGCATCGGCTCGACGCTGAAGTGGGACGCGGCCAAGGCCGACCGGCTCTTCCGGGCGCTGCGCGAGGACAAGCCGCTGACCGTGCGCAAGCCGCCGGACGAGCGGGCGCAGGTGGACGTGGCGCCGCAGGAGATCCGCGTCCAGGTGGAGAACGGGACGGCGACCGAGGGCCTCGGCCGGCGGGTGGACGCCGCGCTCGCCGCCACCGGGTTCCGCACCACCGGCGCCCCGACCGGCGCGGCCGACCGCTCCGCCACCCGCACGGTCGTCTCCTACGACCCGCGCTGGGACCGCTCGGCGAAGTCGGTGGCCGCCGCGCTGCCGGGCAGTGAGCTGCGGGAGGTCAAGGGCCTCGGCCCGACCCTGCGGGTGACCGCCGGGTCCGACTTCCGGCAGGTGCGCGGGGTGCGGGCCCAGGAGCCGTACCAGGGCGAGTTCGAGGCGGCGACCGGCGACCGTGTGGTCTGCGGGAAGCAGACCTGAGCCGGGGCGGTCAGTCGCCGGTGACGGTGACCTTCCGGTCGTTGTTCAACTCGTCGACCAGCGTCTTGACCTTGGCCTTGTCCCAGACGAGGTTGCCGCCGGCGGAGCCCGAGATCGGCATGTTCATGGAGGTGCCGTCGCCGCCGCTGACGCCCTTCATCGCCCAGAACATCGACGCCAGGTCCCACAGCGACATGTCCTTGTCGACGGTCAGCGAGTCGAGGCCCGCGCCCAGCGTCGGGTACAGCTTGAAGGGGTTCAGGACGGTCGAGGGGGTGGCCACCTGGTGGGCCAGCGCGGAGAGGAACTTCTGCTGGTTCTTGGTGCGCTGGAGGTCGGAGGCGGCGAACGCGTGCCGGGTGCGGACGAAGGCGAGGGCCTGCTGGCCGTCGAGGGTCTGCTTGCCCGACTGGAAGTCGGCGCCCGAGTACTTGTCCTTGAAGCCCTTGTCGATGTCGATCTCGACGCCGCCGACCGCGTCCACGATGTTCGCGAAGCCGGCGAAGCCGATCTCCACGTAGTGGTCGATGTGCAGGCCGGTGTTGTACTCGACGGTGCGCACCAGGAGGGTCGGCCCGTCGAAGGCGTAGGCCGCGTTCAGCTTGTTGGTGCCGAGCGGGCCCTTGACCTTGCCGGACTCCGAGCCCTTGAAGGTGGGGATGGTCACGTTGGAGTCGCGGGGCAGCGAGATGAGGGTGTCGCCGTTGCCGCCGACGTGCAGGATCATCATCGAGTCGGTGCGCTGGCCCTCGGCGGAGCCGGTGTGCAGCTTCTTCTTGTCCTCGGCGGACATCCCCGCGCGGCTGTCGGAGCCGACGATGAGGTAGTTGGTGCCCTCGCCCGCCTCGGGACGGTCGATGACCTTGGAGAGGTCGACGTCCCGGTTGAGCTTGGAGTCGGCCCAGAAGTAGGTGCCGACGGTGGTGACGACCAGCACGGCGGCGACGGTGATCGCCGTCCACTTGATGCGGCGTCGCCAGTCGGGGCGGGGGCGCCGGGACCGGGACCGCCGGGGCCACCGCCGCCGGGGCCGCCGTAGACCCGGCCGGTGTTGTAGCCGCCGTCCTGGTAGCCGTCCTGGCCGTAGCCGCCGTGCCCCTGGCCGTTGCCGTACGACTGCTGCTGCGGCACCCCGCCGTAGGGGGGCGCGGACGGGCGGGGGCCGCCGTGTCCGCCCGCGTCGGGGCGGCGGACCTGGCGCATGACGCGAGGGCCCTCCGGCTGTGCGCTCGCGCTGCCGCCGCCGCGCTGGTTGCGGCGGTTCTGGTCGGACCATGCATCGGGCCATTCGCTCATGGCATCAGTGTGCAGGCAGCCGCTGTGCCTCTTACAAGGGTCGTCGGAAAATCAGGTCACGGCTGTTGCCAAGCCGACACAAATTTTCCGGACGCGCGTTCGGCATAAGGTGGAGTCCATGACAGAACAGGCCACCGGCGCGGACCCGGACACACCGGAGATCCCCGGCAAGCCCACCTCGGCGTCCCGCACCACGCTCAGCCACATCATGACCCACGCCGACACCAACCTCCTGGGGACCGTGCACGGCGGCGTGATCATGAAACTGGTGGACGACGCGGCGGGCGCGGTCGCCGGGCGGCACAGCGGCGGTCCCGCCGTCACCGCGTCCATGGACGAGATGGCGTTCCTCGAACCGGTCAGGGTCGGCGACCTGGTCCATGTGAAGGCCCAGGTGAACTGGACCGGCCGGACCTCGATGGAGGTCGGCGTGCGGGTGCTGGCGGAGCGCTGGAACGAGTCCGCGCCCGCCACCCAGGTCGGCTCCGCGTACCTGGTCTTCGCGGCCGTCGACGCGGACGGCACGCCGCGCCCGGTCCCGCCGGTGCTGCCGGAGACCGAGCGCGACGAACGGCGCCGCCAGGAGGCGCAGATCCGCCGCACCCACCGGCTGGCCCGCCGCCGCGCGATCACGGAGCTGCGCGAGAAGCGCGCGGCGGAGGGTCTCGACGTCTGAGCGCCGGGGCGGGGCGCGCGAGCGGCGCCGTCCGCCTCAGGCACGGGACGTCCGCGGCACGTCCTAC
>NZ_FMCI01000115.1 GCF_900091845.1 Streptomyces sp. SolWspMP-5a-2
CGGCGACGGCGGGGTCCGCGGGAGGAACTCGGCCGTGCCGGTGGGGCCGCCGCGGGCGGCGCCGAGGCGGTGGGGGCGGCTGCCGGTGCGCCAGGCGGGGCGTGCGGGGCAGGTCCCGTCGTCACCGTCCGGGTCGTGCGGGCCGGTCCGGGTGATCCGGGCGGCCAGCCACCGGTCGCCGCGCAGCGCGAGCTGGTCGTCGGCGGCCGCGAGCAGGGCCAGGGAGCAGGCGGGTGCCCAGTCGGGGCCCGCGGTGTCGATGTCGAGGAGCCGGGGCCGCAGTTCGGGGTGTTCGCGTTGCAGCACCCGCCCGTATCCCCAGTAGAGGGCGGCCCCGGGGTCGGGGGTGTCGTCGGGGACGGCGCTCTGCGCGCGGTCGGTGACGACGGTGAGCCGGGGCAGCGCGGGCAGCGCGGAGCAGACCCGGACCAGGGAGGTGAGGTGGGCGAGTCCGCGCTGCTGGGCGTCGGTGCCGACGCGGGCGCGCGGCGCGAGGAAGACGATGTGGTCGGCGGGGGCGCCGCCGGCGGTCGTGACCGCGTCCTGCGGGTGGGTGAGGTCGCCGACCGTGGTGACCTCGGCGCCCGCCGCGCGCAGCGCGTCGACGAGGTCGTGGGCGCCGCCGGTGCTGTCGCAGACGGTCCAGCGCCCGGCCGGTGCGCCCGCCCGGTCGGCCCGCCCGGTGTCGGTGACGTCGGTCCAGCGCAGGTGGTGCAGCCGGTCGGCGTCGGGCCCGTGCCGGTCGGTGCCGGGCAGGGGCCGCAGCAGGAGGCCCGCCATGACGAGCAGCGGGCGGCCTTCGCCGTCGTGGACGCGGACGTCGAGGAGGCCGTCGGGGCGGCGCAGGACGTGGGAGCGGAGCGCGGTGACGGGGTCGGGGCCCGCGGACAGGAGGTGGACGGCGTCGACGGCGACCGGCATCAGCGGTGCGGTGCCGTCGTCGAGGAGCAGCGCCACCTGGAGCGCGCCGTCCCAGAGCACGGGGTGCGGGACCCGGGGGCGCAGTCCGGCCCCGAGGTCGTCCGGGAGCCGGATCTCGCCGAGGGCCTCGTCGCCGGAGGGGTGGCGGCGCAGGGCGTGGACGGTGCGGAACGCCGGTCCGTAGACCTGGCCGCGGGCGGCGCAGCGGCGGTAGAACGCGGCCGGGTCCTCGGCGGGCGCGTCGTCGCCCCAGTCGGGGAGGGCGGGGACGTCGGGGGCCGGGACGTCGGGCCCGGTGCGGACGTCGGCCGACGCGACGGCGTCCCAGGCGGGGGCGCCCTCGGGTAGCGACAGGAGCCGGAACGCGCCACCTCCGGGGGTGTCCCGCCACTCGGTGGTGAACCTGAGCGGGGTCTCGCCGACCGTCACCTCCTTGCGGAAGCGGACGTCGCGCAGGGCGGCGGGCAGGGTGCCGGTGCGGGCCAGCGCGGTGTGCAGGGCCAGGGCGAGCATGCCGGTGCCGGGCAGGAGCGCGGTGTCGTAGAGCCGGTGGTCGGGGAGCCAGGGCTGGGCGGCGGGCGACAGTTCGAGGCTGCCGTGCCACACCCCGGCCCGGCCGGGCGCGGGCGTGAGGGGTGCCTCCAGGCCCTGGACGGCGCCGTGGGCGGGGCGGTGGCCGTCGGCGGGCCAGAAGCTCTCGCGCTCCATCGGGTAGCAGGGCACCGGGACATGGGTGTGCCGGGGCAGGGTGCCGAAGGGTTCGAGTCCCGCGGTGTAGGCGCGGGCGAGCGCCTGGGCGACGTCGCGGACGCCCGCGTGGCCGCGGCGGACCGTGGTGAGCAGGGCGAGGGGCTCCTCGCGGTCGGCGGCCTGCTGTTCCAGCGCGGGGTGCAGCACCGGGTGGGGGCTGATCTCGACGACGTGGGTGACGCCGCTGTCGAAGAGGGCGGCCGCCGAGGCGACGAACTCGACGGGCTCGCACAGGTTGCGGACCCAGTAGCCGGGTCCGAGCGACGTGCCGTCGACGATCGCGCCCTCGACGATGGACATCAGCGGGACGGTGCCCTCGGTGGGCCGGATCGGGGCGAGGGCGGTCAGCAGGTCGTCGCGCAGGACGCCCATCGTGGCGCTGTGGGAGGCGTAGTCGATGCCGACGAGGGCGCAGTAGGTGCCCTCGGCCTCCAGGAGTTCCTTCAGGGCGAGGACGTGGTCGCGGTCCCCGGCCAGGACGCAGGAGCGGGGGCCGTTGTGCGCGGCGAAGGAGACCTCGTCCTCGAAGCCCTCCAGGGCGCGCAGGGCGTCCTCGCGGTCGAGGTCGACGGCGAGCATGAGGCCGCGTCCGCTGACCCGTTCGGTGATCAGCGCGCCGCGCCGGGCGAGGAGGAGGGCGGCGTCGTCGAGGGAGAGGGCGCCCGCGAAGGTGGCGGCGGTGATCTCGCCCTGGCTGGTGCCGAGGACGACGTCGGGCACGACACCGGCGGCGCCCCAGAGTTCGGCGAGCCCCAGGGACATGGCCCACAGGGCGGGTTGGAGCACGTCGGTGCGGGTGGTCCAGGTGTCGCCGAGGGGTCCCGCGCCGGGCACGAAGACGTCGGTGAGGTCCCAGTCGACGTGCGGGGCGAGGGCTTTGGCGCACCGGTCGACGACGGCGGCGAAGCGCGGGCTGTCCCGGTAGAGGTCGACGCCCATCCCGCGCCACTGGGAGCCCTGGCCGGGGAAGACGAAGGCGGTGCGGCCGCGCGGGACGGCCCGTCCGGTGACCAGGACGGTGTCCGGGTCGCCAGGGGTGCCGGGGTCCTGGAGCGCGGTGAGTCCGGCGGCTGCCTGCCGGAGGTCCCCGGCGACGAAGGCGGCCCGCTCGGCGAAGTGGTCGCGGTGCCAGGCGAGGGTGCCGGCCAGCGCGGCGGCGGAGTGACCTGCGGCGGGCAGCGCGTCGTGCAGTTGGGCCGCCCGCCGGGCCAGCACCGGGGCGCGGTGGCCCGACAGGGTGACGACGGGCGGCAGCGCGGTGTCCCGGGCGCGGTCGGGGTCGGGTGCGGACGGCGGGGCGGGCGGCGGTGAGGCGACGACGACATGGGCGTTGGTGCCGCCCCAGCCGAAGGAGTTGACGCCCAGGTGGACGGGGCCCTCGGCGGGCAGGGCGAGGGGTTCGCGGACCACGGTGAGGTTGAGGTCGTCGAACGGGATGCGCGGGTTCAGCTCCTCGGCGTGCAGGGACGGCGGGACGATCCGGTGGCGCAGCGAGAGGAGCACCTTGATGAGCCCGGCGAGCCCCGAACTCCCCTCCAGGTGACCGATGTTGGTCTTGACCGAGCCGATCGGCAGCGGGTCGCCGTGCGGGCGGGCGCGGCCCAGGACGGTGCCGAGCGCACCGGCCTCCGTGGGGTCGCCGCGCTTGGTGCCGGTGCCGTGCGCCTCGACGTAGGAGAGGGCGGTGGCGGGCACGGTGCGGGGGCCGTAGCTGCGGCGCAGCAGGTCCTCCTGGCCCTCCTGGCTGGGGCTGACGAGGCTGGCCCCGCCGCCGTCGTTGTTGGTGAGGGTGCTGACCAGGACGCCGTGCACCCGGTCGCCGTCGCGCAGGGCGCGGGAGAGCGTCTTGAGGCAGACGGCGGCGACGCCCTCGCCGCGGACGAAGCCGTTCGCCGACCGGGCGAAGGAGGCGCAGCGTCCGTCGGGCGAGAGTCCGCCGAAGTGGGTGAGGCCGACGCTGACGTGCGGGTCCATCATCAGGTTGGCGCTGCCGACGAGGGCCGCCTCGATGTCGTGGGCGCGCAGGGCGCGGGCGGCCAGGTCGAGGGCGACGAGGCCGGAGGAGCAGCCGGTGTCGACGGCGAGGCTGGGGCCGCGGAGTTTCATGAAGTAGGAGAGCCGGTTGGCGAGGATGTCCCGTCCCGAGCCGACGAGGGTGTGCGCGGTGTGCCCGGCGCCGCGGGCCCGGCGCAGCAGCTCGTAGTCGTGCCAGACGGTGGCGACGTAGACGCCGGTGCGGGTGCCCGCGAGGTCGCTCGCGCGCTGTCCGGCGTCCTCCAGGGCCTGCCAGCCGACTTCGAGGAGCAGCCGCTGCTGCGGGTCCATGGCGGCGGCCTCGCGCGGGGAGATGCCGAAGAACCCGGCGTCGAAGAGGTCGATGTCGTCGAGGAAGCCGCCGACGGCCGGGACGCGCAGCCTGGGGTCGTGCTGGAGTGCCGCGTCCCAGCGGTCGGCGGGGACGGGGCGGACGGCTTCCCGCCGGTCCATCAGGAGCGTCCAGAGGCTGTCGACGTCGGGCGCGCCGGGGAAGCGGCCGGCCATGCCGACGACGGCGATCGGTTCCTCGGCACCGGTGGTGGACTGCGCGTTCGTCATGGGCTGCCTTTTCGTCCGGAGAGGGTGGCCGGGCGCCGCCCGGGTCCCGGCTGGGTGCGGACGGCGGCGTCACGGATCTCGACGGTCCCGGGCCGGGAGCGGATGTCCGTGGACGGTGCGGTCCCACGCTAGGAAGGGCGCCGGACCCGGGAGAACCCCCTGTCCGCCACGGCGGGGGGTCCTCCCGGCACCCCCTGACAGGGGCATAGGGGGTGTGTACGGGGCGGGGGCGGCGCGCGCCGGGATGCCCGCGCGTGCCGTGTCCCCGGGCGGGTCGCTCCCGCCGCCTGTGGGCTACCTGCCGGCCCGCAGCCGCATCCTGACCAGGCCCTTGCTGGCGTTGATCATGCGGGAGCCGATCTCGGGCGGCGCGTCCCTGCGGCACCAGCGGGCGTTCATGGCCATCTTGGCCGGGGACATCGCGAAGCAGCGGGTGTCCCGTTCGCCGAACCGGAAGGACGGCGCGATGAAGTCGGCGTCCCCGATGTAGGCGAGGATCTTGCGGGCGGCGTCCCCCGGGGTCTCGGTGCCCGCCTCGACGGCCTGGCACAGCTCCCGGGTGAAGGGGCCCATACGGGTGAACCCGGCGCTGACCGGGAGCGGGGAGCCGGGGCTGCCGTGCTCCTCCAGCTCGCGGAAGACGCGGTCGTCGCCGGTGCGCTCGAACCGGTAGTAGGCGTCCTCCAGCATGACGTTGCCGAGCATGGTGCCGAGCATCCAGGTGCGGTTGACGGCGTTCCACAGCTCGTAGTCGCGGAATCCGACGAACGAGCTGTGCACGAGGTCGTCGTGGAAGTCGAACAGGCCCTGCTGGAGGTCCTCCAGGTGGCCGAAGCGTGCCATGGACCAGTCGCCGTCCCTGCTGGCCGCGATGAGGCGCCAGCCGAGGGCGTTGACGAGTTCCATGGTGTTGGTCAGGCCGCGGGAGTAGAGGGCGTCGATGAAGCCCGCGGCGTGCGAGGTGAGGCAGAACCGCTCGCCGACCACCTGCTTGGCGGAGTACTGGAGCCGTCCCGTCGACACCCAGGGGCGGACGGCGCGCGCTTCGCGGAACTGGTGGGCGATCTCCGGGAACCGGGCCAGGAAGTCGTCGAACTCCCGCTGCGGGGTGCGGTCGTCCTTGGGGTGGGTGCGGGGGTCGAGGGTGAGGCCCACGCTGCACAGCGGGTTGAGCGAGTCGGCGTGGTTGTCGAAAGGGATGACCCAGAGCCAGCCGCCGTCGAAGACGTGGTGCAGGGTGCCGTGGTGCCAGGGGTTGGGCTGGTCGTGGCCGCGGGCGGCGGGCGCGTCGTCGAACGGCTCGACGCCGGTCATGTGGGTGAAGAGGCAGCGGGAGTGGGTCCTGGCGCGGGTGGGGGTCTCGCGCAGGGCGAACTTCTCGGCGAGCGGTGAGCGGAAGCCGCTGCCGTCGACGACGTACCGGGCGCGGAACTCCTCGCCGCCGTCGGTGCGCAGGACGGCGCCGGTGGCGGGGTCGGTCTCGATGTCCACGACGCGGGTGTTGAGGCGGGGGTGGGCGCCGTACTTCACGGCCACGTGGAAGAGGTAGGCGTCGATGTCCTGGCGGAAGAGGTGGGTCTCGGTGCGCAGCACGGAGGGCACGACGAGCTGGTTGATCTCGTGGCGGTCCTGCGGGACGCCCTCGCGGTGGTAGACGAACCCGAAGTTCTGTTTCTGCCCGCAGTTGCGCGAGACGTGGTCGCGGATGCCCTTGAAGCTGGACAGGGCGCGCAGTTCGGGGACCTGGTAGCGGTCGGCGATCAGCCGTGTCATCCCGGAGGTGTAGGGGATGGTGGACTCCCCCACCGCGAACCGCGGGTGGGTGCCGGCGTCGAGGAGCAGCACCTGCACGCCGTTGCGGGCCAGGACCGCGCCCAGCATCCCGCCGGCCATGCCGCTGCCGAGGATCGCCACATCGTATCGGTCGGTGTGCTTCATAGGGTTCCTGATCCTCCTGGGATGGGTGGTGGTGGACGCCGGGACCGGGGGTCACCCGGCGAGCGCCCCCGGCTGTCGCAGCTCGCCCCGGGTACGGACCCCGAGCTTGCGGAAGACCCTGGTCAGATGCTGTTCGACGGTGCTGACGGTGACGTCGAGCCGGGCGGAGATCTCGCGGTTGCTGAACCCCTGGGCGGTGAGCGAGGCGACGCGCCGCTCGGCGGGGCTCAGCAGGTCGAGGCCCTGGTCCCGGGGGGCCGCGGCGGCGGAGAGGGCGCGGTGGGCGGGGAGGATGTCCCGGAAGCGGGCCGCGAGGTGCGGCGCCCGGCACTCCTCGGCCAGTTCCGCGGCCCGGTCGACCAGTTCGGCCGCCGTCTCGGCGCGTCCGGCCCGCAGGTGGGTGAGGCCCAGTTCGGCGAGCGCGCCCGCGTGCTGGAGGCGGTCGCCCGACCGTTCCAGGAGGGCGACGGCGTTCCTGAGCGGCGCGCCGCGCCGGGAGGGCGGTCCGACGGCGGCGAGGACCCGCAGGGAGAGGCCCCGGGTGCGGGTCAGCGCCCCGCCGGTCAGCCGCAGTTGCTCGGCGGCCAGGGCGCGGGCCCGCGCGGTGCCGCCCAGGGCGAGGTGGGCGTGGGCCGCGCCGGACCGCCAGGGGATGAGGGACGGCTGGTCCAAGCGCCAGCGCCGCATCAGGGCACCGCAGTTGACGAAGTCGTCGAGGGCGGCGCGGGGTTGCCCGGTGGCGAGGTAGTGGTGGCCCCGTGCGTTCAGGTAGTAGAGGCCGAAGCGGCTGTCGAACAGGCCCTGCGGGAGCGGCATTTCGACGTATCCGGCCGCCGCCTCGTGGTCGCCGAGGTCGGTGTTCGCCTGGATCAGGTTGGCCAGCGGGCCGCCGATGCAGACGCCCCAGCTCTCCACCGGGATGCGGGCGAGGGCGGTCTCGGCCAGCTCGCGGGCCTCGCGCGGGCGTCCCTGGCGCAGGGCGACACCGGCCCGCAGGGAGGAGAACTCGGCGATCCACAGCGGGACCCGGCGGGCCCGTGCCTCGGCCAGCCAGTGGTCGCACCAGGAGGCGGCGGACGCGGTCCGGTCGGCGAACAGCAGGGCGGAGACGGCGCAGGTCAGCCACTCGTGGGTGGTGCGGCCCAGGCTCATGGCCCGCATGGCGGCCTCGGCGGACTCCACCACCCGGCGGTCGGGGCCGTGGCGCAGGACGTCCGAGAGCGCCGCCGCGCCCCGGGTGCGCGGGTCACCGGCGGAGGCGACCCGGGCGGGGGCCGGGCGGCCGCCGGGGACCAGGCCGGGGTAGGTGACGGAGAGGAGTTCGCGGGTGGCGCGGGCCTCGGCGGCGGCGGTCGGGTCGGTGACGGCGGCGTCGCGGCGTCCGATCCGCTCCACGGCGTCCGCCGCCTCGACGTACTTCCCGTGCCACAGCAGGTACTTGGCGAGCATCACGGCGTACTGGTCGGGGAGCCGTCCGTCCCTGAGGGCACCGGCCAGCTCCACCAGGTGCCGGGCTCCCATGGTGGGGTCGAGGACCCAGGTGGCGCCGGCGAGGAGCGCCTTGAGGCGCAGCCGTTCGCCGTCGTCGCGGCAGTGGCGCAGGGCTGCTTCGAGGCAGGGCCTGGCCGACGCGGGCCTGCTGGCGGCCAGATGGCGTTCGGCGGCCTCCCTGAGCTGGTCCCCGGCCCAGGGTGCGGTGCCCGTTCCGGCGGCGACGAGGTGGTGGGCGACCCGGACGGCGGGTGCGCCCTGCTCGTAGAGGCGTTCGGCGGCCCTGTGGTGCAGCGCGGCGCGCTCCTGCCCGGTGCAGCCCGCGAGGGCGGCCGCGGCGGTCGCCGGGTGGCGCAGCCGTCCGCCCGCGAGCAGTCCGGCGTCCTCCAGGGCGCGCAGGCCGCGGACGCGCACGGTGTCCTCGACGTCGGCGACCCGGGCGACGGTCGTGTCCGCCGGGGCGTCGTCGCGCAGGACGGCCAGCGCCCGCGCGATCCGCAGCAGCGCGGGCCAGCCGCGGTGCAGGCAGCCGGTGACGGCGTCGGCGAAGGCGTCACCGACGACCAGGCGCTCGGTGGTGGTCCCGGGGTCGGCCGCGCCGTGCCTGCTGTCCTCGGCGAGCGCCCTGACGAGCAGCGGGTTGCCGCCGCTGACGGCGTGGCACTCGGCGGCGAGCAGCGGCGCGAGGCGGTCGCCGACGTGCGGGGCGAGGACGGCGGCGGTCCCGTCGACGGAGAGTGCGGGCAGGGCGAGCGGCCGGTGTTCGGGGCGGCGGCGCAGTTCGGCGCGGAGCCGGGGGTCGGCGGGGCGGGAGAGCCCGCGTTCGGTGAGGACCAGCGCGAGCGCCGCGTCGGACAGCCGCCTGATGAGCAGCAGCAGCCAGTGCAGGGAGAGTTCGTCCATGAACTGGACGTCGTCGAGGCACAGCAGCAGCGGGGTGCGGCGGGCCCGGCGTTCGACGTCGGCGCACAGGCGCAGCAGGGCGCGGGACACCGCGGAGTCGAGGCTCTCGGGGCCGAGCCGGGCGAGGGTGTCACGGGCGCCGGTACCGGCCGGTGCGGGGAGGTTTCCCGGCACCGGTCCGAGGCCGCGGGTCAGCTGGCCGAGGACGGCGCCCGGGGTCTGCCGCTCGGCCAGCGAGGCGGTGGCGCACCGGACGTCGAAGCCGCGGCGCCTGGCCTCCTCGGCGGCCTCGGCGAGCAGGGCGGTCTTGCCGCTGCCGATGCCGCCGGTGATCAGCGCGACCTGCCCCTCGCCCCGGGCGGCGCGCTGGATCATGTCGGTGAGTGCGGTCCGCTCCCGGTCCCGCTCGACCAAGTGCATGCCTGGGTTCCTTTCGCTCCCTGTTCCCGTGCGGTGCGGGCGTGCCGAGTGCGCGCCGTGCGGTGTGTCTAGGGCGCGGCGCCGACGCGTTCGCGGGTGGCGTCGGTGCCGGTGTCGGGGGCCGGGCCCCGGGCGCCGATGCGGCTGAGGAGCGGGCCGGTCATGACCGTGGTCACCACCGCCATGACGACCATCAGGGAGTACAACGCGTTGTCGAGCAGGCCGAGTTGGAGGCCGATGCCGAGGATGACGAGTTCGGTGAGGCCCCGGGTGTTCATCAGGGCCGCGAGGGTGGCGGCGGAGCGGGGCGGGAGCTTGGCGACCCGGGCGCCCAGGTAGGTGCCGCCGAACTTGCCGACGACGGCGACGAGGAGGATGAGGGCGAGTTCGCGCAGTCCGGCGGTGCCGATCCCGCCGAGGTCCACCTGGAGCCCGGCGACCACGAAGTACACCGGCAGCAGGACCGCGGTGAGGTGGCCGGTGCGGTCGTGGACGTCGGCGCGCAGGGCGCGGGCGCCCTTGCGGGGCACGATCAGGCCGAAGAGGAAGGCGCCGAAGATGTGGTGCATGCCCATCGCCTCGGTGGCCGCGGCCGACAGCAGCGCGCCGACCAGGACGACGGCGAACTTGACGGGTCCCGGTTCGGCGGCGCCGTCGCCCGGCACCAGGTAGCGGCGCAGCAGCGGGCGGACGACGAGGACCATGGCGGCCAGGTAGGGCATCAGGAGCAGGACGCGCCAGTGGCTGCCGCCCGCGCCGATGGAGGCGTTGACCCCGGCCAGTCCCGACCAGGCGACCACGTCGACGAAGGCGGCGGTGGCCAGGGCGATGCCCCCGATGGTGGTGCGGCTCAGGCCGCGTTCGGTGAGGATGCGGGCGAGGACCGGGAAGGCGGTCACCGAGACGGCGAGGCCGATGAAGACCACGAAGGTGGAGCGGTCGCGGATCTCGTGCCCGGGGAGCAGGGCGAAGGCGAGCGCGACGCCGCAGACGAAGGGCACGGCGGTGGAGCCGACGGCCGCCGCCACGGTCGCCCGGCCGTGGCCCTTCATGGTGGCGGCCTCCAGTTCGAGGCCGACCAGGAACATGAAGAGGGCGACGCCGAGGTTGGCCACGCCCGACAGGACGGGGCGCACGTCGTCGGGGAAGAGGGTGTCGCTCAGCGCCCCGTCGAGCAGGGTCGGTCCGAGCAGCACGCCCGCGAGGATCTCCCCGACGACGGGTGGCTGGTGCACACGGGACGCGAGGTGTCCGAGCCCCCGCGCCATGACGAGAATGATCGCCAGATCCAGGAAGAGGATCTGCAACTGATGACTGCTCATTTCCTCCGTGCCCCCGCTTGTGATGACTGACGTGCGCCGCGTGGATGGGTTTCCGGGGCGGCCGTGCTGTCCGTGGCGACGGCCGCCCCGGAATTCCGCTCAGTTCTGTGCCGGTACCGATTCCGACGACGGGTCGGGGATCAGGTCGTCCAGCGTGATCTGGAACAGCGGGTGATTTCCGCTGAGTCCGGAGATGAGGGTGACGAAGTCGTCGGCGGGCTTCCGCTCGTGCTCCGGGTCGATCATTTCCTGGGCGAGGCTGTGGTAGAACTCCTTGTATTTCGTCTGGTCGTAGAAGCGCTCGACGAACTCCCGGATCTCGTCGAAGAATCCGGAGTACGCGGTGGCGTACCGGTCCAGGGCCTTCGTCTCGATCTCGGGGTGCCTGATGATCTGGTCGACGATCTTGGCGAGGGTGCTGCCCGCCATGCAGGCCAGCGCGACGCCGGTGGAGAACAGCGGGTCGACGAAGGCCGCCGTGTCCCCGACCAGGACCCAACCGTCGCCGTAGAACCGGTCGGAGTGGTACGACCAGTCGCGGGCGGTGCGGAACCCGGCCGACTGGCGGGCGCCCGCGAGCATCTTCCTGAGCTTGGTGGTGCGGTCGCGCTGGGCGTGGAACAGGTCTTCGAGGGCCTGCCCCGACTCCCCGGCGCTCGCCACCCGCGTCACGTACCCGACGCTGACGGTCCCCTTGTCGAGGGGGATGGCCCAGAACCAGCCGCCGTCCAGGCCCTCGATGAGGATGTTGGTGTACTCGTCGCCCTCCAGGCGCTCGCAGTTGTCGTAGTACGTCCACACGGCGACGTTGCGCAGCGCGTCGTGCCACTTCACGTCGGTGTAGCGGCGGCTGAGCACCCGGGCCTGCCCGGAGGCGTCGATGACGAGCCCGCCGCGCACCTCGCGGAGGCCGTCCATGCCGCGCAGGGCGTAGCGGACGCCGACGACGCGGCCGTCCTCCTCGATCGGCTCCTTGACGGTGGCGTCCTCGATGATGTGCACGCCCAGTTCGCGGGCGCGGTCGAGGATCAGCGCGTCGAGGTCGGCGCGGCGGGTGTGGAAGGCGTAGGGGTACTTGCCCTTGAGGAAGCTGAACTTCCACGGCACCTGGTTGTTGCCCCAGACGAGGCTGCCGCCGTACTTCCGCTCGAAACCGCGCTGGTCCATGCGTTCGGTGAGCCCGAGTTCGTCCATCGGCTTCATGAAAGCCGGAATGAGGGATTCACCGACGTGGTAGCGCGGAAAACGCTCCCGGTCGAGCAGCAGTACCCGGTGGCCGTTCTGGGCGAGGAGACCGGCCGTCGTGGCTCCGGCCGGGCCTCCTCCGATGATGACGACGTCGTAGTCGGCGGAAATACCGTAAGGACGTGACGGCATGCTGAGACCTTCCCGTAGACCCTGGAGCGCGCGGGATCCGGCGTGTGCGATCCGCCGCCCTGTCGCGCCTCGACAGTCTGCCGGGGGCCGTCTACAGAAGGTCTGTAGCGGTTCTGGATACGTCCTCTACGACATCTACAGAAAGGGAATTCCGCAAGGCGCGCTCTGTCCGCCTGCGGGCAGGACGCGCGACGCCCCGACGGCGAGGTCCCACAGGTCGGCGCGGGGCCGGCCGGTCGCCTCCCAGGCGGCGGTCACCCGGCTCAGCGGCTCCAGCGGGGGCTCGGCGGAGAGCAGGAAGGTCGCCCAGTGCATGGGCGTCAGGATGCGCGCGCCGAGGTCCTCGCAGGCTCGCACCGCCTCCTCGGGCGAGGTGTGCACGGGGTGCAGCATCCAGCGCGGCTCGTAGGCGCCGATCGGCAGGATCGCCAGGTCGATGTCCGGGTAGCGGTGGCCGATCTCGCCGAACCAGTGCCCGTACCCGGTGTCGCCCGCGAAGTACGCCCGGGGCCCGCCGGGCGCGGTCAGCATCCAGCCGCCCCACAGGCTGCGGCAGGTGTCGGTGAGTCCGCGCCTGCTCCAGTGGTGGGAGGGGACGAAGTCGAAGCGGACGGGGCCGAGCGGTCCCGGCAGTTCGACCGCCTCCCACCAGTCGAGTTCGGTGACCTCGGTGAACCCGCGCCGTCTGATCCAGTCGGCGAGTCCGGCGGGCACGAGCAGCGGGGTGCCGGGCGGCAGCCGGTCCAGGGTGGCGGCGTCGAGGTGGTCGTAGTGGTTGTGGCTGATGACGACCGCGTCGATGTGCGGGACCTCGGGCCACGGGACGCCGACCGGGGTGACGCGTTCGGGGGTGCCGACGATCCGGCGCGACCACACCGGGTCGGTGAGGACGGTGAGTCCGCCGATCCGGACGACGAAGCTGGCGTGTCCGGCCCAGGTGAGGGACAGGTCGCCGGGCGCGACCTCGGGGACCGGGGCGGGGTCGACGGGCAGCCGGGCGAGCTGGTCCAGGGTGCGCGCGGGCGGGCGCAGCCGCTGGCCGCGCAGGGCGAGGCGGAGGAAGTCGGTCACCCCGGGCAGCGGGGAGGTGAGCCGGTCGGCGAAGGAGGCGGGCCACTCGCGCGGCTCCCCGAGGGGGCGCGGCGGTGACAGCGGCGGACGGGCGGGGGTGGTCATGGAGGTCTCCTGCGGTCGGGAGAACGGCGACCGGCCCCGACCCGCCCCGGGCACTCGGGTGCGCGGAGGTCGGGCGGGGCCGGTCGCGGCCACGGGAAGGGGTCAGCGGCGGGCGGGGGTCACTGCAGGACGCCGCCGAGCACCGCTTCGATCATGTCGTGGATCTGGCCGTCGGTCAGCGGCTTGCCCTGGCCGAGGAAGAGGCGCAGGATCACCACGCCGGCGAGCATGTCGACCACGCCGATGAGGTCGACGTCCGCGCGGACCTCGCCCTTCTCCCGGGCGCGCACGAAGACGGCCTCGACGGCGTCGCGCCAGGGACAGACCCAGCTGTCCATGTGACTCGACGGGAAGTTGGGGTCGCTGACGGCCTGAGCCGCGAGATGGGGCAGGAGGCGTCCCTCGGGTGCGTTGAGGAGGCCGTCCCGGAGCCAGCGCGTCATGGTGAGGAGGTCGGCGCGGAGATCGCCGGTCGCCTCGACGTCGAAGTCGGCCATCAGCGTGTCCAGCGCGCTGATGATCATCTCCTCCTTGGAGCCCCAGCGCCGGTAGACGGTGGCCCGTCCCACGCCCGCGCGGCGGGCGACCTGGTCCATCGTCAGCCCCTGGAACCCGGTCTCGCCCAGGAGCGTGACCGTGGCCTGGATGATGGCGGCGTCCGCGTGGTGGCTGCGCGGCCGCCCTATGGGCCGGGATCCGGTCTGCCGGTTCTCTCGCGTCTCGTACATCTACGCAGTCAACCTCTCGGTATCACCGTCTCAGACCATGCACGCCACGAAGAATCCATCATACGTGCTCCGTGACGGCGTGGGAGGGGCCCGCGGGGGTCCCCTCGGCGGGGGCGGGACCGCCGCGCGGCATCCACGCGAAGACGGCGGCGGCGAGCGCGAAGAGGACGACGGCGCCGCCGATCAGCGCGGTGTCCATGCTGTCCACGTAGGCGTGCCGGGCGCCCTCGGCCAGCGCCCTGCCCTGCGGTCCGAGCTTCGCGGCGACGGCGAGCGCGGCGCCGACGGTGTCCCCGGCGGCGTCGGCCGCCCCGGCGGGCAGTCCGGCGACGAGGGGCTTCATGTCGCTGCGGAACCCGGTGCTGAGCACACTGCCGAGCACGGCCACCCCGATGACACCGCCGACCTGGCGGAAGGCGCTGGTGATGCCGGACGCCTCGCCCGAGCGGTCGTCGGACGCGGTGGACAGCGCGGTGTGCATGGCGATGGCGAGGGTCAGGCCGATGCCGATGCCCAGCGGCACCTGGCAGAGGGCGACGGCGAGTTCACCGGAGGCGACCCCGGTGCGGGAGAAGACCAGCAGCCCGGAGCACATCAGCAGCAGCCCCGTCACCACCGGGCCGCGGGGGCCGACCCGGGGCGCGAGGCGTTCGGCGGCGCCCGCGCCGATCATGACGGCGAGCACCACCGGGAGCATCCGCACGCCGGTGCCGAGCGAGGAGTTGCCGAGGACGGCCTGGAGGTAGGGGCTCAGCATGAACAGGAACCCCGTCATGGCGAAGTGCACCAGGAGCAGGGCGAGGACGGAGGCCCCGAAGCGCCGTTCGCCGAAGGCCCGGACGTTCAGCAGGGGGTGCGGGGTGCTCCGCTCGCGCAGCACGAACAGCGCGAGCAGCACCAGGCCGGTCGCGGCGCCGCCCAGGGTGCGGCCGCTGAGCCAGCCGTCCTCGGGGGCCCGGGTCAGCGCGAACGTGAGGGCGCCGAGGCCCAGGACGGAGAGCACGGCGCCCTGCCAGTCGAAGGCGTGCTCGCGCACGCCCCTGTGCTCGGGGAAGAGGAAGAGGCCCGCCACCATCGCGACGAGCAGGATCGGGATGTTGATCAGGAAGACGGAGCCCCACCAGAAGTGCTCAAGGAGCCAGCCGCCCGCCAGCGGGCCGATCGGCAGGCCGAGGGCGACGCCCGCGGACCAGACGGCGAGCGCCCGCGCCCGCTCCCCGGGGGCGAACAGCACCGGCAGCATGGCCAGCGAGACCGGGGTGACGACGGCCGCGCCGAGCCCCATCAGCGCGCGGGCGAGGATGAGCGCCCCCGGGCTGTCCACCACCGTCGCGAACCCCGAGGCCAGGCCGAAGACGGCGAGCCCGACCAGCAGCAGCCGCTTGCGGCCGACGCGGTCGGCGAGCACGCCGAACGGGAGCATCAGGCTGGCGAACACGAGCAGATAGGCGTTGTGGAACCACTGGAGATCGGAGTTGGAGGCGCCCAGTTCGTCGACCAGCTCGGGCATCGCCACGTACAGGATCGTCGCGTCGAGGCCGTTGACCAGCACGCACATCACCAGGACGGCCAGCGCCCACCAGCGCTTGGGGCTGTTCCACACTGCGACTGCGGACACAGCTCCCCCTTTCGGAGTTTTGATACGAGACTGGCTCGTATCAAAACACGCGGTGACCGGGCCCGCACCCTCCGATTCCTCCCTAGGGGTCAGGTTTCAGCCTGGCGAGTGAACGGGGGCACTCGCCAGGGGCCGACCCGGTGCTGACGCCGGGTCAGCCGGTGCGCAACTCGTCCTGGTCGGCCACGACCTGCTTCAGCCGCGCGGGCCCGAGACTGCGCGACAGCACCCACTCCGCCTCCGCGCACTCCCCCGCGTAGGTGAGCGTCAGATCGTCGAAGCGGTAGCTGCCCGCGCCGAGCCGCGTCAACAGACCCAGGTCGGCGAGGAGTTCGAGATGGCGCAGCAGCTCGGACCGGTTCACGCCCAGCAACTGGCCGGATTCGGGCACCTCGACCACCGCGAGGCCCGTGCGGCTGAGGAGCCGGAACAGATGGGCCGTCATGGCGGGCAGGGCGCGGTAGCTCGCGGTCAGCGAGGAGCGGACGCTCATGCCGTCCTCGCCCGCGACCGCCAGCAGGTCGAGCCGGGTGACCGGGTCCTCGTAGAGCACGGCCAGCCGCTGGGGCGACGCGTCCGCGGTCTCCTGGAGCGCGGCGGCGGTGATCCGGATGCCGAGCGGCAGCCGTCCGCACTGCTCGACCAGGCGGCGGACGGCGTCCTCGTTGCCCGACACGGCCTCGCGGCCGAGGAGTTCACCGAGCAGTTCGGCGGCCGGGCCGGGATCGAGCGGCTTGAGGCTGATGCGGTGGGCGCCGTAGCGGGCCACCATCCCGCGCTGGGGGCGGCGGCCGGTGACGATCAGGCACGCAGAGCCCTGCGGCACCAGCGGCAGGATCTGCTCGG
The DNA here is from genome assembly GCF_900091845.1 of Streptomyces sp. SolWspMP-5a-2. Taxonomy (GTDB): domain Bacteria; phylum Actinomycetota; class Actinomycetes; order Streptomycetales; family Streptomycetaceae; genus Streptomyces; species Streptomyces doudnae. Next base: position 16,086 of record NZ_FMCI01000115.1, read on the forward strand.
TGTCCACCGCGTCGTCGAGCAGGATCAGCACGCGTTTCTCGTGCAGCAGGCTCCGGTAGAGGGTCGCCCTGCCGTCCAGGTCGACGGGCAGGGCCGCCCTGCCGACGCCCAGGCTCTCCAGCAGCGACCCCAGGATCTCGAACGGCGCGCGGGGCCGGTCGCCGGTGCCCGCGAGATCCGCGTAGAGCTGCCCCTCGGGGAAGCTGGCCAGCAGTTCGTAGCCCAGCTCCAGGGCGAGGGCGCTCTTGCCGACGCCGGGCGGGCCGTCGATCACGAAGATCGGGGTGGCCCGGCCGCGCTCGCCCCCGGTGCGGCGCAGCGCCGTCCTCGCCCGCTCGATCTCGACCTCCCGGCCGACGAACGTGCGCGCCCTGGACGGGAACTGACGCATGTTCGGTCCGATGCCAGGCGCCACCGGCCGGCCGTCCTCCGCGCGGCCGGTCGGGTCGGGCCGGACGGTGGACGCCGGTTCGGCCGCCCCGGACGGCGACCTCGGCAGGGCGTCGTCGACGGTGCCTGCCAGGATCCTCGCGTGCAGCCCCCGCAGCTCCGATCCCGGCTCGATGCCGAGTTCCTCGCGCAGGTGGGAACGCGCGTCGCCGTACGCCTGGAGGGCGTGCGCCTGCCGTCCGCTGCGGTACAGCGCCAGCATCAGCAGATAGCGCAGCCGCTCCCGCAGCGGCTCCTGGGTGATGGCCTCCCCCACCACCACGATCGCCTCCTCGCAGCGTCCGGCGGAGATCATCCCGGCGATCCAGTCCTCGGCGGCGGAGAAGCGGATCTCGCGGAGCCTGCTGCGCTCGATCGCCGCGAAGGGACCGGGCACCCCGGAGAGCGCGTCGCCCCGCCAGAGCCCGAGCGCCTTCCCCAACCGCTCGAAGGCGGCCCGGCAGTGCCCCTGTGCCGCCAGGCGCCTGGCCTCCTCGCACTGCCGCACGAACAGGACGGCGTCCACCGCGCCGAGGGGCAGGCACAGTTCGTACCCGCCCGCCCGGGAGCACAGCACCCCGTCCGACTCGCGGCCCCGCCGGTCCGGGTCGAGCGCCCTGCGCAGCCCGGCCACATAGGTGTGCACGCTGTTGAGCGCGGTGTTGGGGGCGTCCGGCCCCCATAACGCGTCGATGATCTGGCCCGGTCCGACGACCGAGCCCTGCTGGGTGGCGAGGAGGGCGAGCAGGGCCCGCTGCTTCGGCGGCCCCACCACCACCTCGGCCTCTCCCCTCCACACGCGCAGCGAACCGAGAAGTTGTACCGACAGTGTCTCGTCTGCTCCTGACATGGATCCCCCAGATCGGAGGCGCGGCATCGCCGTGCCGCACCCGTGATCGATGCGCGCAGGGGACGCGCGGAGCGACGGACGCGGGCACGCGAGTGCCGCCCGCTCCCGACGCATCCCCCGTGATGCGCCCTTGACATATCTCTGATGCATATCCATGGTGCGCAGTGCGAAATCTATTCGAACACACGCCGACAGGTGAGGACAACGGCTCATGACGGAGCCGGGGCGGCCACCGCGACGTGGTTGCCCTGATTCTCAGCTGCGACCGGTTCGAGCACTTCGATCCGCACCTCTTCAACCGTACGGATCGCGTCCTGGATATACCGGGACGGGCACGGAAAACGCCGTTTCCCGCACAGTCCCCACACCTGGCACGGTTTTCCGCGGAGAGCGGCGCACTTGCACGCGCACACGGAAGGACCGGCCAGAGGCTCCCCGTCGCAGGCCCGGGGCCCGTTCACCGCCGGGCGCCGCCGGGGCCGCGGGCGGCTGCCGCGACCGGCGCGGGGGCTTCCCCGACCGACAGAGAGGCCCAGTTGACCGGAATTCGGAACTCCAGAAATCCGGCGGTGGGAACCTCACCGTCCGCGCGGTCCCGCCGCGCCGCACGTGATTCCCCACGACCGCTCGCCCCCGATCACTCCACAGTTCATGGAATGCCATAAAGAGATTAGAGACAGCCGCGCATTGATCGCCTCGCTTTTTACGGCGAATTAATCGCCGAGGGCGCTCGGTCCGGGCGGCCGGGGCGTGCGACTCCGCCGAGCACGATCCGGCGGATTCACGACCGCCCCCGCCATGGGGACGGGGTCCACCGGCGCGGCCGTCGCACGGGCAGGGCCGCGTCCTGGCGCAGGGAACGCGTGAGGCCCGTCCGCTTCCGCAGCGGACGGGCCTCACCTGAGAGCGCCGGGCAGGCCTTGCACCTGCATTTCCCCGCAGGAAGCGGGGCGTCTTTCCTTGGACCACCGACGCACGGACGGACCACGGTGTCGTGGTGACCGGCTCAAGATCTACTATACCCCTTCGTAGACGTGGTCCGCGCCATCCGCCGCAGCGCCGGGCCCGGACGGCGGGAGCGCCGCACGAGGGGCGACCCCGCGGGCCCGCGATTATGCTCGAACATGGCCGGGGCCTCCCAGGCCGGTCAGCGACGCTGCGGAACGTCGTCAGCGCTCCACCGCCCCGGTCGGCCGACCCGGGCCCCGCGCGCTGACCGCCGTGTCGTCCAGGATGTGACCCCGGTATGAACCACGACGGGTCCCGGACCGCGCTCGGCACACGCGGCGGGCTGTTCACCGATCTCGACTTCGACTACGAGGCCCGCACCGCCCTCGGCGCCGCCGCCTGCGGCACCGGGGACGTCGGACTGGTCCTCGCCACCCTGGAGCGCATCACCGACGGCGACTCCCTGAGCTGGTTCGACGCCTGGACCGCGACGGCCGCCGGTCTCGCCTCGCGCGGCGAGGACGCCCTGGGGGCGGGCCACCCCGACACCGCGCGCTGGGCCCTGCTGGCGGCCTCCGAGTACTACGGGAAGGCGCTGGCCTTCATCGACGGGATGGCGGACCAGTCCGTCATGCTGCCGACCTTCCGCGCCCACCGGGCCTGCTGGGAGAAGGTCGTCGACGCCTGGGCGGGCCGCTGCGTGCGGGTCCCCGTGCCCTACGAGGGCACGACGATGCCCGGCTACCTGCTGCGCCCCGACGCCACCGGCGTGCCGCGCCCCACCCTGGTGATGATCAACGGCAGCGACGGCTCCCTCCCCGGGCTGCTGGGCTACGGCGCGGTCGAGGCGGTGGGGCGCGGCTGGAACGTCTTCCTCCACGACGGCCCCGGGCAGCAGTCGCTGCTGTTCGAACAGGGGATACCGTTCCGGCCCGACTGGGAGGCCGTCCTCACCCCCGTCCTGGACACCCTCGTGGCCCGGCCCGACGTGGACGCCGACGCGCTCGCCGGGTACGGCATCAGCCAGGGCGGCTACTGGATCACCCGGGCGCTCGCCTTCGAGCACCGGCTGCGCGCGGCGGTCGCCGACCCGGGCGTGGTGGACGTCTCCGAGGCGTGGACGTCGCGGCTTCCCGCCCCGCTGCTGACGCTGCTGCGGGAGGGGCGCAGGGAGGAGTTCGACGCGGCGATGCGGGAGGGGACGGGCCCGGTGGAGGCGCGGGTCCTCGCCTTCCGCGCCAAGCCCTACCGGACCGGCGACCTGTTCGACGTGTTCACCGAGGTGCTCAGGTACCAGGTGCGGGACGTCGTCGGCGCCGTCGACACCCCGATGCTGGTGCTCGATCCGGCGGACGAGCAGTTCTTCCCGGGGCAGTCGCGCGAGCTGTTCGGGCTGCTGCCGGGCGAGAAGGCGATCGTCGGGTTCTCCGCGGCCGACGGCGCGAACTTCCACTGCCAGCCGACCGGCCGGCGGCTGACCCACACCGTCATGCTCGACCACCTCGCCGACCACCTCCCCCGCGCGGCGGTGTGAGGCGCCCGGCGGCACACCGGAAGGGCGCGCGTCATGAAAGCCACCGTGCTGGTGCTCAGCTTCGTTCCCCTGATCGTGTTCTCGCTGCTCGCCCGGGTCCTCCCGGCGGGCGGCATCGGGATCGCGGCCCTGGTCGCCGCGGTGCTGGCGCTGGGCGCGCTGCTGGTCGGCCGCCCGATCTGGCCGCCGAAGATCATCAGCGTGCTCTCGCTGGTCCTCTTCGCGGTGCTGGCGGTCCTGGGGTTCACCCTGGGCCACCAGGACGACTCCCGGCTGGCCACCTGGGGCGGCGCGGGCGTCGGCGTCGTCCTCGGGCTGCTCGTGCTGGCCCTGGTCCCGGTGCTGCCGTTCACCGAGCAGTTCGCCCGCGAGCAGGTGCCCCGCTCCGCCTGGGACTCCCCGGTCTTCCGCCGGATCAACCGGGTCCTCAGCACCGCCTGGGGGGTCGCCATCGTCGCCCTCGGCGTCTCCCGGATCCTCGCCGCCTCCCTGGAGCGCTTCCACGCGATCGAGGTGATCTTCGGGCTGATCGTCCCCGTCTGGATCATCGTGCAGATGGTGCGGTTCACGAAGACCTACCCGGAGCGGGTGACCCGCGGGGAGAGCCGCTCCGGGTGATCGGCCGGGGCCAGGAAAAAAGTTCCGCCGACCGTGTCGAGAACCCGTGACCGGCTCCGTCCCCGCTGCGAACGCGGCCAGAATGGGGCCGCACCGGCACCGAGGAGAACCACGATGGCCAAGTACCTGCTGCTCAAGCACTACCGGGGCGCCCCGGCCTCCGTCAACGACGTCCCCATGGACCGGTGGACCCCCGAGGAGATCTCGGACCACATCCAGTACATGAACGACTTCGCGGCCCGTCTGGAGAAGACCGGCGAGTTCGTGGACGGGCAGGCGCTCGCCCCCGAGGGGACGTTCGTGCGCTACGACGGCGAGGGGCGCCCGCCGGTCACCGACGGCCCGTTCGCCGAGACGAAGGACCTCATCGCCGGGTGGATGGTGATCGACGTCGACAGCTACGAGCGCGCCGTCGCGCTGGCCGGGGAACTGTCGGCCGCGCCGGGGGCGGGCGGGCGGCCGATCCACGAGTGGCTGGAGCTGCGTCCCTTCCTGACCGCCCCGCCCACCATCACCGAGTGACTCCCTCGATGGACGAGGCCCTGCTGCGCAGCCTCACCCCGAGCGTCCTGGGCATCCTCGTCCGCCGCGGAGCCGACTTCGCGGCGGCCGAGGACGCCGTCCAGGACGCCCTCGTCGACGCGGTGCGGGTCTGGCCCGCCGACCCGCCGCGCGACCCGAAGGGCTGGCTCGTCACCGCGGCCTGGCGCCGGTTCCTCGACGCGACCCGGGCGGACACCGCCCGGCGCCGCCGCGAGGACCTCGTCGAGGACGAACCGGCGCCGGGGCCCGCGGCGGCCGCGGACGACACCCTGCGCCTGTACTTCCTGTGCGCCCACCCGTCGCTCACCCCGTCGTCCGCGGTGGCGCTCACGCTGCGCGCGGTCGGCGGCCTCACCACCCGGCAGATCGCCCGCGCCTACCTGGTCCCGGAGGCGACGATGGCGCAGCGCATCAGCCGCGCCAAGCGCACCGTCTCCGGGGTGCGGTTCGACCGGCCGGGCGATGTCGCCACCGTGCTGCGCGTCCTCTACCTGGTCTTCAACGAGGGCTACTCGGGCGACGTCGACCTTGCCGCCGAGGCGATCCGGCTCACCCGGCAGCTCGCGGCGTCGGTCGACCATCCCGAGGCGGCGGGCCTGCTCGCGCTCATGCTGCTGCACCACGCCCGGCGCCCCGCGCGGACCGCGCCCGACGGGAGCCTGGTGCCGCTCGCCGAGCAGGACCGCGCGCGCTGGGACACCGCGGCGATCGCCGAGGGCGTCGCGATCCTCCAGGCGGCGCTGGCCCGCGACCGGCTGGGCGAGTTCCAGGCGCAGGCCGCCGTGGCGGCGCTGCACGCGGACGCGCCGACCGCCGCCGAGACGGACTGGGTGCAGATCGTCGAGTGGTACGACGAACTCGTGCGGCTGACCGGCAGCCCGGTGGTGCGGCTCAACCGCGCGGTGGCCGTCGGGGAGGCCGACGGACCGCGCGCGGGCCTCGCGGCGCTCGCCGCGCTGGACGACGCGCTGCCGCGCCACACCGCGGTCGCGGCCTACCTGCACGAGCGCGACGGGGACCTCGCGGCGGCGGCCCGGCTGTACACGGAGGCCGCGGCACGGGCCACCGACACCGCGGAACGCGACCACCTGACCCGCCAGGCGGCCCGCCTCAACTCCCGGGAGGGGTGCGCGGGTTAGGCCCTGTCACTCGTCCCGGTAGACGTCCGTGACGCGCTGGATCACCGCGGCGGCCACGCTCAGCTGTTCCTGGGTGAAGCCGTGCAGGGCGCCGGTGAGCCAGAGTTGACCGGTCGCCTCGGCGCGGGCCACAACGTCTCGGCCATTCTGCGTGATGGTGATCCGGCGCACCCGGTGGTCGTCGCCGGGCTCCTTGACGGTGGTGACGAGCCCCGCCTCCTCCAACCCTCGTGCCTGGCGCGTGACATGGGACGCCTGGACCAGCAGCACCTCGGCGAGGTCCCCCATCCGGTACGGGGAGGGGGCCGCCGCCAGGGCCCGCAGCAGGGCGAGCGACGAGCGGTCGATGGGCACGCCCGCCTGGGCGCGCAGCCGCGCGTGGGTGCGGGCGCTGGCCACGACCAGCGCGAGGTCGGCGAGCGATCGGTACAGCTCAGCCGTGGAGGGGGCGGCGGGTCCTGGGCGCGGGCCGGGCAAAGGGGAAGTCACGTCCCGATGATGGCTCACTCAACTCCCCCGGCGCAGCGGGGCCGTTGCGCCCCTCCGTCCGCCGCCGCTCCCGGGTCGCCGGTCGCGGCTCGACGATGACCAAAAAAGTTGCTAGGTACACACATCCCTCTTCCGCGCCGTGTCACCGCGGTGCTACGTTCCGTCGCGTTGGATTGCTTTTGTTAAGTAACTCAGATGCTCGGGCGAGGAGTGACATCCATGCGCGTATCCGTGGAGACCGACAAGTGCTGCGGGGCCGGCCAGTGCGTACTGGTCGCGCCGGAGGTGTTCGACCAGCGGGACGAGGACGGCGTGGTGATCGTCCTCGACGAGGCCCCGCCCGCGGAGGTGCACGCGTCCGTCACGGAGGCCGCGCAGCTCTGCCCGGCGGCGGCCATCGCGCTGTCCTGACCCCGCCCCGGCACCCCTCCCCCACCCCGCTGGAAGGACGCAGATGACCCAGACCTCCGCCGCAGCCCCCGCCTGGACCACCCGACGCGCGACGGGCTGCCCCTTCGACCCGCCGCCCGCCCGCTCCGGTCTGCTCGGGCGGGAACCGATCTCCCGGGTGACGCTGTGGAACGGCGGCACGGCGTGGCTCGTCGCCCGCCACGCCGACCAGGTCGCGCTGTTGCGGGACGAGCGGGTCAGCGCCGACAACCGGCGCCCCTCCTACCCGAGCCTGAGCGCCGCCTCGGAGGCCACCCGCGCCCACAACCGGGCCTTCATCACCATGGACGAACCCGAACACAACGAGCAGCGGCGCAAGTTCACCGGCGACTTCACCATCAAGCGCATGGAGGCGCTGCGCCCGCGGATCCAGGAGATCATCGACGAACTCCTGGACGCCATGGAGGAGTCGGGCCCGCCGGCCGACCTGGTCACCTCGTTCGCGCTGCCGCTGCCGTCCCTGGTCATCTGCGAACTCCTCGGCGTCCCCTACGAGGACCACGCGTTCTTCCAGCGGGCCAGCGCGTACCTGGTCGACACCCGCAGCACCGTGGAGGATGCGCTGACCGCCTCCACCGAACTGGTCGAGTACCTCGGTGACCTCGTCGAACGCAAGGTGTCCGCACCCGGCGACGACCTCCTCAGCCGTCTGGCCACCGGGTACCTGGCCACCGGCCTGAGCACCCGGGAGGAGTGCGCCAACGAGGCGCGGCTGCTGCTGGTCGCCGGGCACGAGACGACCGCCAACATGATCGCGCTGGGCACCTGCGCGCTCCTCCAGCACCCCGAGCAGCTCGCCGCCGTCCGGGACGGGGACCCGCGGCTGGTCGCCGGGGCCGTCGAGGAGCTTCTCCGCTACCTGACCATCACCCACATGGGACGGCGCCGGGTCGCGCTCGCCGACATCGAGATCGGCGGCACGACCATCAGGGCCGGGGACGCGGTGATCTGCGCGGGCGACCTCGCCAACCGCGACCCCGAGGTCTTCGAGGACCCGGACGAGCTGCGCGTCGACCGGCAGGCCCGGCGGCATCTGGCCTTCGGCTCGGGCCCGCACCAGTGCCTCGGACAGAACCTGGCGCGCGTCGAACTCCAGCTCGCCTACCCGGCGTTGCTGCGGCGCTTCCCGGGGCTGCGCCTGGACCGCCCGCTGACGGAGATCCCCTTCCGCACGGACATGGCCGTGTACGGGGTCCACGAACTGCCCGTCACCTGGTGACGCCGGCCGTCTGATCGGCGGGGGCACTCCGGTCCGCCGGGGTGCCCCCGCCCCGGTGCCGGGCGGCCCTCTCCCACTCCAGCTCGTCTCCCCGGCCCAGCCGGAACGCCCGGAGGGGCGGGTGCAACAGAGTGCCCGGTGACGGCCCCCGTCACCGGGCCGGGTGGTCTCAGGCGGGCGGGGTGCCGTGCGTCGCCCGTGCCGCGACCACCGTGGCGTCGCGGACCTGGCAGTAGTACCCGGCCCGGTCGACGCGGTAGCGCCACGGAAGCGCGTTCACATGGCCGTCGACCAGCCTGAACTGTTCGAGCGCCGCCTCCTCGCGGCCCTGGAGCGACAGGTAGAACGCCAGCAGGTGGCGCAGCTCCGGCAGCCGCGGGTGGGCCGGGTCGGCGGCGGCCGCGTCGACGAGGGCGGCGTCGACCCGCGCGATCATCTCGGGCGTGCTGTCGGCCTCGGTGTCCGCGGACTCGTCGTGCTCGAAGTGGGCGATCAGCGGGAACGCCGTGAGCAGGCTCCCCGGCGGCGCCTGGGCCGCCGCCCGTTCGGCGAAGGCCGTGGCCAGCCGCTCCGAGCCGCTCCACTTCGCGCACCAGTACTGGAGCGCCGCGAAGTGCGCCTCGAAGTGGTGCGGGGCGCGGGCGGTGATCTCCGACCAGAGCTTGTCCATCGCGGAGTTGGGGTAGCCGAGCCCGAGGGCGATCCAGGTCTCCGCGATGTACGGCGTGGGGTCGTCGGGGTGGAGCGCGGCGGCGCGGGCGACCTGCTCGCGGGCGGTGCGCAGGGTGCGGTGGAACCCCTCGAACTGCTCGCCCGTCGTGTACGTGGCGCGCCGGGCGCCGCGGATCTCCCAGGCGAGGCCGACGGTGCTGCGCGCGCGGACCAGCGCCGCGTCCGGGTCGTCGGCGCGTTCGGCCTCCCAGGCGAGCAGCCAGTCGTCCTCCCGCACGGCCAACTGGCTCAGCGCGTAGGAGAAGGCGGCCCGTCCCTCCCAGTCGCGGCCGATCGCGGCGAGCAGGTCGGCGGCGGGCCGCCAGTCGTCGGCGCGCACCGCGTCGAGCGCGGCCCGCCAGTCGTCGGGGAGCGGCCCCGCGTAGGCGGTGTCCTGCCGGTCGGACGGCAACAGGCCGGGCGCGGCGGCGGCTTGGGCGGCCCCGACGCCGTCGTCGGCGTCGTCATCGTCGTCGGGGCTGGGGGAGAAGAACTCCTTGAGGAAGACACCGGCGAGCCAGAGCCCGAACAGCAGGACGGGGACGGCCAGGATGCCGAGGATCCACAGCAGGATGGTCATGAGGGGCGGGGTTTTCCGTTCTCGTCGGGTCGGGTCGGGTCAGGTCAGGTCGGGGCGGCGCGCGGACGGGCGGGGGCCGGACCGGATCGGTCCCGCGAGGGTGAGGATCGGCCCTGATCAGTCCCGCTGGGGCAGGGGCGAGTCCCGTCGGTGGGATCTCTGTCGGCGGCGGTGCCCCGTTCGGGCTCCGTGGTCAAGTGCCGTACTCAGGACGCCTGTTCGGCGGGGTGCGGGGACGGGGGCAGGAGGGCGCGCAGCGGGGCGGTGTCGGGGTGGTCGGCAAGCGCCGCGTCGAGGGCGGCCTCGAACACCTCCTCGCTGTCCGGTCCCGGACGCGCGTCCGTGTCCCGCGTGTTGTCGGGGGCGTCTGTCGAGGCGGCGTCCCTCGCGGCCGCGCCGGGCAGGCGGACCGTGGCGGGGTGCGCCCAGGAGAACTCCCAGTGGAGCAGTGAGCGGGCGCTGAACTCGGCGAGCACCATGGTGCGCAGCGAGGTGCGCAGCACGGGCCGGGCGAACTCCCGGAAGGCGCGGCCCTTGGACGCGATCGCCTGCTCGGACAGCGGCAGCCGGTGGGCGAGTTGCCACAGGGCGCCGTCGTCGATCAGCGTCAGCAGGTCGTTCAGGGTCGGCGGGCGCCGGGTGTAGGCGGCCAGCGCCTGCCGGAGCGGGGTGTCGGCTCCGGTGAGGTGCGCGGACATCGCCGTGTCGAGCAGGTCCTGCCAGTCGGCGGCCCGGCGGAAGGAACGGGCGTCGTCGGTGAGGATCACGTCCTCCAGCGCCGCGAGGGTGCGCGCCGGGTCGGTGAGCAGGTCCAGCGCGGCGCCCGTCGCCGGGGCCTCCCCCGTCAGACCGTTGACGACCCGGACGACGGCCGCGACCGGGGCCCCGTCCGACGGCAACTGCTCGACGCGGCGCACCCGTTCGGCGATCGGCGGGTGGGAGTCGTAGGGCGAGGCGGGTGCGGCGGGCAGTGCGGTGCGCAGTTCGGCGAGGTTCTCCTCACGGGCGGCCAGCATCCGGGCGAAGCCGCCGAGGAACTCGCCGCGCGGGGGCAGCAGGCGCACGGGGACCCCGAGGGAGGCGTAGCGGGCGAGGTAGAAGTCGTGCGCTGCGGTCAGCGCCGGGAGCGCGCGCAGGGCCGACGCGGTGGTGTCGCGGCCCGTGATCCGGGCGGCGGTCAGGTCGGCCGCGTACTCCTGGGCGCGGGCCGTGGAGAGGGAGGCGCGCAGGTACAGCTTTGCGTAGGCGGTGTAGAGCGCGGCCATCGCGCGGTAGGTGAGGCCGACGCCCCGGGTGTCGACCTCCCTGGGTCTCCTGCCCCTGGTGAGCCGTTTCGCGGCGGCCCGTTCCTGCCGGGCGCGTTCCGCCGCGACCTTGTCGTCGGCCCGGCTGGTGAACCGGTCGATGACGACGGCGAGTTGGACGCGTCCGCGGACGACGAGCGCGGACAGCCGGGTGTCGCCGCCGGTGAAGTGGCCGTACTCGTGGGCGAGCACGGAGCGGAGCTGGGCCTCGCTCAGGCCGGTCAGCAGCGGGACGCCGAGGTGCAGTGCGCGGGGTCCCGGCAACAGGCCGAGCAGGCGCGGGCGTTCGCCGACGGCGGCGTTGACCTCGCCGGTGAGGACGATCTCGTCGGGGGCGCGGGTGCCCGTGGCGTCGGCGAGTTCCCGCACCAGCGCCCACAGCCGGGGCTCGTCCGCCTCGGTGACGGTGACGCCGTCCGGTCGCTCGGCGCGGGGCACGCGGAGCATGAGGACACCCTGCACGACGGGGACGGCCAGCAGGAACGAGACGATGACGATCTTGAGCGCCGCCAGACCGGCGAGCCGGGTGAGCGCGAGGACGTCCGCACCGGCGAGCAGGGCGAGCAGCAGCAGGCTCAGCAGAGGGAAACCGCAGAGCAGTACGACAGCGCGCAGCGCGCGCAGGATTGCGCCCATCGGGCAGATCCCCCACCGGACCGAGTTACAGGAACAGGGCGCGCGGACGGTCGTGGGGGGCTGTCCGCGGTGCGTCGTGGGGGAAGCTGGAGTATGCACTGTCGCAGGTCAACAGGGCAATCCGGTTCTCCGGCGGCCCGCCCGCGGGCGCCGCTCGGCGCTTCCCCTCGGCCCTCCCCCACGGCGGGGAGTCCGGGAGCGGAGAATCCCGGGGCGGTGGAGTGAACCAACGGTGCGGCCGGGGGCTCTTGCAGGGGAACGGCGTGGTGCGCGGACCGGGGGTGGACGTGTGCCGCGCGGCACGACGCACCCGAGAGGTGATGAGCTGTGAGCGACGACCACCAGCCCGGTACGGACGGCGGTCCGCCGCCCGGCGGCCCTGTCGAGGGGGTCTACCGGAGCCAGGTCGGGGGGATCCGCTTCGAGGCGACCGAGCACGTGGGCAGGATGAGCCGGATCGCCGACCGGGTCGCCGAGGCGGGTGTCAGGGTGCCGGAGTTCCACGAGGCGCTCGTCGAGGCCGGGGACCTCACCGTGCGGTTCCGTCCCGCGCGGGGGCACGGCGCCGCCCACTGGAACGCGATCACCCGCGAGGTGGTCGTCGATCCCCTGCACGCCGAAGTCCGGGACGACGCCGAGCGGTTGACCGGCGTCGCCCTGTTCGCGATCCTCGACGCGGCCGCCGAGGGCGAGCGCCGGGGCTGGGAGCAGTACACGCAGCCCGGGTACGCCGACTACATCGACGTCTGGGCGGGGCGGGAGGGGATGACGGCCGCCCGGTACTACGCGCGGGAGATGGAGCGGATCGACTTCGACAACGTCCGGCGCCACCGGCGGATCACGGCGGCCCTGGGCCGGGCCGGTACCGGCGCCGACCATCTCCGCGACCTGCCGGGCGACTTCGACGCCTTCTGGGCGCTGCGGTGCCGTCCGGGCGGCGCGGGCGAGGCGCCGCACGTCGCGTCGTACGAGCGGCGCTACACCGCGCTGCGGCCGGACCCGGTGACCGCCCCGGAGATCCGCTGACGACGGGCGGTCCGCCGCCGGGCGCGCCGGTGGTGCCGTCGCCCGGCGGACCTGGGCGGACCTCCGCCTGGCCACCCCTGCGCCGAAAAGGGATATCGGCGGACGTGGGGGAATTGCCAACGCCATTACGGAGAGTGCACGTCATGGCCCGCGGTTAGGTGATTCCTTAAAGACTCGGCGTGATCTGCCGCACACGTCGGTGTGGTTATTGCGACATTCGTGTTGCCGACGCGTGGCACGTTCACACGGTGCGCACCGCGCCGCCGCGCGACGTTTCGGTGAATGCCGCAGGACGGTATCGGTGTGCGCGGTTTTCGGTATTCGAAAGGGGGCTGCCCACCCTTCACAGGCGACGCCATCACCCTCCGTCACCAGTTGACCGCCTGCCGTGGCCCCCAGTTGACTACCGCGCACCACCCCCCACACCGGAGACTCCCATGCGGATGCTCGCCACCCCCGTGCTGTCCGAGGCCACGACAGACGCCGTCCTCGCGGTGAACCCGCTGCATCGCCCCTCCCCCGCCTCACCGCCGCGTGCGGCCGGGCGGGCGCCCTCGGCGTGCTCGAACTGCCCGAGCGCCGCCGCGATGCCGTCGAGGTCCTGCACCGCACCGACCGCTGGTCCGGCGGGCGCCCCTTCGGCGTCCGGCTGCGCCCCGGCTGCCCGCTCGACGACGGGGACCTCCCCGACGGCGTCACCACCGTGCTGCTCGCCGACCCCACGCGGCCCGCGGCCGACTTCCCAGGCCGCCGGGTCCTCGCCGAGGTCACCGGCCTCGCCGAGGCAGCCGACGCCGTGGCCGCCGGTGCCCACGGGCTGCTGCTGCGCGGCGGCGAGTGCGGTGGCCGCGCCGGTGAGCTGAGCACCTTCGTGCTGCTCCAGGGCGTCCTGGCCGACCCGCGGATCACCGTGCCGGTCTGGGCGTGGGGCGGCATCGGTCCGCGCACCGCCGCCGCCGCGGTGGCGGGCGGCGCGGCCGGGGTCGTCCTCGACATCCAGCTCGCCCTGCTCGACGAGGCCGAGCCCGACGCCGAGACGGCCGACGCCCTCGGCTCGCTGGACGGCTCCGAGAGCGTCCTCGTCGACGGGGTGCGGCTGCTGCGCCGACGCGGACCGCTGGCCCCCGAGCCGCCCGCCGACCGCGCCGCCGCCGAGCGGGCCTTCGCCGCCACCGATCCGGCCCTGCGGCTGCTGCCGGTCGGTCAGGACGGCTACCTCGCCGCCTCCTTCGCCGCCCGCTCGGCCACCGTCGCGGAGGCCGTCCGCACGGTCCGTGACGCGATCGGACGGGCCGCCGCCCGGCCGGAAGCCGGTGCCGCGCTGGCCGAGGGGTCCGCCGGAGCCCGCGCGCTCGGCACCCGGCTGCCCGTCGCCCAGGGCCCGATGACCCGGGTCAGCGACGAACCCGACTTCGCCGCCGCCGTGGCCGCCGAGGGCGCCCTGCCGTTCCTCGCGCTGGCCCTCGCCGACGCCGACCGCACCCGCGCCATGCTCGGCCGCACCCGCGACGCCCTGCCCGAAGGAGCCGCCTGGGGCGTGGGCATCCTGGGCTTCGCCGACGAGCGGGTCAAGGAGGCCCAGCTCGCCGTCGTCAGAGAGCTGAGACCCACCCACGCGGTGATCGCCGGTGGCCGTCCCGCGCAGGCCGCGGCCCTGGAGGCGGAGGGCATATCGGCCTTCCTGCACGTGCCCTCGCCGGGGCTGCTGCGGCAGTTCCTCGCCGCGGGCGCCCGCAAGTTCATCTTCGAGGGCGCCGAGTGCGGCGGCCACATCGGACCCCGCAACAGCTTCCCGCTCTGGGAGGCGCAGACCGAGGTGCTGCGCGCCTTCCTCGCCGAGCAGGGCCCGGACGCCGCCTCGGAGTTGACGGTCCTGTTCGCCGGCGGCATCCACGACGCGCGCTCCGCCGCCATGGCCGCGACCGTCGCCGCCCCGCTCACCGAGGCGGGCGCCGCCTTCGGTGTCCTGATGGGCACCGCCTACCTGTTCACCGCCGAGGCGGTCGACGCGGGCGCCATCCAACCGCTGTTCCAGCGCCGGGTCGTCGCCGCCGAACACACCGACCTGCTGGAGACCGCGCCGGGCCACGCCACCCGCTGCGCGGCCAGCGAGGTCACCCGCGACTTCGCCGCCCTGCGCGAGCGGCTCACCGCCGAGGGCGTCCCCGACCGGGAGATCTGGGAGCGCCTGGAGCGGTTCAACGTCGGCAGGCTGCGCGTCGCGTCCAAGGGCGTCGAGCGGGTCGGCGACGACCTGCGCGCCGTGGACGAGGAACGCCAGGACGCCGAGGGCATGTTCATGGCCGGTGAGGTGAGCGTGCTGCGCTCGGCGGTCACCACCGTCGCCGACCTGCACCGCGAGGTCACCGAGGGCGCCGCCGACTGGCTGGCGGGACGGGCCGCCGCCGTCGCCGCGCCGCCCGCCGAGCAGGCACCGCCGCCGCTGCGGGTCGCCGTGGTGGGCATGTCCGCGATGTTCCCCGGCGCCCGCGACCTGGCCGAGTTCTGGGCCAACGTGGTCTCCGGCGCCGACAGCGTCACCGAGGTGCCCGCCGAGCGCTGGGACCCCGAGCTGTACTACGCCCCGGACGGCGACGGCGAACGCACCCCCTCCCGGTGGGGCGGCTTCCTGCCCCGCATCCCCTTCGACCCGCTGCGCTACGGCATCCCGCCCGCCTCCCTGCCCAGCATCGAACCGGTGCAGCTGCTCGCCCTGGAGGCGGCCCGCCGCGCCCTCGCCGACGCCGGGTACGAGGGCCCCGGCGCGGACCACTCGCGCACCTCGGTGATCTTCGGCGCGGAGGCGGGCAGCGACCTCGCGAACGCCTCCACCCTGCGCACCGTGCTGCCCTCCTACGTCGGCGCGCTGCCGCCCGGCCTCGACGAGCAGTTGCCGCGGCTGACCGAGGACTCCTTCCCCGGCATGCTCGCCAACGTCATCGCGGGACGCATCGCCAACCGGCTCGACCTCGGCGGCGCCAACTACACCGTCGACGCGGCCTGCGCCTCCTCGCTCACCGCCGTCGACGCCGCCTGCAAGGAACTCGTCACCGGCACCAGCGACCTGGTGCTCTGCGGCGGCGCCGACCTGCACAACGGCATCAACGACTACCTCCTCTTCTCCTCCGTGCACGCGCTGTCCCCGTCCGGCCGCTCGGCCACCTTCGACGCGAGCGCCGACGGCATCGCCCTCGGCGAGGGGGTCGCCTGCGTGGCCCTCAAGCGGCTGGCCGACGCCGAACGCGACGGCGACCGCGTCTACGCCGTGATCGACGGCGTGGGCAGCGCCAGCGACGGCCGCGGCCTCGGTCTCACCGCGCCCCGCCCCGAGGGCCAGCGCGCCGCCCTGAACCGCGCCTACGCCAACGCCCGCGTCTCCCCCGCCGAGGTCGGGCTGATCGAGGCGCACGGCACCGGGACCGTCGTCGGCGACCGCACCGAACTCGCCACCCTCACCGAGGTGTTCGAGGAGCACGGCGCCGCACCCGGCTCCTGCGCCGTCGGCTCCGTCAAGTCCCAGATCGGGCACACCAAGTGCGCCGCGGGGCTGGCCGGGCTGGTCAAGACCACCCTCGCGCTGTACCACGGCGTGCGCCCGCCCACCCTGCACCTGTCCCGGCCCAACCCGGCCTGGGACGCGGGCAGCAGCCCGTTCGTCTTCCACACCTCCGCCGCGCCCTGGGCCGCTGAGCCCGCCGAACGGATCGCGGGCGTCAGCGCGTTCGGCTTCGGCGGCACCAACTTCCACGTCGTGCTGCGCGCCCACGACCAGGCACCCGCCACGCACGCCCTGGACGCCTGGCCCGCCGAGCTGTTCCTGTTCCGCGGACGCGACGAACAGGCCGCCGCGCAGGCGGTCCGCGCCCTGCTCGACCTGATCGAACAGGACGGCGGCCACAGCCGGTTGCGGGACTTCGCCCACCACGCCGCCGTGCGCGGCGACCGGTCCGCCGTGCGCGGCGAACCCGTCCACCTGGCCGTCGTCGCGCCGTCCCTCGACCGGCTCCCCGAGCTGCTGCGCCGGGCCGCCGCGGGCGAGCACGC
>NZ_FMCI01000309.1 GCF_900091845.1 Streptomyces sp. SolWspMP-5a-2
CCCCGGCACCCATCTGGTCCTCGGCGGCACCGGCGGGATCGGCGCCACCCTCGCCGCCCGCCTGCTGGAGCACCCGGCAACCGGGTGGTGCTGGTCGCCCGCGGCACCGGCCTGCCGGACGCGCTGCGGCCCGCCGCCGACCGCGTCACGCTGGTCGCCGCCGACCTCGCCACCGAGGAACCGCGGGCGATCGCCGAACGGCTCGCCCCGCACCTCGACGACCTCGCCGGGATCGTGCACGCGGCGGGCGCCGCCGCGGGCGGGCTCCTCGCCCGCCGCGACCCGGCCACCGCCCGCCGCGCCACCGCGGCCAAGCTGCGCGGCGCCCTCCTCGTCGAACTCCTCATCGCCGAGCACGACCCCGACCACGCGGTGTCCTGCTCGTCCATGGCCGCCCGGTTCGGCGGCGCCGGACAGTTCGACTACACGGCGGCCAACGCCTGCCTGGACGCCTTCGCCCACTACGCGCCGCCCGGCGGCGGCGACGCCACGGTCCGGATGAGCGTCGGGTGGGACATCTGGCGGGGCGTCGGCATGGCCGAGCACGCGCTGCGCTCCGACGCCCGCCACCAGCGCCACCTCGCGGTCGGCATCACCGCCGGGGAGGGCGCCGACGTCTTCGACCGGGCCCTGCACCTCCAACTCCCGTCCCTGCTGGTCAACACCACCGACCTGGACGCCGCCCGGACCTTCTACGAGGGCCCGCCCGTCGCGCCCCAGGCCGTCCGGGACACCCCCGCCCAGGACCCGTCGGCCGAGGTCACCGAGGTGCTGCTCGACCTCCTCGGCGTCACCGCCGTCGACCCGGAGGCCCCGCTCTACGACCTCGGCGCCGACTCGCTGACCCTGCTGGAGCTGCTCGACGAGGTGAAGCGCCGTTTCGGCACCGACATCGACCTCTCCCGGCTCAGCCACCGGGTCAGCCTCGCCGAGATCCTCGGCCACCTCGGCGCCGCAGGGGAGACCGGACAGGCCGCCGACGTGGAGGTGTGGCAGCGCGGCCGGGGCCAGGACGTGCTCTGCCTGGTGCACCCGGTCGGCGGCGACATCCAGGCCTACCGCCCGCTGGTCGCGGCCCTGCCCGACGACCTCACCGTCTGCCTGATCGCCGACCCCGCGCTGCGCGACCCCGACCTGCCCGCCCGGTCCCTGACCGAGCGCGCCGGACACTATCTGGCCGCCGTGCGCGCCGCGTTCCCCGCCCCCGGACACCGACTGCGGCTCGCGGGCTGGTCGTTCGGGGCCTGGACGGCGCTGTCGATGGCCGCGCACGCCGAGGCGCAAGGCGCCCCGGCCGACACCGTGCACCTCATCGACCCGCCGCCCCCGCACGCGGGCCGCCGCCTCGCCGCCTACGACGAGGACCAGATCGACGCCGTCTTCGCCCGGGAGCTGTCCGGCAACGGGGGCGGTCTGCCGGAGTCGGGCCGGGCCTACGCCGAGCGCCTCGCGCGGTGCTGCCGGGCCAACCTCGCCGCCATGGCCGACCACCGGCTGCCCCGGCTCGCCGCCACCCCGGCCACCGTCTGGCTCGCCGCGCGCCCGGTCGAGGAGGGGCTCCTCGCCCCCGACCCGACCGAGCCCGGCGCCTGGGACGCGCACCTCGCGCACCTGCGCGGCGCGCACCGGCTCGACGCCGACCACTACGAGATCGTCGCCCCACCGCACGTCGCGGAGATCGCCGACGCGCTCGCCGCGCCCCCGCCGCCCGCCCCGCCGCGTCCTGCCGGGCGGCCCTGAGCGGGCACCCGCGGGGACCGGCACCGCACACCCGACAGCCCAGGCCCGGCACCGGCCGGCCGACCGCCCCACCCACCCCATCCAGCGCACGGAGGTCCTCATGGAGGAGTACGCCCTCAAGGCCGTCGAACAGCTCACCACCCGCCCGGTCGAGCCCTACGACACCTTCACCCTCAGCCCGATCACCCCGCTGCTCGGCGCCGAGATCAGCGGTCTCGACCTGTCCCGGGAGCTGACGCCCCAGCAGGAGAAGGAACTCACCCACGCCTTCCACGCCCACCACGTGCTGGTCTTCCGCGACCAGGACCTCACGCCCGAGCAGCACAAGCGGTTCGCGGGCGTCTTCGGCGCCCTGCACCCGGTCGCCCTGCCGGTCGAGGGCTCCGACCCGTACATCCTGGACATCAAGGCGGGCAAGGAGTCGCGCCAGGTCGCGGGCAACGGCTGGCACTCCGACGGCACCGCCGACGCCGAGCCGTCCCTCGGCTCGATGCTCTACATCACCACGATGCCGGAGGGCGACAGCGGCGGCGACACCCTCTTCGCCAACATGCACCTCGCCTACGAGCTGCTCTCGCCCGCGCTGCGGGGCTTCCTGGAGACCCTGACCGCCGTCCACGACGGGGCGCTGCCGTGGACCGCCGCGGGCCAGACCCCGCCGCCCGAGTACGACGTGCCGCGCACCGAGCACCCGGTCGTGGTGCGCCATCCGGAGAACGGCCGCAAGCTGCTGTTCGTCAACGCCCCCTACACCTCGCACATCCCGCAGCTCTCCAGGACCGAGAGCGACACCCTGCTCGACCTGCTGCACACGCACGTGGCGCGCACCCCGCTGCTGCACTGCCGGGTCCGCTGGCAGGAGCGCACCCTGGTCTTCTGGGACAACCGCAGCGTCCAGCACCACGCGGTCTGGGACTACTTCCCGCTCACCCGGGAGGGCCGCCGGGTGGCGATCGACGGCTCCGCCCTGCGCGCCTGAGCGGCGCGGGCCGTCCGGAGCACGGCCGGGGGCCGTCGCCCGCGCCCCACGGGCGGCGGACGACGGCCCCCGGGGCGGTCACTTGAGGGCGTCGGCGAACAGCGGGACGACGTGGTCCACCGCGTAGGACACCGAGAGCACGGAGTTGGTGGCGAACGCGCGGCTGATGACGCTGTCGCCCTCGAAGACCACGGAGTGCCCGGCCTTCACCGCGGGCAGCGACGTGAACAGCGGGTCCGAGGAGATCTTCGCGGCATCGACGCCGATGGGCGCCATCACGACCAGGTCCGCGTCCAGCATCTGCAGGTTCTCCTCCGAGACGCTGACGGAGAACGAGGCGCCCGCCTTGGCGTCGACCTTCGGGTTGTTGCGGAAGCCCAGCGCCTGCACGAAGTTGACCCGGTCCGTGCCCTGCACGTAGGCGCCCCAGCCGCTGGAGGTGCGGGAGCCGACGGTGACCGTCTTGTCCTTGAACTCGGGGTGCGCCTTCGCCGCCGCCGCGGACTTCGCCTCGGTCGCGGTGATCAGCTTGCGGCCCTCGTCGGCGAGGCCCAGCGCCTGGGAGACCATCGTGGTCTGCTTCTGCCAGGAGATCTTGTACTGGTCGCTGCCCTTCGGGACCCCGATGGTCGGCGCTATCTTGCTGAGCGTGTCGTACCGCGTCCGGTCGCCGCTGGACTTGACGTCCAGGATCAGATCGGGCTTCAGCGCCGCGATCTTCTCGAACTCGGGCTCCAGGGTGCCGATCTTCTGCGGGCTCTTGTCGTAACGCCCCTTGGCCCAGGGGCCCGTGCCGTCGCCGCCGAAGGCGAGCCAGTCGCTCTGGCCGACCGGCTGCACGCCGAGCGCGAGCGCCGTCTCGGCGTCGCCCCAGCCCAGCGCGACGACCCGCTGCGGGCGCGAACTCACGGTGACGGTACCGAACTTGGTGGCGACCTTGGCGGGGAAGGCGCCCGCGTCGGCGGGGGAGGCGGAGGAGGCGGGGGCGGAGTCGTCCGCGGAGGAGCCGCACGCGGTCGCGGTGCCCAGCAGGGCGAGGAGCAGGGCTCCGGTCAGCGCGCGCACGCTGCGGCGGCCGCGCCGGACGGGGGAGAGCAGTGACATGCCGGCTCTTTCTGTGTGCGCCCGTCAGACGGGCGTGGTGGTGATGTGATGACGGCCGAGCGGGACGACCATCGGGGTCCCGGACGCCGGGTCGGGGACGATCGCCGAGCGCAGCCCGAAGACCTCCTCGACGAGGGACTCGGTGACGATGTCGCCGGGGACGCCCTCGGCGACGATCCGGCCCGCCTTCATGGCGACCAGGTGATCGGCGTACCGGCAGGCGAGGTTGAGGTCGTGCAGGACCAGGGCGAGGGTCACGCCCCGGTCGCGGTTGAGGTCGGTCAGCAGGTCGAGGACGTCGAGCTGGTGGCTGATGTCGAGGTAGGTGGTGGGCTCGTCCAGGAGCAGCACGTCCGTCTCCTGGGCCAGCGCCATGGCGATCCAGACGCGCTGGCGCTGCCCGCCGGAGAGTTCGTCGACGGACCGGTCGGCGAGGTCCAGGACGTCCGTGGCGAGCAGGGCGGCGGCCACCGCCTCGTCGTCGGCGGCCGTCCACCGGCGGAACCAGCCCTGGTGCGGGTAGCGGCCCCGGCCGACCAGGTCGGCGACCGAGATGGCGTCCGGCGCCACCGGCGACTGCGGCAGCACGCCGAGCGTGGCCGCCACCTGTTTCGTCGGGGTCCGCTGGATGTCGTGGCCGTCGAGCAGCACGGCGCCCCCGGACGGCGCGAGCAGCCGCGCCATCGCCCGCAACAGGGTCGACTTCCCGCAGGCGTTGGGGCCGACGACGACGGTGATCCGGCCGGGCGGCAGCTCCAGGTCCAGCCGGGAGACGACCTCGCGTTCCCCGTAGCCCAGGCTCAACTCGCTGGCCCGGAGCGTGTGGGCTGCGGTCATCGTCGTCTCCTCGCGGATGCGGATCTGTCATGGGGTGCGGTCGGGCGCGCGGACGCGGTGCGCGGGGCGGGGCGGTCGGCCGGCACCGTCAACCGCCCGTGCCGACGCGGTTGGCGCGGGCCAGCAGCCACAGCAGGTACGGCGCCCCGACCACGCTGGTGACGATGCCGACCGGCAACTGGGTCTGCGGCAGCAGGTGTTGGCCCAGCAGGTCGGCCGGAGCCGTCAGCGCCGCACCGGCCAGCGCGGCGGGCAGCAGCGCCGCGCCGTGGCCCGGCAGCAGCCGCCGGGCGACGGGCGGCGCGACGAACGCCACGAAGCCGACCGGCCCCGCGGCGGCCGTCGCCACCCCGGCGAGCGCCGTGGCACAGGCCAGCAGGGCGAGCCGGTCGCGTTCGACGCGGGCACCGAGCCCGGCGGCGGTCCCGTCGCCCAGTTGCAGCGCGGGCATCGTCCGGGAGGCCGCGAAGGTGAGCGGCACCAGGACGGACGAGGCCAGCAGCAGCGGCCAGAAGTGCGGCCAGGAACGGGCGTTGAGGCTCCCGGCCAGCCAGACGAACGCGCTCTGCGCCTCGGTGACCTCGGAGCGGGTCATCAGGTAGGAGACGACGCTGGACAGCCCCGCGCCCACCCCCACGCCGATCAGCACCAGACGGTGCCCGTTGACGCCCCGGCGCCAGGCCAGCAGGTAGACGGCGGCCCCGGCGGCCAGCGCGCCCGTGAGCGCGGCCCCGGACAGCGCGAGGCCGCTGACGCCGTACACCAGCGACGCCACGACGGCGGTCACGGCGGCGCCCGAGCTGACGCCGATGACGTCCGGGCTGGCCAGCGGGTTGCGCAGCAGGGCCTGGAACAGCGCGCCTGACAGCCCCAGGCAGAACCCGACGAGCAGCGCCAACAGGGCGCGAGGCAGCCGCAGTTCGACGACGACGAAGCGGGTCCCGGCGTCGCCGCCGCCCAGCAGCGTGGACCAGACGTCGGCCACCGGGACGGCGAGGTCGCCGGTGCACAGGGCCAGCGTGAACGCGGCGAGCACCACCAGGAGCAGGCCCGCGCAGACCGAGGCGAACCGGGCCCGCCGCAGCAGGCGCAGTCTGCCCAGCCGGGCGGCGGCCTCGGGCACGGCGGGGGACCCGGCGACCAGGCCGGTGCCCTTCACAGCGCGCCCCGGGCGGAGCGGCGGACCAGGAGGACGAAGGGCACGCAGCCCAGGGCCGCCGTCACCACGCCCACCTGCACCTCGCCCGGCGGGGCGATCACCCGGCCGACGACGTCCGCGAGCAGCAGCAGGAGCGGCGCGAGAAGGGCGCTGTAGGGCAGCAGCCAGCGGTGGTCGGGGCCGGTCAGCAGCCGGGCGGCGTGCGGGACGGCGAGCCCGACGAAGCCGAGCGGTCCCGCCACGGCGGTCGCGGCACCGCAGAGCAGCACCACGCAGAGCGCGGCGCAGAGCCGGGTGGCGCCCAGCCGCTGGCCGAGGCCGCGCGCCACGTCGTCGCCCAGCGCGAGTCCGTTGAGCCGGGGGCCCAGGGCGTGCGCGAGGACGGCGCCGACGACGACGAACGGCAGCGCCTGCCGCAGGACATCGATGTCACGTCCGTTGAGGGCGCCCACCTGCCAGAACCGGAACTGGTCGAAGGTGCGGCTGTCGGTCAGCAGCATCGCGCTGGTGACGGAGGAGAGCACGGCGGTGGTGGCGGCCCCCGCGAGGGCCAGCTTCACCGGGGTCGCGCCCTCCCGGCCCAGGCTGCCGACGCCGTAGACCAGCACGGCGGCCAGGCAGGCGCCGAGGAAGCCGAACCAGATGTACTGGGCGGGCTCGGTGAGGGACAGCACGCTGATGGCGAAGACCACGAAGACGGCCGCGCCCGCGTTGACGCCGAGCAGTCCCGGGTCGGCCAGCGGGTTGCGGGTCAGGCCCTGGATCACGGCGCCCGCGAGCCCGAGCGCGGCCCCGGCCAGCAGCCCGGCCAGGGTGCGGGGCAACCGCACCTGGTGGACGACCAGTTGGCCGCGCACCGCCCGGTCGGGGGTGAACACGCCGTGCACCACGTCGTGCAGGGAGACCTGCCCGGACCCGACGACGAGGCTGAGCGCCGACGCCGCGCAGAGCAGGACGGCGAGGAGCGCGAGGCCCGCGCCGAGTGTGGCTGTCGCCGGTCGGCGCGCACGGCCGCCGGTTCTCGGCGCCGCGTCCGTCGTGGTGCTCACCTGGACCCCTGTTCTGATTAGGCAAGCCAAACCTAACATCAGATAAAGTGTGCAGGGCAACCAGTGGTCGGAAACTACCCCAGGGGTCGGCTTGTCCCGGACGATCGAAGCGCAGACCAGCACCGGCGGCGGATACGCCGAACTGACCTCGCGCGAGGAACTGCGCGAACTGCTGGGCGGAGCGCCGCATCCGGTCGTGGTCGAGAAGGTGCACGACCGCCTCGGCGACGACGACCTGGACGTGCTCGCCCGCGCGCCGTTCTGCCTGCTGGCGACCTCCGACAGCCGGGGCAACTGCGACGTCTCGCCGCGCGGCGACGGGCCCGGCTTCACCCATGTCGTCGACGCGTCGACGATCGCCCTGCCCGACCGGCCGGGCAACCGGCGCGGCGACAGCTTCCACAACATCCTGGACAACCCGCACGCCGGGCTGCTCTACCTCATCCCGGGCAGCAAGGACGTCCTGCGGATCAACGGCCGGGTCCGCATCCTGACCGACGCGCCGTTCTTCGACGCCATGGCCGAGAAGGGCAGGCGTCCTGCGCTCGCGCTGCTCCTGGAGATCGAGGAGATCTACCGGCACTGCCCGCAGTCGCTGCGCCGCGCGGGGATCTGGGACCCCGCCTCCTGGGGCGGGCGCTGAGGCCCGGCCCAGGGGAGGACGGGCTCAGTCCTGCGCGGGGTCCTTGGGCGCCAGCAGGACCGCGGCCGAGCTGGCGTGCGCGACGGCGTCGCTGACCCGCGGGTTGAACAGCGCCTCGACGGTCCCGCGCTGATGCGGGCTCAGCACGATGAGGTCGGCGCCGAACTCCTCGGCCGCCTCGGCGATCGTCGTGGCGACCTGCGTGGTGAGGCCGCTGGCGAGAGCGCCGTCGACCTTCACGCCCTGCCCGTGCAGCGCGGCCACGGCCTCGTCCAGGAGCGCCTTCGCCTCGGCGTCGTCCTCCAGCGGGACGACGGTGGCGAGCGCGGCGGCGGACGCGATGACGTGCAGGACCCGGACCTCGGCGCCCGCCAGCCGGGCCAGCTCGCCGGTCAGGCGGACGGCGGAGTGACGGGCGGGGCTGGGGTCGACGGCGACCAGGATGCGCTGGAACATGGACTCTTCCTTCGTTGTCACTGCGTGCGCGCACGCGACGCCGGCATCCGGCGTCGTAGGGGCCAACACCCCGGACGGCGGTGGCCTTCCCGCTCCCGGTGTCGTGATCGTCTCACCCGGCGGCCGACATGATCGCCCCGGACGGGGGCAGAGACCCTGGCCGGGACCGCGCGCGGGACAGGCGGCCCTGTGCCGTCTCCACCGGGTCCGGTCGTCAGGCCGGACGGCGCCGGGCGGCCGGGACGGCGCGGACATGACCTAGTGCCCTGACCGGAGAGGTTCACCGGCTCGCGATGCCCGGCACGGCACCTCGCCGCGTTGTCGCGTCACCCGAGTACATCCAGTACGCGGGCGACGCTCCGCCTTGCGATGCACCGCACCGGACACCGCGAGCCTTGCGGCGAACCTCTCCGGTCACGGCACTAGGGTCCTGGACATGACCGACAACTCCTCGCGCTCCGTCCGTGTCGAGCGCACCAGGACCGGCCACTTCGTGGCGACCAACGCGCGCGGCGGCACCGTCGAGTTCGGCACGGCCGCCGACGGCGACACCGCGTTCACGCCCGTGGAGCTGCTCCTCGCCGCGCTCGGCGGCTGCAGCGCGGTGGACGTGGACGTGGCGACCTCCCGCCACGCCGAGCCGTCCCGCTTCACCGTCACGGTGGACGGCACCAAGATCGACGACGAGCTGGGCCAGCGGCTCACCGACCTGGCCGTGACCTTCCACGTCGCCTTCCCGGACGGCGAGGGGGCCGAGCGGGCGCGGGCGATCCTGCCCCGCGCGGTGCGGACCTCGCACGACCGCCTCTGCACGGTCAGCCGCACGGTGGAGGTCGGGACGCCGGTGACCACTACGGTTGCGGAGGACTGAGCCCGCCGTCACGCGGCCTGGCGCAGCTCGTGCTTCCAGAAACCGGAGAAGAAGATTCGTTCCTTCGGAAGCCCGGACCGGCGCAGATGACGGCGCCCCTCGGTGGCGAGGGTCGACTCGCCGACGACGAAGGCGTACCCGTCGGTGTCGGCGGGCGTGTGCCGCAGCAGTTCGTCGAGCGCGGCGGCGCCCGGCACGGACGCGCTGTCCTCGCGGACGATCCAGGTGACGCTGACCCCGGCGGGCGCCACCAGCGGGCGCCGGTCGGCCGCGTGCGGGACCTCCTGGATGAGGCGGCCCACGGTGTGCGGCGGCAGTGAGCGCAGGATGCCGGTGGCGGCGGGCAGGCCCGTCTCGTCGGCCACGACGAGGACCTCGGAGGCGTCGGGCGGGCAGTCGAACAGGACGCCCTGGTCGAGCAGGGCGAGGGCGTCACCGGGCCGCGCGGAGCAGGCCCAGATCGCGGCGCCGCCCTCCAGCTCGCCCGAGGGGCCCCGGTGCACGACGAAGTCGATGTCCATCTCCGCGCTCGCGGGGCGGAAGTCGGCCACCGTGTAGTTCGCGCAGTGCGGGCGTTCCTCCTCGGGGATCGCCAGGTACGGCTGCCACCACCGGGTGCCGTCGACCACCGGCAGCCGCAGCGTCCGCTGGTGCGGGAGCTGGAAGAACAGCCGGAACCAGTGGTCGTATCCCAGCCACGGGAACTCGGCGAGTTCGGGGCCCGTGACGGTCACGCGGTGCATGGAGGGGGAGACGCGCTCGGTACGCACGACCTCGGCGCGGAACATCCTGGGGTGCTGGGGCATCAGCCTGTGGATCTTCGCCATGCAAGGAAGGTTAGCCTAAGTTTAGTGCTGTCTCCGCATTTTTGGTGAGGTAAACCTAAGTTGGCTTCCGGATCCCGCACCCGGGGCCGGTCCGGAGGCGGTCCGGAGGCGGGTCGGAGTGGTCCGGAGGCGGGGCCGGAAGGTGTGCGCTCCGTCCGGCCGGGGCGGGGGAGGGGCGGCCCCGTGGTGCGTCCTCCCCCTCCGCGCGCGGCCCGCCGTCAGCCGATCGGTTCCGGCATCGGCCGTACGTCGTAGGCGAGTTCGATGGTGTCGCCGGTGACCGGGTCGCCCAGCCGCACGCGCCAGCCGTCGGCGAACTGGTCCACGCCGTGCGCCATCGGGATCGTCCCGGAGATCAGCACCGTGCCCGGCACCAGCTCGCCGCGCTCGCGCAGCACCTCGACCCAGTAGGCGGGGGTGAGCAGCTCGGCGCAGGTGCCGTGCTGGATCCGGGTCTCGGTGCCGCCGTGCGAGACCCAGGCGCTCAGGGTCAGCTCGTCGATCCGGGACTCGACGTCCGCGAGCCGCCAGGCCCGGCGGGCCAGGACGTCCGGGCCCGCGTTCTTGCTCCAGGCCACGCCGTGCACCTCCAGGTCGCGGTCGGTGTGGTCGCACGCGGCCGTCAGCAGCAGCTCGCCGCCGTCCGCCACCACCAGCGCCCACTCCGCCTCGCCCGAGGTCCGCCCGTGCTGGGCCGCGACCCGCCCGGTCTGCTGGGCGAGGTAGGGGGAGACGGGGTAGAGGGCGGGCGTCACGGACGGGCCGGGCACCCCCAGCTCGGCCAGTTCCGCGACGTGCGCGGCGACGTCGTCCTGGCTGCGGCCGGCGTACCCGGCGTTCAGCACCTGCACCACGTCGACCTCGCGGGTCGAGCCGTCGGGCAGTTCGAAGGTCAGCACGGCCATGGAGGGCACTCCCAAGGATCGGATCCGGATCGGCGGACCGGGATTTCTCCCGGCCACTTCCTGCGCGGGGCTTGCGCATACGACCTGTATACAAGAAGTATGCCGGAAGGTCGATGTATCCGACGCAAGGATGGGCACCATGCACGACACCCCAGCGGAGCTTCCGAAAGCGCCCGAGACGCGCTCCGGAGTCCGCCGCGCCTTCGCCGCGAGCCTCACCGGCACGGCTCTGGAGTGGTACGACTTCGCCGTCTACTCGGCCGCCGCCGCCCTGGTCTTCGGCGACCAGTTCTTCCCCTCCGAGGACCCCCTCACCGGCACCCTCCTCGCCTTCTCGACCTACGCCGTCGGCTACGTCTCCCGCCCGCTCGGCGGCTTCGTCTTCGGCCGCCTCGGCGACGTGATCGGCCGCAAGAAGGTGCTGATCACCACCCTGGTCCTGATCGGCGCCGCCACCTTCCTGATCGGTGTGCTGCCCGGCTACGCCACCCTCGGCCCGGTCGCGCCGATCGCCCTGGTGCTGCTGCGGTTCGCGCAGGGCGTCGGCGTGGGCGGCGAGTGGGGCGGAGCCGTCCTGCTCTCCAGCGAGTTCGGCGACCCGCGCCGCCGGGGCTTCTACGCCTCGGCCGCCCAGGTCGGCCCGCCCGCGGGCAACCTCATGGCCAACGGCGTGCTCGCGGTGCTCGGCGCGACCCTCACCGAGGCCCAGTTCGAGTCCTGGGGATGGCGGGTGGCGTTCCTGCTCTCCGGCGTCCTCGTAGGCTTCGGACTGTGGATCAGGGCGAAACTGGAGGAGACGCCGGTCTTCAAGGCCATGGAGGCCGAGAAGTCCCGGCCCGAGGCGCCGATCCGCGAGGTCTTCACCACCCAGCCGCGCGCCCTGACCGCCGCGATCCTCAGCCGCGTCGGACCCGACGTGCTCTACGCGATGTTCACCGTCTTCGTCCTCACCTACGCCACCGACCACCTCGGCATGTCCCGCGGCTCGGCCCTCACCGCCGTCCTCATCGGCTCCTCCCTCCAGGTCTTCCTGATCCCGCTGGCCGGTGCCGTCTCCGACCGGATCGACCGCCGCCTGCTGTACGGCTGTGCCGCCGTCGCCGCCGGGGTGTGGCCGTTCCTGTTCTTCCCGATGGTGGGCGGCGGGGGATGGCTCACGCTGGCCGCGGGCGTCATCGTCGGCCTCGCCATCCACTCCTTCCTCTACGGGCCGCAGGCCGCGTTCATCGCGGAACAGTTCTCGCCCCGGCTGCGCTACACCGGCTCCTCGCTGGCGTACACGCTGGCCGGGATCATCGGCGGCGCGATCGCCCCGCTGCTGTTCACGGCGCTGCTCAGCGCCTACGACAGCTGGGTGCCGCTCGCCGTCTACATCGCGGTGACCGCCGCGGTCACGCTCACCGGCGTCCGGCTCGGCCGGGGCGCGGGCGCGGCCGTCGAGGAGGACACCGCGCTCGCCGAGGGCGCGGCCCGCGCCCGCTCCGACGACGACGCGACCTCCGCCCACTGACCCCACCGTCCCGAGGAGTGACCCCCGTGCGCATCGCCCTGAGCCAGCTCACCACCGGACCCGACCCCGAGAAGAACCTCGGGCTCATCGGCGAGTGGACCCGCCGCGCCGCCGACGACGGCGCCCGCGTGGTCGTCTTCCCCGAGGCGGCCATGGCCTGCTTCGGCACCCGCCTGGCCCCGCTCGCCGAACCCCTCGACGGCCGCTGGGCCGACGGCGTGCGCGAGATCGCCGCCGCCACCGGCACCGTCGTCGTCGCGGGCATGTTCACCCCGGCGCCCGAGGGCCGCGTCACCAACACGCTGCTGGCGACCGGGCCCGGCGTCGAGGCGTCCTACGACAAGATCCACCTCTACGACGCCTTCGGCTTCCGGGAGTCCGCGACCGTCGAACCCGGCTCCCGGATCGTCACCGTCGACGTGGACGGCGTCCGGCTCGCCCTCGCCACCTGCTACGACGTCCGCTTCCCCGAGCTGTTCCGGGCCCACGCGGACGCCGGTGCCGTCGCCACGCTGCTCGCCGCGTCCTGGGGCGCGGGACCCGGCAAGCTCGACCAGTGGGAGCTGCTGGTGCGCGCCCGCGCCCTGGACGCCACCCTCTGGGTCGCCGCCGTCGACCAGGCCGAGCCCGAGGGACCGGCGGGCACCGCGCCCACCGGCATCGGCCACAGCCTGGTCGTGGGACCCGACGGCACGGTCCGCGAGCGCGCGCGGGCCCGTCCCGAGCTGCTCCTCGCCGAGCTGGACGCCGACGAGGTCGCCTCGGTCCGCGAGCGCACCTCGGTGCTCGCCAACCGCCGCCCGGAGCTGTGGCGATGAGCAAGCCCGAGCTGGAGTTCCACGTCCCGGACGGCCCCTGGACGGCCACCGGACCCGGCGTCGAGGAACGCGTCCTCGCCGAGGACCCGGCCGCGGGCACCAGGACCGCGCTGGTCCGCTGGGCGCCGGGCACCGACACCTCGCCGCAGGGCGTCGCCCGGCACGCCTTCTGGGAGGAGGTGTACCTGGTCGCGGGCGCCCTGCACGACCTGACGCTGGACACCGTGTTCACCGCGGGCATGTACGCCTGCCGCCCGCCCGGCATGCCGCACGGCCCGTGGCGCGCCGAACAGGGCGTCACCATGCTGGTGTTCACCTACGGCGACGGCGACGGAGCGGGCTGAGCCCCGCGGCCGGCGGGCCGGGTCCCGCGCCCGCCGGCCGTGCGGTCCGGCCGTCTAACCCGCCAGCAGGACCTTCAGGGTCGACTCCAGATGCCCGTCGATCGCGGCGCAGGCCGCCCCCGCGTCGCCCGCCACCAGCGCGTCCAGGATGGCGCCGTGCTCGTGCAGGACGGCGTCCTGGCGGCCCTGCCGGTTGAAGAGGGCCACCACCCCGGCCCTGACCTGACGGCTGCGCAGCCCTTCGTAGTGGCGGTCGAGCAGCGTGTTGCCGACCGCCGACACCAGCGTCGAGTGGAAGAGGTGGTCGACGGCGATGAACTCCCGTGCCTGGTCGGGCCCGGTGAGTTCGGCCTGCCGGTCGAGCAGCGCGCGCAGCTCCGCCACCGGGATGCGGTCGCCGGACACCAACTGCTCGGCCGCGTACCGCTCGACGATCCCGCGCAGCTCCATCAGCTCGGTGATCTCCCGGCCGGTCAGCGGCGCGACCCGGGCGCCCCGCTTGGGCACCAGCTCCACCAGGCCCTCGGCGGCGAGCAGCAGCAGCGCCTCGCGGATCGGGGTGCGCGAGACGCCGATCCGGTCGGCGATCTCCTGCTCGGACAGGAACGCCCCCTGCATCCCGGGGTCCGTCAGCACCGTGTCCTTGAGGTACGCGTAGGCCTTCTCCCGACCGGACAGCACCGCAACCCCCTGAGATCGCATACACCTTGTATACGGAAGCTACCACGCGGCGGCGCGGGCCACCCCCGAGCTGCGGCACGGGGTCGCAGGCAACCGCAATGAGCCGGTAAAGCCCGCTGGTCAAGTCCCTCTCCCGCGTCGATGAGCGACGCTTTTCGGCCTTTCCCGCGCGGCGCGCGCACAGAGCCCTGCCGACCGCTTT
>NZ_FMCI01000117.1 GCF_900091845.1 Streptomyces sp. SolWspMP-5a-2
GCGGGGGCGGCGGGCTCGGCGGCGCGGGCGGATCCCGCTCCGCCGGTCACGGCCGCGGCGACGGCCACGGCCAGGACGGTTCTGCGGGACGGCTGTTCGGCTCTGCTCATGGGCGGAAGACCCCCAAGTGTCGAGTCGGGGCGGATCCGATGCACACGGGTCGCGCTGCACGGTTGTGCGCCAACTATGGCCGGGGGCGGCCCGCGCTGCCAGCACTTCGCGGCATGCCGCGCCCAGCAATATTGGTCTCGACACGTGGCATGACCTGCGGCGGACCCCCGGCGACCGCCCCGCGCTCCCCCGCCGGGCACGGCACCGGGCACCGATCCGCCCGGACATTAGAATCTTCCCGACACATTCCGCCCTCCCCACCGACCCGAGGACCGGCCATCCACAGTCTCGCCGCCCGGCTCCGCACCCTCCCCCCGTCCTGCGGGCCGGTCCGCCTGATCGGCGTCGACGGGCACGCCGGGTCCGGCAAGACCACCTTCGCGGCCCGGCTGGCGCACGCCCTGGACGACGCCCCGGTCCTGCACCTCGACGACGTCGCCGCCCACGACCGGCTGTTCTCCTGGACCGACCGGCTGCTCGCCGAGGTGATCGAACCGCTCGGCCGGGGCCTCACGGCCCGCTACGCCCCCTACGACTGGCACGCCCGCGCCCGCGGGGCGCCCCGCGCGCTGCCCCCGGCCCCGGTGGTGCTGATCGAGGGCGTCGGAGCCGGGCGCCGCGCCCTGCGGCCCTTCCTGGCGCACCTGTTGTGGATGGAGCTGCCCCCCGAGGAGTCGTGGAGCCGGGGCAGGCGGCGGGACGGTGAGGAGCAGCGGGCGTTCTGGGCCGGGTGGGTCGAGGCGGAGCGGCGACACTTCGCCGAAGACCCGTCCCGCCCCTTCGCCGACTCCCTGGTACGGCAGCGGGAGGAGGGGTACGAGGTGCTCCCGGGGCCCCTGCACAGCGTTGGACCGGACCAGGATCTCACGCAGGGTGACGGACCATCCGCAATGTGCTGAACTTGTGAAGGCGACCGCGCGGGAAGTTGCCGGAGTGCCCCAACTCGGCTTGACCCAGGGGCCGTACAGGACTTACGTTCTGGATGTGCGGCCCTGCGAAGCCGCCTGTCAGACGCGAAGCCCCCGGTTGTTCCCCCGTGATCGGGGGCTTCGTTCTGCCCCGAGCCGGTTTTCCGGCCGCCGGACGACGTGTTCCGCTCACCCTCGGTCACCGTCCGAAGTGCGCCCCATCCGCTCCCACCTCGTCAAACGGCCTGTGCGGCACCCTTCGGCGAGCGACACCCGCGCAGGTACGATGCCCTCGGTGCGACCTACCGACTGCTCCGCGCACCGCAACTCCGGTCCGCGGCACGGCGGTTCGATCAAGGCGGCCCGACGGGTACCAGCCCGCGGGCCAACCGACGGGGGCACGGTTTGTGGGGGACGTGATGGACTTCGGCACGCGGGGCCCCGAGGCCCCGGCCGACCTCGCCTGGCTGCGAGGCGTGGACGCCTACACCATGGGCGCCTATCCACAGGCGGAGGAGGAGTTCCGGGCCGCGGTCAGGGCCGACCCCGGGATGGCCGACGGCTGGCTCGGACTGCACGCGCTGCGCGTCGACACGACGACCGCGCTGCTGCGGATGTTCCGCCACCGCGACCGCTTCGGCGAACAGCGCGCCCGGCACCGCCGGTGCCTCAACTCCTGGTACTGGCTGGGCTGGTGGGTGCAGCCGGTGCTGGAGAGCCCGCGCGACCTGCTGCTCGCGCACGCCTCCCACTGGCTGGACGGGCGCCACGTACCGGAGTTGGACCGGGCGCTGGCCGGGCTGCCGCCGGTGGACACCGACCACCAGGTCCGCTTCCTGCACGCCTGCCGGGCCTACCTGGTCAAGGACTGGGAGCAACTGGTCAGGAACACCGACCCGTTGATCGACGACCACCTCCTCGGCATCGAGGCCGGGCTGTTCGGCGGGATGGCCCGGGTCAGGCTGGAGATGTACGGGCAGGCCGAGCCGCTGCTGTCGGCGTCGCTGATGCGCTGCCGCAGCGAGCAGCCGCAGCGCAAGGAGCTGCGCTACTGGCTGGCCCGCGCCCACGAGGGCACCGGCAGGTCGGCCGCCGCGCTCCCCCTGTACCGGGCGGTGCACCGGGTCGACCCGGCGTTCATGGACACCTCGGCCCGGCTCACCGCGATCTCCGAGGGCGACGGCTACGACGACACCTCCGAGGCCGCCGACCTCGCCGCGATCACGCTCTCCGGCGCCCAGGACGCGCTGGACGGCCCCGAGGGGTTCGACCCGCTGTTCGGGGCGGAGGGCCGTGACCTGCGGCTGTCCGAGCCCGACCTGCCGCCGGTCGGGCCGCTGCCGTCGGCGACCGGTCCCGCCGTGCGCGACCGCGGCCTGGTGACGGCGGGTCCCCCGCTGCCGGCCGGGCCCACCGATCCCGCCCTGCTGGACGAAGCGCTCGCCGAACTGGAGCGCATGGTGGGTCTGGAGCCGGTGAAGCGCCAGGTCAAGGCGTTGTCGGCGCAGCTGAACATGGCGCGGCTGCGGGCCGGTCAGGGGCTGCCGGTGCAGCCTCCGAAGCGGCACTTCGTCTTCTCCGGGCCCTCCGGCACCGGCAAGACCACCGTCGCGCGCATCCTGGGCCGGGTCTTCTACGCCCTCGGGCTGCTCGGCGGCGACCACCTCGTGGAGGCGCAGCGGGCCGACCTGGTCGGCGAGTACCTGGGGCAGACCGCCGTCAAGGCCAACGAACTGATCGACTCGGCGATCGGCGGCGTCCTCTTCGTCGACGAGGCGTACTCGCTCTCCAACACCGGCTACGGCAAGGGCGACGCGTACGGCGACGAGGCGCTCCAGGTGCTGCTGAAGCGGGCCGAGGACAACCGGGACCACCTCGTCGTGATCCTCGCCGGGTATCCGGAGGGCATGGACCGGCTCCTCGCCGCGAACCCCGGACTCTCCTCGCGCTTCACCACCCGCGTCGACTTCCCGTCCTACCGGCCGCTCGAACTGACCTCGATCGGGGAGGTGCTGGCCACGGAGAACGGTGACGTGTGGGACGAGGAGACCCTCGACGAGCTGCGGTCGATCGCCGGGCACGTGGTCGACCAGGGGTGGATCGACGAGCTGGGCAACGGGCGGTTCCTGCGCACCCTGTACGAGAAGAGCTGCGCCTACCGGGACCTGCGGCTGTCGACGTACCCGGGGGTGCTGTCGCGGGACGACCTGTCGACGCTGCGGCTGCCCGATCTGATGCAGGCGTACGGCGAGGTGCTGTCGGGGCGGGGCCCGCAGGATCCCGCCGGGATGTAGCCGCCGCCCGTGAGGCGGGGTGGGGGCGGGTCCGCTCGGGCGGGCCCGCCCCCGCCGTTCAGCTGGCCACCGAGAGGGGCGGCCGGTGGTGGGCCGGGTCGGTGACCTCGCCCACCAGGAGTTCCAGCACGTCCTCCAGGGCCACCAGGCCGAGGACGCGGCCGGAGGCGTCCGCCACCTGCGCGAGGTGGGTGGCCGCGCGCCGCATCACCGTCAGGGCGTCGTCCAGCGGAAGCTCCGGGCGGAGCGTCGTCATCGGACGCCACAGGTGCTGCGGGACCGCCCGCTCGGACTCCTCCACGTCCAGGACGTCCTTGACGTGCAGGTACCCCATGAAGACGCCGTTGTCGGCGGCGACCGGGAACCGGGAGAAGCCCGTGCGGGCGGTCAGCTCCACGATCCGGCCCGGAGTCACCGACGGGCTCACCGTGATCAGGGAGTCGCGGGTCAGCAGGACGTCGGTGACCGGGCGCGAGCCCAGTTCCAGCGCGTCCTCCAGGCGCTCCTGCTCCTCGGGTCCGAGCAGTCCGGCCTGACCGGAGTCCTCCACCAGGCGGTTGAGCTGCTCGCTGGTGAAGACGGCCTCGATCTCGTCCTTGGGCTCCACGCTGAACAGCCGCAGGATGCCCTGCGCGCAGAAGCCGAGGGCGGCGGTGATCGGCCGGCAGAGCCGCGCGAAGGCGACGAGACCGGGGCTGAGCCACAGCGCGACCTTCTCCGGGGCCGCCATCGCGAGGTTCTTCGGGACCATCTCGCCGATGACGAGGTGGAAGAAGACCACGGCGGCGAGCGCCAGGACGTAGCCGAGCGGGTGGATCAGGCCCTCGGGGAGGTACATCCACGCGAAGACCGGCTCCAGCAGGTGCGCGACCGTCGGTTCGGCGACCGCGCCCAGGGTGAGCGAGCAGACGGTGATGCCGAACTGGGCGGCGGCCATCATCTGCGGCAGCCGCTCCAGGCCGTGGAGGACCTGGCGGGCGCGGGCGGTGCCGAGCGGTTCGATCTGGCTGCGGCGGACCGAGACGAGCGCGAACTCGGCGCCGACGAAGAAGCCGTTGGCGAGCACGAGCAGCCCGGCGAACAGGAGTTGCAGCAGGCTCATCGGACGGCCTCCAT
This sequence comes from Streptomyces sp. SolWspMP-5a-2, assembly GCF_900091845.1. Classification (GTDB taxonomy): domain Bacteria; phylum Actinomycetota; class Actinomycetes; order Streptomycetales; family Streptomycetaceae; genus Streptomyces; species Streptomyces doudnae. Next base: position 4,430 of record NZ_FMCI01000117.1, read on the forward strand.
GATCGGCGCGGTGCGCACCAGGCGGACCCGCTCGGCCCGGTAGTGGCCGACCCGGCGGACGGTGAGCCGCCAGCCGGGCAGCTCCGCCCGGTCACCGGCGGCCGGGATCCGGCCGAGCAGGTCGGCGACCAGGCCCGCGACGGTCTCGTACGGGCCCTCGGGCACGTCCAGGCCTATCCGCTGGAGGACGTCGACCCGGCAGCTCCCGTCGGCGTCCCAGGCGGGCCTGCCGTCCTCGGGCGCCGCGGCGGCGAGTTCGGGCACGTCCTGGCCGTCGTGCTCGTCGCGGACCTCGCCGACCAGCTCCTCGACGATGTCCTCCAGGGTGACCACGCCCGCGGTGCCGCCGTACTCGTCGACGACGACCGCGATGGGCTGCTCGCTGCGCAGCCGGGCCAGCAGCGGCTGGACCGGGAGCGTCTCGGGAACCAGGAGCGCCGGGCGGGCGATCCGGGCGGCGGACGTGCGCAGCCGGTCCTGGGCGGGGACGGCGAGCGCGTCCTTGAGGTGGACCATGCCGACGACCTCGTCGATCCGCTCCCGGTAGACGGGGAAGCGGGAGAGCCCGGTGGCCCGGGTCAGGTTGACGACGTCCTCGGCGGTGGCCGACGACTGGAGCGCGCTGACCTTCACGCGCGGGGTCATGACGTGCTGCGCGGTCAGCTCGGCGAGCGACAGCGTCCGCACGAAGAGGTCGGCGGTGTCCTGTTCCAGGGCGCCAGCCTGGGCGGAGTGCCGGGCGAGGGAGACCAGTTCGCCGGGGGTGCGGGCGGACGCCAGCTCCTCGGCGGGCTCCACGCCCAGGGCCCGCACCAGCCGGTTGGCGACCGTGTTCAGACCGGCGATGACCGGCCGGAACAGCCGGGCGAAGGTGTGCTGCGGGCCGGCCACGAACCGGGCGACCTGCATCGGCTTGGAGACCGCCCAGTTCTTCGGGACGAGTTCGCCGACGACCATCTGCACGGCGGACGCCAGCAGCATGCCGACGACGACGGCGACCCCGGAGACGGCGCCGCCCGGGACGCCGAGGGCCGCGAACGGGCCGTGCAGCAGCTCGGCCAGCGCGGGTTCGGCGAGCATGCCGACGACGAGGGAGGTGATGGTGATGCCGAGCTGGGTGCCGGAGAGCTGGAAGGACAGCTCCTTGAGCGACTCGACGACGGTGCGGGCCCGTCGGTCGCCCTCGGCGGCGGCCTTCTCGGCGTCCGTGGCCTCGACGGTGACCAGGCCGAACTCGGCCGCCACGAAGAAGCCGTTGGCCAGAATCAACAGGAACGCCGCTCCGAGGAGCAGCAGGGGGATGCTCATGATGCCGCCGCCTCGCCGGTTCGGGAGGGGGCGGCGCAGGTACTACAGGACGATCCGTCCATCGCTGGAGGGAGTCACTCCTCGGGTAGCAGGGAAAGCCGCCGCGGCCGGAGCGACCCGGCGGAGAACAGCGGCGGCGGAGGCGCGTGGAACGCCTCCGCCACCAGATTAATCAAGACAGGGGCCCTCGCGGCAGGGTCGAAGGGCCGGAGTCAGCCCTGATGTTCCTGAGAATCGCCCGGGGACCGGGATTCGGCCAGGGCGCGCAGGGCGCGCGCGTCGGCGATGGCGTGCTCGCGGGCGATGCCCGGCTGGATGCCGAGCACCGGCAGGCTGGTGCCGTCGCTGAGGTCGAGGAAGACCCAGGGGTCGCCGGGGCGCAGGTTCACCCGGAGGATCTCGGCCCAGTCCAGCCTGCGGCGGCTGGCGATGTTCTGGACGGTGACGCCGTCGTCGTCGGCGACGACCTTGACCCGGGCCAGCAGCGCGAGAACCCCGAACAGGAGGGCGCCGGTGAGGATGAAGCTGAGGCGTTCACCGGGGCCGAGCTGCTCCAGGGCGAGCGCGACCGCGGTGATGACCGCGAGGATCAGGACACCGGCGGTGAGCAGCACGGCGCGGGTGCGGCCCGGCCGGAAGGTGACGGGCAGGGCGGGCAGGTCGGACATGGGTGGGGCGCCCCTCAGAGCCGGCAGGCGTGGATGGCCGTGGTCAGGATGGCCCGCGCGCCGATCTCGTACAGGTCGTCCATGATCCGCTGGGCCTCCTTGGCCGGGACCATGGCGCGGACGGCGACCCAGCCCTCGTTGTGCAGCGGGGAGACGGTCGGGGACTCCAGGCCGGGCGTGAGGGCGACGGCCTTCTCCAGCTGCTCGACGCGGCAGTCGTAGTCCATCATCACGTAGGTCCTGGCGACCAGGACGCCCTGGAGGCGGCGCAGGAACTGCTGGACCTTGGGCTCGGCGGAGTCCTCGGTGTCCGCGCCGGTGCGGCGGATCACGATCGCCTCGGAGCGCATGATGGGCTCGCCGAAGACCTCCAGGCCCGCGTTGCGCAGGCTGGTGCCGGTCTCGACGACGTCCGCGATGACCTCGGCGACCCCGAGTTCGATGGCGGTCTCGACGGCGCCGTCGAGGTGGACGACGGAGGCGTCGATGCCGCTGTCGACGAGGTGCTTGGCGACGATGCCCTCGTAGGAGGTGGCGACCGTCTTGCCGGTGAGGTCCTCGATGCCGCGCGCCTGGCCGGGCTTGGCGGCGAAGCGGAAGGTGGAGCGGGCGAAGCCGAGCGGCAGGATCTCCTCGGCGCGGGCGTCGGAGTCGATCAGCAGGTCGCGGCCGGTGATGCCGATGTCGAGGCGGCCGGAGGAGACGTAGATCGCGATGTCGCGGGGGCGGAGGTAGAAGAACTCCACCTCGTTGACCGGGTCGACGATCCGCAGTTCCTTGGACTCGCGGCGCTGCTGGTAGCCGGCCTCATGCAGCATGTCCGCCGCAGGTCCTGACAGGGAACCCTTGTTGGGGACGGCGATGCGCAGCATGAGGTCGGCTTCCTTCGCTCGGGACGGTGCGGTGCGGTGGGGGTGGGACGGGGGGCCGGGAGGCGGGGTCTACAGATGGGAGTAGACGTCGTCGAGGGAGATCCCCCGGGCGACCATCATCACCTGGACGTGGTACAGCAGCTGCGAGATCTCCTCGGCCGCCGCCTCCTTGCCCTCGTACTCGGCGGCCATCCAGACTTCGGCGGCCTCCTCGACGACCTTCTTGCCGATGGCGTGGACGCCCTTGCCGACCAGTTCCGCGGTGCGGGAGGTGGCGGGGTCGCCGGTGGCTGCCTTGTGCTGGAGCTCGGTGAACAGCTCCTCGAACGTCTTCTTGGACATGGTGGTCCCACCCTAGCCGCTGATCGGGGGCGACTCAGCGCCAGGGTTCGGATACCGAGCGCAGGGTGGCCGCGGTCGCCACGGCCGCCGTCACCGCCTCGTGGCCCTTGTCCTCGCGCGAGCCCTCGATACCGGCCCGCTCCAGGGCCTGCTCCTCGGTGTCGCAGGTCAGGACGCCGAAGCCGACGGGGACGCCGGTCTCCACGGAGACCTGGGTGAGGCCCTGGGTGACGCCCTGGCACACGTACTCGAAGTGCGGGGTGCCGCCGCGGATCACGACGCCGAGGGCGACGATCGCGTCGTAGCCCCGTCCCGCCAGGACCTTGGCGACGACCGGCAGTTCCCAGCTGCCGGGGACCCGCAGCAGGGTCGGCTCGTCGATGCCGAGGTCGTGCAGGGCGCGCAGGGCGCCGTCGACCAGTCCGTCCATCACCGTCTCGTGCCACTGCGCCGCGATGACGGCGACCCGCAGGTCCCCGACGTTGCGTACGGACAGTTCGGGTGCGCCCTTGCCGCTCACGTTCGTCTCTCTCCTCGCTCGCTCACTTGCTCGCTGATGTGCCGGTCACTGGTTGCCGCAGGTGGACGCGGCCGCCTCGGGGGCCGCGTCGAGCCAGGGCAGATCGTGCCCCATCCGGTCCCGCTTGGTGCGCAGGTAGCGGAGGTTGTGCTCGCCCGCCTGCACGGGCATCGGCTCACGGCCGGTGATCCCGATGCCGTGGCGCCGCAGCGCGTCGGTCTTGTCGGGGTTGTTGGTCATGAGGCGGACCCCGCGCACGCCGAGGTCGGCCAGGATGCGGGCGCCCGCGCCGTAGTCCCTGGCGTCGGCGGGCAGGCCGAGTTCGAGGTTGGCGTCGAGGGTGTCGCGGCCCCGCTCCTGGAGTTCGTAGGCGCGCAGCTTGGACAGGAGCCCGATGCCGCGTCCCTCGTGGCCGCGCAGGTACACGACGACGCCCCGGCCCTCGCGCTGGATGCGGCCGAGCGCGGCGTCGAGCTGGGGGCCGCAGTCGCAGCGCAGGGAGGCGAAGACGTCGCCGGTGAGGCACTCGGAGTGGACCCGGACCAGGACGTCCTCGCCGTCGCCGAGGTCGCCGTGCACGAGCGCGACGTGCTCCACGCCGTCGGTGACGGAGCGGTAGCCGTAGGCGGTGAACACGCCGTGCCGGGTGGGAAGGCGGACCTCGGCCTCGCGGCGGACGGTGGGTTCGGCGCTGCGGCGGTAGGCGATCAGGTCCGCGATGGAGATGATCGTGAGGCCGTGCTTGCGGGCGAACGGGATCAGTTCGGGCAGCCGGAGCATCCGGCCGTCCTCCCCGGCGATCTCGACGATGGCGCCGGCCGGGCGCAGGCCCGCGAGGCGGGCGAGGTCGACGGCGGCCTCGGTGTGCCCATCGCGGGTGAGGACGCCGCCGGGCCTGGCGCGCAGCGGGAAGACGTGGCCGGGCCTGACGAGGTCGCCGGGTTCGGCGGTACCGCCCGCGAGCAGCCGCAGGGTGGCGGCCCGGTCGGCGGCGGAGATCCCGGTGGTGACGCCGTGGGCGGGCCCGGCGTCGACGGAGACGGTGAACGCGGTCTTCATCGACTCGGTGTTGTCGGCGACCATCTGGGGCAGCCGGAGCCGGTCGAGTTCGTCGCCCTCCATGGGGGCGCAGATCAGTCCGCGGCACTCGCTCATCATGAAGGCGACGATCTCGGGGGTGGCCTTCTCGGCGGCGATGACGAGGTCGCCCTCGTTCTCCCGGTCCTCGTCGTCGACGACCACGACCGGGCGGCCGGAGGCGATGTCGGCGAGGGCGCGTTCGATCGGGTCGAGGGCCCAGTGCTCGATGCCGTCGGTGTCGTGCGGGTCAGATGCCGTGGTCATGCCGGCACTCCTTCCAGGGTGTGCCGCGCGTCGGCGCGGGAGCGCAGCCACCAGTCGCGCAGGCCCCACAGGACGAGCGCGCCGTAGATGACGTAGACGAAGCCGGAGAAGGCGTATCCGTTGGCGAAGTTGAGGGGGACGCCCACGAGGTCGACGAGGAGCCAGGCGATCCAGAACTCGACCATGGAGCGGGCCTGCGCATACATCGCGACGACGGTGCCGACGAAGATGTAGGCGTCCGGCCAGGGGTCCCAGGACAGGCTGGGTACGGCCTCGAAGAGGAGGGCGACGGCGACGGTCCCGGCGGCCGCGGCCGCCACCATGGCGGCGCGCTCGCGCCAGGTCGCGAACCGGGGGGCGATGTGCCCGTCGGCGGCCCGGCCCCGGTCGCGGCTCCACTGCCACCAGCCGTAGAGGGCGACGGCCATGACGACGACCTGCTTGCCCGCGCTCCCGGCGAGGTGGCCGTAGAAGGCGACGAACAGGACGGCCCCGGAGAGGAACTGCACGGGCCAGGTCCACAGCGAGCGGCGCCAGCCGAGGGCGAGGGTGATCAGGCCGAGGATGTTGCCGGTCATGTCGGACCAGATGATGTGCTGGCCGAGGAGGGTGAACGCCTCGGAGTTCAGGCCGCTCACTTGGTGGCCCCCGGTCCGGCGGCGAGCAGTCGCTCCACGTACTTGGCGACGATGTCCACCTCCAGGTTGACCGGGTCCCCGGGCTGCTTGCGGCCGAGGGTGGTCAGGGCGAGGGTGGTGGGGATCAGGCTGACGGTGAAGCGGTCGGCGTCCGCCCGGACCACGGTGAGGCTGATCCCGTCGACGGTGATGGAGCCCTTGTCGACGACGTACCGCGCGAGGTCGGCGGGGAGGGAGACCGTGACGACCTCCCAGTGCTCGGAGGGTTCGCGGGCCAGGATGCGGCCGGTGCCGTCGACGTGGCCCTGCACGATGTGGCCGCCGAGCCGGGCGCCGACGGCGGTGGGGCGCTCCAGGTTGACGCGGGACCCGGCGGTGAGGGCGCCGAGGCTGGAGCGGACGAGGGTCTCGGCCATGACGTCGGCGGTGAACTCGTCGCCCTCGTGCTCGACGACGGTGAGACAGACCCCGTTCACGGCGATGGAGTCGCCGTGCTTCGCGCCGTCGGTGACGACGGGTCCGCGCAGCCGGAAGCGGGAGGCGTCGCCGAGATGCTCGACGGCGGTGACCTCACCCAGTTCTTCGACGATTCCGGTGAACACTTCCCGGGTCCTCCTGCCTCATGGGGGCACGGACTCCGGGGCTGTCGATGACGACAGAGAGAGCGAGCGTGGACACCGGGGGCGACGCCGAAAGCACTCGTCCTGAGCCAGGACGAGCCGATACGGCGGCGCGCACGCATGCCCGCCCGCCGCGCACTGCCTCCCATCCGGACTTTAACCGTCGGTCCAGGAATTTCACCTGGTCAACCGGCCACTGGACGTGACCGGGTCGCGGACTGTAACCGCCGGTTCGGACTTTCACCGACCCCGGAGTGCGCTGCTTCTGGTACACGGTCAGTGTGCCACGCCCGTCGGAGGTCCATACGGGTGACGGCTGTGGGCTGGCTCACAGCCGGTCGTCGCACCACCCGGCGCGCGCCCGCGCGCCCCTCCCGCGGACGGCAGGTCCGTACCTATTGACGGAATGGTCTAGTCCTTTCTAGGGTCCCTCCGGGGGCGCGGCCCGGTGCGCACCCTCCCGGACCGGTCCGGCGGCGGTGACGACGGCCCTTGCCCGCCGCCGGGCCTTCGGCCACCGCCCGCGACGGCTCTGGCAGGGTGGCGGCATGACGACCGCGCTCGCCGACGAGTTCGAATCGCACCGCTCCCGCCTGTTCGGGCTGGCCTACCGGATGCTGGGCTCGGCCCACGAGGCCGAGGACACCGTCCAGGACGCCTACCTCCGCTTCAGCGGCGCCGACCGCGCCGCGATCGAGCATCCCGCGGCCTGGCTCGCGAAGGTCGTCACCAACCTCTGCCTCAACCGGCTGACCTCCGCTCGGGCCCGGCGCGAGAGCTACGTCGGCGACTGGCTGCCGGAGCCCGTGGCCACCTCCGACGGCGCGCTCGGCCCGCTGGAGTCCGCGGAGCAGCGGGAAGCGGTGTCGATGGCGATGCTGGTGCTCCTGGAGCGGCTGACCCCGGCCGAGCGCGCGGTGTACGTGCTGCGCGAGGCGTTCGGGTACGGGCACCAGGAGATCGCCGGGGTGCTGGAGCTGGGCGAGGCCAACTGCCGTCAGCTGTACCGGCGGGCGGTGCGGCGGGTGGGCGAGCCGGAGACCCGTTTCGAACCGGCGCCCGAGCGGTGGGAGGAGCTGGTGACGTCGTTCCTGACCGCCGCGCGGGACGGCGACCTGAGCGCCCTCGAACGCCGGCTGTCGGCCGACGTGGTCTGGTGGAGCGACGGCGGCGGCAAGGTCAGGGCGGCGCTGCGGCCGATCGCGGGGCGCGCCAAGGTGGCCCGCTTCCTGGCGGGCGGCGGCCCGAGGTTCACCGGCGGCCTCGTCTTCTCGCCGGCCGAGATCAACGGCGGGACGGCCCTGGTGGCCCGGTCGGGCGAGACGGTCGTCGCGGTGCTCGTGTTCGACATCAGGGACGGTCTGATCACCCGGGTGCGCTCGGTGGTCAACCCGGAGAAGCTGGAGTACGTGGGCCGCCAGCTGAAGCGGACCTGATCCGCGCGCCCCGGCTGTCACATTCCGGGGCGCTCCGCGGTCCTCGCTGGTGTTGCGGCGCTCCGCCCGGGGGCGCCCGGCGCGCGAAGGGGCTGAACGGCATGACCACGATGCTGGTGACCGGCGGGACCGGAACCCTCGGACGGCTCGTCGCCGCCCGGCTGCGGGCGGACGGGCACGAGGTGCGGGTGCTCAGCCGCCACGCCCCGCCGTACGCGGTCGACCTGCGGACCGGCGGCGCGGCGCTCGACGCCGCCGTCGAGGGCGTGGAGACGGTGGTGCACTGCGCGTCCACGCCCAGCGGCGGGGACGAGAAGGCGGCGGCGCGGCTGGTCGGGGCGGCCCGGCGGGCGGGCGTGCGGCACCTGGCGCACATCTCGATCGTCGGCGTCGACCGGGTCCCCTACCGCTACTACCGCAGCAAGCTCGCGGCGGAGCGGCTGATCGAGGAGTCGGGCCTCGGCTGGACGATCCTGCGCGCGACACAGTTCCACGACCTGGTCCTCGGTGTCCTCCAGGCCCTCGCCAAGGCGCCGGTGCTGCTGCTCCCGGCCGGGCTGAGCGACCAGCCCGTCGAGGTGACGGAGGTCGCGGACCGGCTGGCCGCACTGGCGACGGAGCCACCCGCGGGCCGGGTCCCCGACCTCGGCGGCCCGGAGGTGCGCACCCTCGAATCGCTGGCCCGCGCCTATCTGACGGCGACGGACCGCCGCCGCGCCCTGGTCAACGTCCCGCTGTGGGGCCGCACGTACCGGGCCTTCCACGAGGGCGGTCATCTGACCGGCGACGAACACGCCCTGGGCAGGGGCACGTTCGAGGACTACCTGCACCGCAGGGCGAGGGCGGCGGGCCGCGCCTGAGCCGGGCGGCGGCCGCCCCGCGCCGGTCACCGTCCGGGGGGCGCGAACACCTCGTCCTGGGCGCGGTCCCTGGCGGTCAGGAGGGCTCCCCGCAGGACCGCAGCGCCGCCCAGCAGGCCGGGGCGCACCTCGGTGGGCAGCGGGGACATCCGGCGCACCCGTTCCGCGACCCGGCCCGCGAGTTCCCCGCCCCCGGCGTGCCCGATCTCGCCGCCCAGGACCACGCACCCCGGGTCGAGCAGCGCCGCGACGGAGGCGACCCCGACGGCGAGCCGGTCGGCGAGGGCGTCCAGGAAACGCTCGGCGGACGCGGCCGCCACCCCGGCGTCGGCCGCCCCGGTGACCGCCCGTACCGCCTCCCGCACCGGCCCGGCGGCGGGCGGCTCGTGCCCCCGTGCCTCGCCCGTCACCCCGTGCTCCCCGGCGAGGCGGGCGATCGCCGCCGCGCCCGCGAGGGAGTGGAAGCCGCCGTCGCAGTCCGTCGCCGTGGGGAGCCCGGTGGTGCCGGGGACCGGCAGGAAGCCGATCTCGCCGGTGCCGCCGGACGCGCCCCTGCGCAGGGTGCCGTCCAGGACGACGGCCGCGCCCGTGCCGTGGCCGAGCCAGAGCAGGACGAACGTGTCGTGGTCGCGGGCGGCGCCCTCCCGCTGCTCGGCCAGGGCGGCGAGGTTGGTCTCGTTCTCGACCCGGACGCGGGCCCCGGGGAGCCGTTCCTGCAGGGCCGCCACCAGTCGGCGGTGCCAGGCGGGCAGGCCGGAGGAGTCGCGGAGTTCGCCGCTCGCCGGGTCGATCAGGCCGGGCGCCCCGATCCCGACGGTGTGCAGCCGGTCGGCGCCCGCCTCCTTCAGCACCCGTTCCACGAGCGCGACCGCGTGCTCGACGGCCGGGCCTGTCCCCATCTCGCCGCCGATCGGCAGGGCGGCCTCCGCCAGCACCTCGCCGACCAGGTCGGAGACGACGACGGCGAGCCCCTCGGTGCGCACGTCGAGGGCGGCGAGGTGGGCGCGGTCGGCGACGATCCCGTACAGCCTGGCGTTCGGCCCCCTGCGGGTCTCCCCGGCCTCGCCGACGACCGTCACGAACCCGGAGTCGGTGAGGCGTTCGACGAGGTCGGCGACGGTGGGCCGGGACAGGCCGGTGAGCGCCTTCAACTGGCCTGCCGTCAACGGGCCCTCCTGCTGGAGCAGACGCAGGGCGAGCCGGTCGTTGATGGCCCGAGCGGTGCTGGGGGATGCGGGCATGCCGGGGATCCTTCCAGATGGGCGGGACCCGTGCGCTCTATCTATCAGGCAGGGTTCCTGATAGTTTACGCGGCGTCAGCGGGGCCGAGGTGTGCGGGAGGGGCGGGGAAATGGGCGACGTGGGCGGCGACCTGCGCGAGGTGAGGCGTGCCCGGTACGCCGTGGCGGCCGTGTTCGCCGTGCACGGCGGTGTCACCGGCTCGTTCGCGACCCGGGTGCCCTGGATCCAGGACCACGCGGGCCTGAGCGCGGGCCAGTTGGGCTTCTCGCTCGCCTTCACCGCGTTCGGCGCCGCCTGCGCGATGCCGCTCGCCGGACGGATCAGCCACCGCTTCGGCAGCCGGACCGCGCTGCGCGGACTGCTCGCGCTGTGGACGCTCTCCCTGGTCCTGCCGTCGCTCGCGCCGAACCTGCTCACGCTCTGCCTGGCGATGTTCGTCTACGGCGCGAGCGCGGGCATGGCCGACGTCGCGATGAACGCGCTCGGCGTCGAGATAGAGCGGCTGCTCGACAAGTCGATCATGTCGGGGCTGCACGGCATGTGGAGCGCGGGCGCCCTGCTCGGCTCGGCGGGCGGCACCCTCGCCGCGCACCTCGGATCGGACGCGCGCCTGCACTTCGCGCTGGCCGCCGCCGTCCTGACCGTCCTCGGCCTCACCGCCTGCCGCTGGGTGCTCGACCTGAAGGCGACGCAGGACGAGGAGCCGCCGCCGAGGTTCGCGCTGCCGCCGCGCTCGGCGCTGCTGATCGGCGCGGTCGGCTTCTGCGCGGTCTTCGCGGAGGGCGCCAGCCTCGACTGGTCGGCGGTCTACCTGCGCGACCGGCTGGAGACCTCGGCCGGTCTGGCCGCCGCCTGCACCACCGGGTTCATGCTGACCATGGCCGTCGCCAGGATCGTCGGCGACGCGGCGGTCGACCGCTTCGGCGCGGTGCGCACGGTCCGGGCCGGGGGTGTGCTCGCCGTCGTCGGCGGGGTGCTGGTCGTCGTCTCCGCCCACCCCGCCGTCGCCATGGCCGGGTTCGCGCTGATGGGCCTCGGCATCGCGGTGGTGGTCCCGCTCTGCTTCGCGGCGGCCGGGCACAGCGGCCCGAACCCCAGTCAGGCCATCGCGGGCGTCGCGACGATCACCTACACCTCGGGCCTGATCGCGCCGAGCCTGATCGGCGGGGTGGCGCAGGCGACCAGCCTGACGGTGTCGTTCGTGGTGGTGACGGTGCTGGCGAGCGGGCTCGTGGTGTTCGCCCGGGTGCTGCGGCCCACCCGCGAGGGCCCCAGGACCGGGGCGGGCCGACCGGCCGAGGCGCTGCCCGACGCCCGTCCCTGACCCCGCGCGCCCCCGCCCCGGCCGCGGAGGTCGCGGGCAGGCCGGGGAACGGGCAGGTCAGGCTGTGCGGAGGAGGTCCGGGGAGCCGTGACAATGGGTCCGGACCATCCTGCTGTACAGAGAAAGCGAAACCTCACCATGGACCTCGGCGTGCGCTGGAAGCTGCACGGGGACGGCCGCACCCCCGCGCCCGGAGCGGTGGTACGACCCGACGAACGGCTCTCCTGGCCCCGCACCATCGGCCTGGGCGCCCAGCACGTGGTGGCCATGTTCGGGGCGTCGTTCGTCGCCCCGGTGCTCATGGGGCTCGACCCCAACCTGGCGATCATGATGTCGGGCGTCGCCACCGTGATCTTCCTGCTCGCGACGCGCGGCCGGGTGCCCAGCTACCTCGGCTGCTCGCTCTCCTTCGTGGGCGTGGCCGCCGTGATCAGGGCGCAGGGCGGCAGCAGCGCGACGGTCACCGGCGCGATCCTGGTCGTCGGGGTCGCGCTGTTCCTGGTGGGACTCGCGGTGCGGCGGTTCGGGGCGCGGATCATCCACGCCGCGATGCCCCCGGTCGTCACCGGCGCGGTGGTCATGCTGATCGGCTTCAACCTGGCCCCGGTCACCGCCAAGACGTACTGGCCGCAGGACCAGTGGACGGCGCTGCTGGTCATGCTGTTCACCGGCCTCGCCGTCGTCTGCCTGCGCGGTTTCTGGTCCCGGGTGGCGATCTTCCTCGGCCTGGTCTTCGGGTACGCCGTCTCGTGGATCTTCGACCTGGTCCTCGGGCGGATCCACTCGGTCGACGCGAGCGGCAAGGTGACCGACCACTGGCGGCTCGACCTCTCCGGTGTCGGCGGCGCCGACTGGATCGGCCTGCCGGACTTCCACGGCCCCGCGTTCCAGTGGTCGGCGATCCTGGTCGCGCTGCCGGTCGTCATCGCGCTGGTCGCGGAGAACGCCGGACACGTCAAGGCGGTCGGCGAGATGACCGGCGACCCGCTCGACGACAAGCTCGGCACGGCGATCTCCGCGGACGGCGTCGCCTCCGTGCTCTCCACCGCGGTCGGCGGCCCGCCGAACACCACGTACTCCGAGAACATCGGCGTGATGGCCGCGACCCGCGTCTACTCCACCGCCGCCTACTGGGCCGCCGCCGGCTTCGCGCTGCTGTTCGGCGTCTGCCCGAAGTTCGGCGCGATCGTCGCCGCGATCCCGGGCGGTGTCCTGGGCGGCATCACGGTGATCCTCTACGGCATGATCGGCCTGCTCGGCGCGCAGATCTGGACCAACGCCGGGGTGGACCTGCGCAATCCGCTGAACCTGGTACCGGCCGCCGCGGGCATCATCATCGGCATCGGGGACGTCTCGATGACCTTCTCCGACACCTTCTCGCTCAGCGGCATCGCCCTGGGGACGCTGGTGGTGATCACCGGGTACCACGCGCTGCGGGCGTTCGCCCCGGCCCATCTGAAGACCACGACCCCGCTCCTGGACGAGGGCACGTCCTCCTACGACGACACCAAGCCGTAGGTCGTCCGCACAGTCCTGCCTGCCCGGCGAAGCCCGGCCCGCCCCAGCCCCGTGGCGGCGGGCCGACCGCGGCCGGTGCGGCACGCGCCGGCGGGGCACGCGCCGACCCCGTTCCCCCGGACCGGGGTCGGCGCGGCCCGGCCGATCCGCTCATCCCTCCCCCGTCACGAGCCGCGCTCCCCCGTCCCCGCCGTCGGACAGGAACCGCGCCAACCGCCCGCCCTCCTCGACGACTTCGGCGCGCTCGGCGCGGGCGAGCGGGCGCAGCGCGGTGACGGTGACGGTGCCCGCGTCGGTCCGCCAGGTCGCGGCGACCCGGCCGTCGACCAGGACCACCCGTTCGCCCGCGACCGACAGCCCCCGGTGCTCGTCCGCGACGATCCGGCCGCGCTCCTGGTAGCCGAGGAGCGCGTTGTCGAAGGCGGGCAGGAACCGCACCGGAGCCGGGGTGTCCGGGTCGGGGCGGGGCGCGTCGGGCAGGTCGAGCAGTTCGCGCCCCCTGCTGTCGCGCAGGACGACCAGTTCCGGGCGGAGCGCCGCCACCGCGCCGGGCAGCCCGGCCACCCCCGACCAGGCGCGCAGGTCGGCGGTGGCCGCCGGTCCGAACGCGGCCAGGTAGCGGCGGACCAGCGCCCGCCCGACCGGGTCGGGGCCCTCCGGGTGCCCCGGGCCGTCCTGGTGGGGCGGGTCGACCGGGCGGCCGAGCCAGCGGGCGAGGGAGACGTTGCGGGCGCCGCCGCCGGTCCGCCACAGCCCGCGCGGCGGCACCTGGGCCATCGGCAGCAGCGCGGCGACGACCATCTCGCCGAGGGCCCGCTGCCCCGGACCGGGCCAGCGCCCGGCGAGCGCCCGCGCCAGTTCGGGCATCGTGCGCGGCACACCGTCGGCGGCCAACCGGGCGGCGTCCGCGGCGAGTTCGTCGAGGTCGACCCCGGCGAAGTCGGCCCGGTAGGTGCCGAGCACCCGCTGCCTGAGCATCGGGGCGTGCCGGGACCGCCAGGCGAGCGCGTCCCCCGCGGTGACCAGGTGGACGGTGCGCCGCATCAGATGGGTGCGCACCACCTTCCGGTCGACCAGCAGCCCCGACAGCTCCGCCGGGTCGAACGCGCGCAGCCGTGACCAGAGCCCGGTGAAGGGCTCCTGGGGTTCCTGCGCCTGCAACCCGCAGAGGTGGGCCACGGCGTCCAGGGCCGGCAGCGCGGCCCGGTCCAGGAGCAACTGACGGGCGAGCGTCGCCCGGTTGAGCGCACGGTCGTCGAGGACGGTCGGCACGGTCGTCTCCCCTGTCCCGGCCCGCGCGGTCAGCTCGCCGTCCGCCCGTCGAGCGTCTCGCGGAGGATGTCCGCGTGCCCCGCGTGCTGGGCCGTCTCGGCGATGACGTGGGTGAGGACGCGGCGGACGCTGCGGGTCTCGCCCGGCCGGTGCCAGGGCACCGGGGGCAGCGGGTGGGTGGCGGAGAGGTCGGGCACGGCGGCGACGATCTCCTCGGTGCGGGCGGCGACCCGCGCGTACCGGGCGAGGACGGCGTCGAGGGTGTCGTCGGGCAGCATGCGGAAGTCGTTCGCGCGGTCCACCGCCCACTGCGGGACGGTCGTGGCGGTGCCGGCCGCGAGGTCGGCCCAGGTGACGCCGTCCGGCAGGCTCAGGTGCATCGACGAGGGTCCTTCCAGGACGAAGCGCAGCCACCGCTCCTCCATGGACGCGACGTGCTTGACGAGTCCGCCGAGGCAGAGCGCGCTGGCCGTGGGCCGCTCCCCGGCGCGGGTGTCGTCCAGGTCGCGCACGGTCGCGGTGAGGGCGTCGCGCGCCGCGGCGAGGGAGGCGAGCAGGTCGGTGCGCTCGTCGTCGAGGGGGCGGGGGGTCGTCATGGTGATCGGGGTCCTTCCGGTCGTGCGCTGTCACGGACGCCCCGCGGCGCGGCACGCTCCTCGCCGGGGACGCGAGGCGTGCGGGAAGTCTCCTCCCGGGGAGGGCTCCCCGTCGCGGGACTCCCTCACCTTGGCAGCGGTAGCGGTCAGGAGGTGTCCGCTACCGCGATCCATACTGGTCCCATGCCGAAGACCTCCGCACGCCTGCTCTCCCTGCTGTCGCTGCTCCAGGCGCGCCGGGACTGGCCGGGCGCGCTGCTGGCCGAGCGCCTCCAGGTCAGCGCGCGCACGGTCCGCCGGGACGTGGACCGGCTGCGGGAGCTGGGGTATCCGGTCGCCGCCGTCAAGGGTCCGGACGGCGGCTACCGTCTGGAGGCGGGCGCGGCGCTGCCGCCGCTGCTGTTCGACGACGACCAGGCCGTGGCGCTCGCCGTCGCGCTGCGGACCGCGTCGGTGACCGGCGCCGGGATCGAGGAGGCGTCGGCGCGGGCGCTGAACACGGTGCGGCAGGTGATGCCGGCCCGGCTGCGGCACCGGGTGGACGCGCTGCGGGTGACGGCGGTGGAGCGCGCGGGGTCGTGGCCGCGGGTCGATCCGCAGGTGCTGCTGGCGCTCAGCGCGGTGGTCAGGGACCGTGAGGTGCTGCGCTTCGACTACGCGGCGCCCGGCGCGGCCGACGCCGGGCAGCAGCCGCCGCCCCGCCGGGCCGAGCCGCACCACCTGGTGACCTGGAGCGGGCGCTGGTATCTGGTGGCCTGGGACCTGGAGCGGGCGGACTGGCGCACGTTCCGCGTCGACCGGATCACCCCGCGCGTGCCCACCGGCCCGCGCTTCACGCCGCGCGAGCTGCCCGGCGGGTCGGTGGCCGGGTTCGTCGCCGACCGCTTCCAGGGCCACGAGAGGCAGGTCTGCCGGGGCGAGGTGGTCCTGTCCCTCCCGGCGTCCGCCGTCTCCCCATACGCGCGGGACGCGCTCGTCGAGGAACTCGGCGCCGACCGCTGCCGGGTGGTCGTGAGCGCCTGGTCGTGGACGGGGCTCGCGTCCTGGCTCGGCCGTTTCGACGCCGCGATCGAGGTGGTCGGGCCGCCCGAACTGGCCGAGGCGTGCGGGCGGTTGGCGCGCAGGTACGCCGAGGCGGCTCAGTCCTCGGGCAGTTCGACCGGCGCGATCTCGTCGTAGAGGTCGCCGGGGCCCGGGTTGGTGGCGTCGGTGGCGCCGCCCAGGTGGTGCATGACGCCCCAGACCGCGTTCAGGGCGGTCTGCACGGCGCCCTCCGCCCAGCCCGCCGTCCAGGAGATGTCGTCGCCCGCGAGGAAGACGCCCCGCTGCCCCGCGGGGAGCCGGTCCTGCATGAAGTGGGTGAACAGGCGCCGCTGGTAGCGGTAGTGGCCGGGCAGGTTGGCCTTGAACGCGCCCATGAAGTAGGGCTCGTTCTCCCAGGAGACGGTCACCGGGTTGCCGATGACGTGCTTCCTGATGTCGACCTTCGGATAGATCTCGCCGAGCGACTTCAGCATCACGTCCATCCGCTCCTTGGCGGACAGCGGCAGCCACTTGAGGCTGTCGTCGCACCAGGTGTAGGAGAGGCAGATGACGGCGGGCCGGTCGGGGCCGTCGTCGAGGAGGTAGGTGCCGCGGGTCATCCGGTCGGTGAGCGTCATCGACATGACGTCCCGGCCGGTCTCCTCGTCGCGGTCCCGCCAGAACGGCCGGTCCACCGGCACGAACAGCTTCGAGGACTCCATGTAGTGGGTGCGCTCGATGGCCGTCCAGTGGTCGATGGGGAAGAGGGACTCGTCGCAGTCGATCTTCGACAGGAGCATCCAGGACTGGGCGGTGAAGACGGCGGCGCGGAAGGTGCGGATGTCGCCGCGGGCGTCCGTGACGGTGATCCGGTCACCGGCGGTGCGGTGCATCCTGGTCACGGCGGGCAGCGGCTCGCCGCCCTCGTGCAGGCTCGCCAGCGAGGTGCCCGGCGCCCAGTGGACGATCTTGCCGGGCTCGCGCTCCCAGAGCCGCAGCGGCAGTTGCTGGGAGCCGCCGACGATGCCCCGGTGGTGGTCGTCGGCCTCGGTGTAGACGACCCGGAGGATCTCCAGGATGGAGTTGGGGAAGTCGGTGTCCCAGCCGCCGGTGCCGAAGCCCACCTGGCCGAAGATCTCGCGGTGCCGGAAGGACCGGAACGCCTCGGAGGCGCAGAGGAACCCGTAGAACGTCTGGTTGTCGAGCTGTTCGACCAGCCGGGCCCAGATCGCGCGGATGCGCGGCACGTCCCGCTCGCGCAGGGCGCGGTTCATGTCGGAGAAGTCGGCGCCCTCCTCCAGGCACCGGTGCCAGGCGTCGGCGACGTCCCGGTAGACCTGCGGCAGGTCGGCGGCGGTCCGCGCGTAGTGCGTCTCGCCCTTGAGGTCGACGACCGTCGAAGGGGTGCTCTCCGCAAGGGGGTTGGGGAAGGGGCGGGTCTGCAGACCGACGAGGTCGATGTAGTGCTGGAGCGCGGTGGACGACGGCGGGAAGCGCATCGCGCCCATCTCCGCGGTCAGCCCCTCGGTGCCCGGCCCGTCGAAGCCGACGGTCCGCAGACGGCCGCCGATCCGGTCGGCCTCGTACACGACGGGCCTGAGCCCCATCTTCATCAGCTCGTACGCGGCGACGACGCCGGAGAGCCCGCCGCCGACGACGGCGACCTCGGTGCCGTGCTCGGTGGCGGGCACCTGGCCGATTCCCGCCGGGTGGGCGAGGAAGTCGTCGTAGGCGTAGGGGAAGTCGGGGCCGAACATGGTGATCGGCGGCTGCTGCGCGTCGGTGTGCTCGACGGCGTTGGGCACCGTGGACGTCATGGGGTACGGGCTCCTTGCGGCAACGGGGTTCGGGGGGAGGTCAGGCCAGGGACCCGTAGAGGCCGGGGCGGCGGTCGGCGAGGTAGGGGTTGGCCTCGCGGGACGCGGCCAGGAAGGCCGGGTCGACGTCCGCGAGGAGCAGTTCCTCACCGCGTCCGGCGCGGGCGCGGGCGACCCCGTCGGGCCCGGCGAGGCAGGAGAGTCCGACGAACTCGAACTCCCCCTCGGCACCGGTCCGGTTGACGTAGGCGACGTACATCTGGTTCTCGAAGGCGCGCACCGGGATCATCGACTCGGCGACGAACTGGAACGGGTGCATCTGCGCCGTCGGCACCACCAGCAGGTCGGTACCGGCGAGGGCGTGGGCGCGGACGTTCTCCGGGAACTCGACGTCGTAGCAGATCAGCAGGCCGACCCGGACGCCGTCCAGTTCGGCCTGGACGACGGGCAGGTCGCCGGGGGTGAAGTGGTCGCGCTCGAAGCAGCCGAAGAGGTGGGTCTTGCGGTGGTTGGCGAGGCGGTCGCCGGTGGCGGAGACGAGCTGGACCGCGTTGAAGACGGCCTCGCCGTCCCGCTCGGGGTAGCCGTAGGCGATCGCGAGGCCGTGCCGGGCGGCGAGGTCGGCGACCGCGTCCGCGGCCTCGCCGTCGGCGGGTTCGGCGAGGACGCCGACGGCGTCGCCGATGGCGTACCCGGTGAGGAACAGCTCCGGTGTGACCAGCAGTCGGGCGCCCGCCGCCGCGGCCCGGCGCGCGGCCGCGGCGAGCACCGTGAGGTTCTCGGCGACGGAGCCGGGGCGGCCGGAGCTCTGGAGCAGGGCGGTGCGCATGCGGGGTCCTCACGGGTACCGGGGGGTGTCGGGGAGGCTCCCGGACGACGGCCGGGCAGCCCTCTAGACGGTACGGTCGGCGCCCGCGGCCGGACAAGGAGCAGCCGTTGCGCGACGGTGCGCGGTTCGTTGCGCGGGCCGCGCACCCGGCGGCGATTCGTTGCGCTCCGGCTCACGGTGGCCGCGGGCGGGCGCGCACCGGCCGGGCACGCTACCCGGGTGTCCCGGAGGAGAAGCGGCGCAGCAGCGGCGACAGGACGAGGACGGACTTGGTGCGCTCCACGAAGGACTCGCCCGCGATCCGCTCCAGGACCCGCTCGAAGTGGCGCATGTCGGCGGCGAAGACCTGCACGATCGCGTCCGCGTCGCCGGTGACGGTCGACGCGGCCACGACCTCCTGGTAGCGCTCCAGGCCCCGCTGGATGGTCTCGGGCGAGGTGTTGCTGCGGCAGTAGATCTCGACGAAGCCCTCGGTCTCCCAGCCGAGGGCCGCCGGGTCCACCCGTACGGTGAAGCCGGTGATGGCGCCGGTGGCGCGCAGCCGGTCGACGCGCCGTTTCACGGCGGGCGCGGAGAGCCCGACGAGCTGGCCGATGTCGGCGTAGGAGCGGCGGGCGTCCTCGGCGAGGGCGTGCACGATGCGTTCGTCGAGTGGGTTCAGCACGGGGGTGGTTCAGCTCTCAGATGGTGCGAGACGGGAGCGGCGGTGACCGTAACTGAAGTAGAACACGAGCCCGGCGGCCATCCAGCACCCGAAGACCACCCAGGTGACCGGGGACAGGCTGCCCATCAGCCAGACGCAGAGCGCGAAGCCGAGGGCGGGCAGCAGCGGGGAGAGCGGCACCCGGAAGGTGCGGGGCATCTCGGGCCGGGTCCGGCGCAGGACGACGACAGCGACGTTGACGAGCGCGAAGGCGAACAGGGTGCCGATGCTGGTGGCGTCGGCGAGCTGGCCGAGCGGCACGACCGAGGCGAGGCCGCCGCAGAAGAGGGAGACGATCAGGGTGTTGGCGCGGGGCGCGCCGGTCCTCGGGTGGACCCTGGCGAAGACCTTCGGCACCAGGCCGTCCCTGGCCATGGCGAACAGGATGCGGGTCTGGCCGTAGAGGACGGTCAGGACGACGCTGGCGATGGCGACGACGGCGCAGAACGCGAGCAGGGTCCCCCAGAGGGTCTGTCCGGTGACATCCCGCATGATCTGGGCGAGGGCGGCCTCGGAGTCGGCGAAGGTGCGCCAGGGCCGGGCGCCGACGGCGACGGCCGCGACCATGACGTACAGGACCGTCACGATGACGAGCGACAGCATGATGGCGCGGGGCAGGTCCCGCTGCGGGTTGCTGGCCTCCTCACCGGCCGTGGAGGCGGCGTCGAAGCCGATGTAGGAGAAGAACAGGGTGGCACCGGCGGCGCTGACCCCGGCCACCCCGAGCGGCATGAAGTCCGCGTAGTTGCCCGACCTGAAGCCCTGCACGCCGATGGCGCAGAACATGACCAGCGCGGCGATCTTGACGCAGACCATGATCGTGTTGGCGCGGGCCGACTCGCGGGCGCCGCCCAGCAGGAACGTCATGGCGAGCAGGACGACGATCAGCGCGGGCAGGTTGAAGACGCCGCCGTCGCCCGGCGGGGCGGAGAGCGCGGCGGGCAGGGTGAAACCGACGGTCCCGTCGAGGAGTTCGTTCAGGTACTGGCCCCAGCCGACGGCGACGGCCGCGACGGAGACGCCGTACTCCAGGATCAGGCACCAGCCGCAGACCCAGGCGATGAGTTCACCCAGAGTGGCGTACGCGTACGAGTACGAGGATCCGGCGACCGGGATGGTACCGGCGAGTTCGGCGTAGGAGAGGGCCGAGAAGAGGGCGGTGAACCCGGCGAGGACGAAGGAGAGGATGACGGCGGGTCCGGCCTTGGGCACCGCCTCGCCGAGGACCACGAAGATGCCGGTGCCGAGGGTGGCGCCGATGCTGATCATGGTCAGCTGCCAGAGCCCGAGGGAACGCCTGAGCGTGCCGCCCTCGCCGTGGCCGCCCTCCGCGACCAGCAGTTCCACCGGCTTGCGGCGCATCAGGCGGGCGCCGAACCCCGGGGCGGGCCCCGGCTCCGTGCGGTCCTGCGGGGATGGTCCTTGGTCCGGCACGCGCCGACTCCTTCTCACAGCGGTCAGGCGTCGGGAACCGCAGGCGCACCCGCGTGAGCGGGAACCCACCGAGCGGAGTCCCCGGCACGCCACGTACAGCGCAGCACCCTACGAGCCGCGCGTTCCCCCACGTAATGCGGCAACCTTGCGCGTCGCCGCAAGATCGTTGCGTTGCGGGCGGCGGCACGCCGTTTCGTTGCGCGCCGCCTCGGGGACGTCGTGGGGGCGGCCCCGCCCGGGACCAGGGGTCAGCTCCAGCTCGCGTGCAGGGGCTTGCCCTCGGCGTAACCGGCCGCGCTCTGGACGCCGACGACCGCCTTCTCGGCGAACTCCTCCAGGGAGCCCGCGCCCGCGTAGGTGCAGGACGAGCGGACGCCCGCGACGATCGAGTCGATCAGGTCCTCGACGCCGGGGCGGGCCGGGTCGAGGAACATCCGCGAGGTGGAGATGCCCTCCTCGAAGAGCGCCTTGCGGGCCCGGTCGTAGGCGGACTCGTCGGAGGTGCGGTTGCGGACCGCGCGCGCGGAGGCCATGCCGAAGGACTCCTTGTAGAGCCGTCCGGAGGCGTCCTGCTGGAGGTCGCCGGGTGACTCGTAGGTGCCCGCGAACCAGGAGCCGACCATCACGTTCGAGGCACCGGCGGCCAGCGCCATCGCCACGTCCCGGGGGTGGCGGACCCCGCCGTCGGCCCACACGTGCTTGCCGTGCCGCCTGGCCTCGGCCGCGCACTCCAGGACCGCGGAGAACTGCGGGCGGCCGACGCCGGTCATCATCCGGGTGGTGCACATGGCGCCGGGTCCGACGCCGACCTTGACGATGTCGGCGCCCGCCTCGATCAGGTCGCGCACGCCCTCGGCGGCGACGATGTTGCCGGCCACGATCGGCACCCGCGGGTCGAGGGCGCGCACCACCTTGACGGCGCTGATCATCGACTCCTGGTGGCCGTGCGCGGTGTCGATGACGAGGGTGTCGACGCCCGCGTCGAGCAGCGCCCGCGCCTTGCCCGCGACGTCGCCGTTGATGCCGACGGCGGCGGCGATCCGCAGCGCGCCGGTCGCGTCGACGGCAGGCGTGTACAGGGTGGCGCGCAGCGCGCCGGTGCGGGTGAGGATGCCCGCGAGGCGGCCCTCGGCGTCCACGGCGGGGGCGTAGCGGCGGTTGGCGCCGTCGAGCCGGTTGAAGGCCTCGCGCGGGTCGATCCCGGCGTCGAGCAGCAGCAGGTCCTTGGACATGACCACGTCGAGCTGGGTGAAGCGGTCGACGCCGGTGAGGTCCTCGTCGGTGACGACGCCGACCGGGCGGCCCTTCTCGTCGACGACGACCCCGGCGTTGTGCGCGCGCTTGGGCAGCAGGGCCAGCGCGTCGGCGACGGTCTGGTGCGGGGAGAGCACGATCGGGGTGTCGAGCACGTGGTGGCGGCTCTTGACCCAGGAGACGACGTCGGTGACGACCTCGTCCGGGATGTCCTGCGGGATGACGACGAGCCCGCCGCGCCGGGCGACGGTCTCGGCCATCCGGCGACCGGCGATGGCGGTCATGTTGGCGACGACCAGCGGGATCGTGGTGCCCGTGCCGTCCGGCGAGCTGAGGTCCACGCCCTGCCGCGAACCGACGGCGCTGCGGCTCGGGACCATGAAGACGTCGTCGTACGTCAGGTCGTACGGGGGCTGGATGTCGTTGAGGAAACGCACGTGCTGCACATCCCAGTCGATCAGAGGTGGCCCCCGGACAGGTCAGCCAGGGGGAAGAGCACGTACCTCATTGTCCCACGCCGACCGGAACGTCCTGCCACGGAGGATCGTCCAGGCAGGTCAGCGGGGTTCTCGGCGGAACGTACGAGAGGGAGCGGATCAGCGGACCCGGTGGCCGAGGGCGAGCATCACGTCGAGCGCGGGCGCCCGGTCGGCGGCCTCGGCGAGCACGTCCTGCGCGATCGCCCACTCGTCGGGCCGCGTCTGGGCGTAGGGCCGCCAGCCGCGCACGACGATCAGCAGGCCGTCGTCGGCGGCCGTCCCCGGCCAGGTGCCGGGGTCGGCCAGGGAGTCGGCGAGGGCGTCCCAGTTGCGGCCGAACCAGTCGGGCAGCGCGAGGGCGCGCGCGACCCGGTCCATGAACTCCGCCTTGTCGGCGACGCCGTGGAGGTCCAGCGTGACGGAGTGGGGGCTCGTCATCTCAGTACCGCCCTGAACGATTCGTAGTGATCATCGGTGTAGTAGACCTCCCCCTCGCGCCCGGTGACCATGCGCCGCGCGCCGCGGTCCCGGGAACCCGGGGTCGGCACCGTGTACTCGTGGTAGTAGCCGCGCGCCTCGCGCGGCAGCAGCCCCTCGCGGTTCCCGAAGACGACGCCGTCCCTGCTGTAGGGGTAGGGGCCGCCCCGGTCGATGAGGTCGAGGGTGCGGCGGGCCTCGGCGGGCAGGGCGGCGGCCCTGACGGTGGACATGCCGTCGGCCCGCGCGGGGGCGGACGGGGCGCCGCTGGAGCGGGCGGAGGGGACGGCCGAGCCGGTGCCGGGCGCCGTCGAGCAGCCGGTGAGCAGGACGGCGAGCAGGCAGAGAAGGACTCGGGGGACGAACCTCGGCAGCATACGGTGATGCTGCCATGTCCGTCCCCGGGTGTCCGTGCGGCCGCCGCGCCCCGTCAGATCCCGTCCGGGTCCTCGCGGTTGAGCGCGGACTTCGGGGTGGTCCCCGTCGTCATCAGGACGTCGGCTGCGGAGGTGTCGGTGACCAGGCTGGTCACCAGGCCCGAGCGGAGCACGGCGTCGATCGCGGCGGCCTTGCGCGCCCCGCCCGCGATCGCCACCACCTCGGGGATGCGGCGGAGCTGGTCGGCCTTGACGGTGATGCACCGCTCGCCGAGGTCCCGGCCGACCCGGCGGCCCTCGCCGTCGAAGAGGTGCGCGGACATCTCGGCGGCGACCCCGAGCGAGGCGTAGTGGCCGCGCTCCTCGTCGCTGAGCATGTCGTGCACGGTGGAGATGCCCGGCTCCCAGGAGCCGATCGACACGCAGGCCACGGTGACCTTGTCGAAGTACTCGAAGGCGCGGGCGATCCCGGTCTGGTGGCGCAGCGCCGACGCGGTGGCCGCGTCCGGCAGCAGCATGGGCGCGTAGATGGGGTGCGCGTCGCCGCCGGAGACCTGGGCGGCCCGGCGGACCGCCTCCACCGAGCCGCGCTCGGCGGTGCCTGCGTCGTACACGCCCGTCAGCTGCACCACCGTGCACGGCGGCAGCCGGTCGAGCGCGGCGGCCATGTGGATGGTGGACCGGCCCCAGGCCAGGCCCAGCACGTCCCCCTCGGTGACCAGCTCGCCGAGCAGGTCGGCGGCCACCTCGCCGAGGTTCTCCGGGTCGGGCGACTCGTCGACGTCGGCCGGGGACTCGACGACGACGGCGTGCCGGAGGCCGTAGCGGGCGCGCAGCGCGTCCGAGCGCTCGGCGTCCAGTTCGGCCGGGACCCGGATCTCGATGCGGACCAGGTCTCTCTCCAGGGCCGTCTCCAGCACCCGGGCCACCTTGAAGCGGCTGACCCCGAACTCCTCCGCGATCTGGATCTTGGACTTGCCCTCCAGGTAGAAGCGGCGGGCCATGGCCGCCGCCTGCACCAGCTCAGCGGGTCCCATCCGCACTGCTGACCGGCCCGCCGACATACCCGACACGGCGTTCTCCTCACTGCTGTTCACGCTCTGGGTTCGCCGTTCATCCTCGCAGATCCGGCGCACTTGATTCGCCCCGATGGACGCCGTTCACGTACCCGTGGCTCAGTGGTCGCATCCCCAGGAGGCTCCGGCGGTCGCGGCGTCGGCACGGGCGCGCAGGGCGCGGACCGCCTCGGCCGGGTCGTCGGCGCCGTACACGGCGGACCCGGCGACGAAGACGTCGGCCCCGGCCTCGGCGCAGCGTTCGATGGTGGAGGCGGAGACCCCGCCGTCGACCTGGAGCCACAGGTCGAGGCCGTGCTTGCCGATCAGCTCACGGGTGCGGCGGATCTTCGGCAGCATGATGTCGAGGAACGCCTGGCCGCCGAAGCCCGGCTCCACGGTCATGATCAGCAGCATGTCCAGCTCGGGGAGCAGGTCCTCGTACGGCTCGACGGGCGTCGCCGGGCGCAGCGCCATGGACGCGCGGGCGCCCTTGGCCCGGATCTCCCGGGCCAGCCGTACCGGGGCGGCCGCCGCCTCCACGTGGAAGGTGACGGAGGAGGCCCCCGCCTCGACGTACTGCGGTGCCCACCGATCGGGGGCCTCGATCATCAGATGGCAGTCCAGCGGGGTCTCCGTCGCCCGCGCGAGGGACTCTACGACCGGCACTCCGAGCGTCAGGTTCGGCACGAAGTGGTTGTCCATGACGTCGACATGGAGCCAGTCGGCCCCCTCGACCGCCCGCGCCTCGTCGGCGAGGCGGGCGAAGTCCGCGGACAGGATGCTGGGGTTGATCTGGGCTGCCATGCTCCAAGCCTGCCATGTCCCGGCCCTTTTGTTGGCGCCGGTACGGACCCGGACCGCGGCAGGCGCGGTTCAGGCGCCGTCGCCCGTCCTGCGCAGGATCGCGAGGTACATCGCGTCGGTGCCGTGCAGGTGCGGCCAGAGCTGGACGTCGGGTCCCTCGCCGAGGTCGGGGACGCCGGGCAGCAGCGGCCTGGCGTCGACCAGCTCGGCGCCGCCGCGCTGCTTGAGGACGTCGTCGACGACCGCCCGGGTCTCCGCGAGGTGCGGGGAGCAGGTCGCGTAGGCGACGACGCCGCCGACCCGCACGGAGTCCAGCGCGGTGCGCAGCAGGGACCGCTGGAGCGGGGCGAAGCCGTCGAGGTCGGCCGGGCGGCGCCGCCAGCGTGCCTCGGGGCGGCGGCGCAGGGCGCCGAGCCCGGTGCAGGGGACGTCCATCAGGACGCGGTCGAAGGCGCCCGACCGCCAGGGCGGCCTGGTCCCGTCGGCGGCGATCACCTGGTAGGGCCCGGGGTTGCCGTCCAGCGCGCGGGCCACCAGCCCGGCCCGGTGCGGCTGCTTCTCGGAGGCGAGCAGCACGGCCCCGCGTTCGGCGGCGAGGGCGGCGAGCAGTGCGGCCTTGCCGCCGGGGCCGGCGCAGCCGTCCAGCCAGGCCCGGTCGGGCCCCTCGACCGGGGCGTTCGCCAGCGCGAGGGCGACGAGCTGGCTGCCCTCGTCCTGCACTCCGGCCCGGCCCTCCCTGACCGCCTCGACGGCGCCGGGCTCCCCGCCCTCGGAGAGCCGCACCGCGTACGGCGACCAGCGCCCGGCGACGGCGGCCTCCTCGCCGAGCAGTTCCTCGCGGGTGGAGCGGCCGGGGCGGGCGACGAGGGTGACCTCGGGGCGTTCGTTGTCGGCGGCCAGCAGCTCCTCGATGCCCGCCCGGCCGCCGCCGAGCGCGTCCCAGAGGGCGGAGACGACCCAGCGCGGGTGCGAGTGCACGACGCCGAGGTGGTCCTCCGGGTCCTCGTCGTAGGGCGGCGCGACCCGGGCGATCCAGCCGTCGAGGTCGTCCTGGGCGACCTTGCGCAGCACGGCGTTGACGAACTTGGCCCGTCCGTCGCCGAGCACCACCCGGGCCAGCTCGACGGCGGAGGAGACGGCCGCGTGGGTCGGGATCCTGGTGCCGAGCAACTGGTGCACGCCCAGGCTGATGACGTCCAGGACCGGCGGATCGACCTCGCGCAGCGGCCGGTCGACGCAGGAGGCGATGACGGCGTCGTAGGTGCCCTGGCGGCGCAGCGTCCCGTAGACCAGCTCGGTCGCCAGCGCGGCGTCCCGCCCGTCGAACTTCTCGGGCCCCTCCTTCTCGCGGGCCCGGCGCAGCAGCGGCGGGAGCACGAGGTTGGCGTACGCGTCCCGCTCGTCCACGGCCCGCAGCGCCTCGAAGGCGAGGATGCGGACGGGGTCCTTCTGGGGCCGACGGTAGGGCTTGCCGGGTCTGCGGGGCCGACGGGAGGTGTCGCTCACGGAAAAGGTGCTCCGGGTGTGGGTGGGGTGCGAGGGGCCTCCGGCCCCGCGCGCACGGCATACGCCCCCAGCGTACGTCCGGCCGCCGGGCACCACGCCTGCGGCGTCCGGGCCCGGGTCCGCTCCCCCGCCCCCGCGGCGGGTCAGCCGAGGAGCGTCTCCCCGTCGGCGATGCGCGCGCCCCGGGCCCAGTCCGCCGCACGCATCGGCTTCTTGCCCTGGGCCTGCACCCACAGCAGCTCGACGGCGTACGAGCCGGTGCCCGCGTGGACGCTGTTCTTGCCGACGGCGAGCTGTCCGGGCGCGAGGTCGGTGCGGTCCGGCACCGGCGTGACGTGGATGAGCTTGAGCCGCTCGCCCCGGAAGACGGTCCAGGCGCCCGGCGCGGGCGTGCAGCCGCGCACCACGCGGTCCACGCGCAGCGCGGGGGCGGCCCAGTCGAGCTGCCCGTCCTCGACGGTGATCTTCGGGGCGAGAGTGACGCCCTCGGCGGGCTGCGGGACCGCCTTCAGGGTGCCGTCCTCGATGCCGTCCATCGTGGCGGCGAGCAGCCCGGACCCGGCGAACGCGAGCCGGGTGAGCAGGTCGCCGCTGGTGTCGGTGGGCCGGATCTCCTCGGTGACGGTGCCGTAGACGGGCCCGGAGTCGAGTCCCTCCTCGATGAGGAAGGTGGAGGCGCCGGTGATCTCGTCGCCCGCCATGATGGAGTGCTGCACCGGCGCGGCGCCCCGCCAGGCGGGCAGCAGCGAGAAGTGCAGGTTGACCCAGCCGTGGACGGGCACGTCGAGCGCGACACGCGGCAGCAGCGCCCCGTACGCGACGACGGGACAGCAGTCGGGGGCGATCTCCCGCAGCCGGTCGAGGAACGCGGGGTCTCGCGGCTTCACCGGCTTGAGCACCTCGATCCCGGCCTCCTCGGCGCGCTCCGCCACCGGCGACGCCACCAGCCTGCGCCCGCGCCCGGCCGGCGCGTCGGGCCGGGTGACGACGGCGGCCACCTCGTGCCGCCCGGAGGCGATCAGGGCGTCCAGGGCGGGAACGGCGACCTCGGGGGTACCGGCGAAGACGAGCTTCATGGGTGGATACGGCCCTCTCGGAACATGGGGCGCACGGCGGGGCCCGCTCGGGGGACGGGGGCGACGCGCGGCTGACGGTGACGGCTGACGGCGGGTATGGACTGACGACGGGTGAGGACTGACGACGGGCGTCGGGTGACGGACGTCAGGTGACGGTTGACTGTGGGTGACGGGTGACGGGTGACGCCCAGTTTATGGCTGACGCCCGACGGCGGACGACCGCGGCCCGAGGCGTGCCCGGGGGCGTACGCATATGCCCTCACGCCCCCGATGCGTGACCAGCGGGTCGGTCCGGCGTTGGTCAAGAAAGAGTTGACCACAGCGGGCTGCGACCGCGCGGCCCGATCGTTTGCAACGCCGGTTCGAGAGGCTTCTTCATGGCCGACCACGCAACCCACGACGCCCAGGCTCGGGCCAGCCTGCACTTGCTGGTGCGGGACATCGAGCGGGTCCGTCGGCAGGTGGACGCACTGCGCACGCTCACCGCCCAACTGGGCAACGTCTACCGCCCGCGCCGCTCAGGACCCTCCACGGGCTTCGTCGTCTACGGACGCGCCCCCGCGCCCACGGTCCGCCTCGCGCAGGAGCTGCGGGACAGCGTCGAGACCCTGGTCACGGCCGCCGTCGACTTCGACCGCTCCCTCGGCTTCTCGTGGGACGCGGTGGGCTCGGCGCTGGGCGTCACCAAGCAGGCGGTGCACCGGCGGTACGGCGCCCGGCGCGCGGCGACGCAGGCCGCGGCGGACGCCGAGCGGACCACGGAGGCGGCGACGACCCGCACGATGAGCGTCACGCCCGCGCTGCCGCCGGTCCCGACGGTGCCCGCGGCCCGTTCGATGCCGACCCAGCCGACGTCGGGCAGCCCCGTCCTGCGCGAAGAGGCCAGGCCGACGGCGTTCCCCGGCCCCCGCAACGGCTGACCCACCGCACCGCCCCTGCCCTCCCACCCTCTGGGAGGGCAGTAGCATGCCGGGCCCCACCCACGGACGAGGCCCCCCGCACCGCTCTCCACCCCGTCCCCGCCGATACGGGGAATCAGCGCCCGGCGCCGGAGTTCACACGAGCCCGCCCGGACCCCCGGACCCCGCCCCCGGACCGGCGTCGGACCACCCCCGTCACCGCGGGCAGCGGCAGCGCCTCACCCGATGTCAGGGGGATCGACCCGCACCCGGACCGCCCCCGCGCCCGCCTCCCCCGACGCGGACGCGCCGCGTGCCGTCCGGGCCGCCTGGGCCGCCTTGAGGGCCGCGGCCAGCGCGGCGCCGCTGCCCGGCGGCACCCGGACCAGGGCCCGCTCCCACCGCTCGCCGGGAGGGGGCGCACCGACCCGCCGGGGACGCCCCGCCGAGGTGACGGGCAGCGGCACCGGGCCCAACACCTCGGCCTCGGCGGGCAGTTCCACCGCGGCGAGGAACGCGGACACCGCGTCCGGCGCCCCCGAGACGGCGGCCATCCGGGAGACCGGGGGAAAGCCCAGCTCGGCCCGCTCCCCCAGTTCGCGCACCGCGTGCCCGACGGGGTCCCAGCGCACCAGCGCCTGCACAGGCCGCAGGGTGGGCTCGGCGACGACGACCACGGTGCCGCCGACCGTCTGCGGCCGCACCAGCGCGGCCGCGCCGATCCAGCGCCGCAGGGCGTCCTCACCAGCGCGCAGGTCGGGCCGCCCGAGCATGGCCCAGCCGTCCAGGAGCAGCGCGGCCGCGTACCCGCCCTCGGCGACGGGCTCGGCGCCCGGGGTGCTGACGACGAGGGCGGGGGTGCCGGGCACGGTGTCGAGCACCTGCTCGCGCCCGGAGGTGCGCACCGGGACGGCGGGGAAGGCGCGGCCCAGCTCCTCGGCGGTGCGGCGGGCGCCGACGACCTGGGCGCGCAGCCGGAAACCGCCGCACTCGGGGCAGTGCCACTTCTCCTCGGGACGCCCGCACCAGCCGCAGGTGAGGGCGGCGGCGTCGGGGGCCTCCAGGGGACCGGCGCAGTGCCGGCAGCGGGCGGGCGCCCGGCAGGCGGCGCAGGCCATCCGGGGGACGTAGCCGCGCCGGGGCACCTGGACCAGCACGGGTCCGCTCCGCAGCCCCTCCCTGACGGCCTGCCAGGCGAGGGTGGGCAGCCGGGCGGCCCGCGCGGCCTCGTCGCGGGCGAGGTCGCCGTCGCCGACGGTGCGCACCAGCGGCGCGGCGGTGCGGACCCGGTCGCGGACGGCGACCAGCGGCCGGGCCCAGCCGGTCTCGACGAGCTGGGCGGCCTCCACCGTGCAGCTCCACCCGCCGAGCAGGAACCCGCAGCGGTCCTGGGCGGCGCGCAGCAGCAGCACTTCGCGGGCGTGCGGCTGCGGGGCGTGGGGTTCGCTGTGGCTGTCGTCGCCGTCGTCCCAGAGGGCGACCAGGCCGAGGTCCTGGACCGGCGCGAACATCGCGGCGCGGGTGCCGATGACGGCGTGCACCGCGCCCCGCCGCACGGCGAGCCACTGCCGGTAGCGCTTCTCGGGCCCGGCGTCGGCGGTCAGGACGGCGTGCCGCCCCTCGCCGAGCAGGGCGGTGAGGGCGGCGTCCACCCGGGCGACGGTCCTGCCGTCGGGCAGCACGACGAGGGCGCCGTGCCCGGAGGCGAGGGTGGCGGCGACGGCGCGGGCGAGTTCGTCGGCCCACTCAGGACCCGGCAGGGCGTTCCAGACGGCGCGCGGCGCGGCACCGGAGGCGAGCGCCTCGACGAACGCGGGCCCGTGCGCGTACCGCTCCCAGGACCCGGCGGCGGGCGGCGGGGCGGTGGCAGGGGCGCGGCGGACGGCCGCTGCTCGGCGCGGGCGTTGCGCGGCGGGACGGCGAGCTGGAGGACGTCGGCGAGGGAGCCCGCGTACCGGTCGGCGACGGCGCGGGCGAGCCCGAGCAGCTCCTCGCTGAGCACCCGCTCCGGGGAGACGACCTGGGCGAGGGCGGCGAGGGGGCCCGCGTAGTCGGACTCGGCACGGCGCTCGACGAGGAACCCGTCGATCAGGCCGCCGCCCTCGCGCCGCCCGCCCCGCACCCGGTGCCGCCCGGCCCCGAACCTGACCCGCACCCGCACCCCCGGCTGCGCGTCCGCGTCCAGCTCCTCGGGCACGGCGTAGTCGAAGTACCGGTCGAGGTGCAGCACCCCTTTGTCGACGAGCACCCGCGCGACGGGCAGCTCCCCGGCCAGCGCGGCCCCCCGCCAGGTCCGCGGCTTGGCCCGCGGCACCTTGGCGTCCCGCACACTCTCCCGGATCAACGCGAGCTGCTCGGGCGGCACCTTCCCCCCGCCCCCGCCACCCTGCCCGTCATCGCTGCTCACGCCTGCATTCTTACCAAACGGGACTGACATCGGGCCTGGGGGCGTCCGCCGCGGGCGGTCCTCCTGAACAGAGCGAGGCCCGGCGCCCCCCAAGGGCGCCGGGCCTCGCGGCGGGTGTGGCGGGTTACAGTCCCGCGGCCTCGCGCAGCGCGTCCACGCGGTCGGTGCGCTCCCAGGTGAAGTCCGGCAGCTCGCGGCCGAAGTGCCCGTAGGCCGCCGTCTGGGCGTAGATCGGGCGGAGCAGGTCGAGGTCGCGGATGATCGCGGCCGGGCGGAGGTCGAAGACCTCGTCGATGGCCTTCTCGATCTTCTCGGCGTCGACCTTGGCGGTGCCGAACGTCTCGACGAAGAGACCGACCGGCTCGGCCTTGCCGATCGCGTACGCGACCTGGACCTCGCAGCGGGCGGCCAGACCCGCCGCCACCACGTTCTTCGCGACCCAGCGCATCGCGTACGCGGCGGAGCGGTCCACCTTGGACGGGTCCTTGCCGGAGAACGCGCCGCCGCCGTGGCGGGCCATGCCGCCGTAGGTGTCGATGATGATCTTGCGGCCGGTCAGCCCGGCGTCGCCCATCGGGCCGCCGATCTCGAAGCGGCCGGTGGGGTTGACCAGCAGGCGGTAGCTGTCGGTGTCGAGCTTGATGCCGTCCTCGACGAGCGCCTTCAGCTCGGCCTCCACGACGAACTCGCGGATGTCGGGGGAGAGCAGCGACTCCAGGTCGATGTCGCTCGCGTGCTGCGAGGAGACCACGACCGTGTCGAGCCGGACGGCCTTGTCGCCGTCGTACTCGATGGTGACCTGCGTCTTGCCGTCGGGGCGCAGGTAGGGGATGGTGCCGTTCTTGCGGACGTCCGAGAGGCGCTTGGAGAGGCGGTGCGCGAGGAAGATCGGCAGCGGCATCAGCGTCGGCGTCTCGTCCGTCGCGTAGCCGAACATCAGGCCCTGGTCGCCCGCGCCCTGCTTGTCCAGCTCGTCCTCGTCACCCTCGACCCGGGACTCGTACGCCGTGTCCACACCCTGCGCGATGTCGGGGGACTGCGAGCCGATGGACACCGACACGCCGCAGGAGGCGCCGTCGAAGCCCTTCTTCGAGGAGTCGTAGCCGATCGAGAGGACCGTGTTGCGGACGAGGGTCGCGATGTCCGCGTAGGTCTTGGTGGTGACCTCTCCGGCGACGTGCACGAGGCCGGTGGTGATCAGCGTCTCGACGGCGACGCGGGACGAGGGGTCCTCTCGCAGCAGCGCGTCGAGAATGGTGTCGCTGATCTGGTCAGCGATCTTGTCGGGGTGACCCTCGGTCACGGACTCCGAGGTGAAAAGGCGACGGGACACAACGCTCCCTGGGGTTGCAGCGGCTGCTGGCTGATCATGGGCGGACGGTACGGGGGCTGCGCCCGGCCACGTCCGAGAACAGTTTATCGGTCGCGCTCGGTCAACGGTCCCCCTGTCTTGCCCCTAGGGACGGCTGTGACCTGCGGCACGGGCATTGTGCACATCCCGAGCGGCGTTGGCCAGGCTCGCCACACCCGTCGGGAGAAGGTTCGGCAGGACCGGGGAGACGCAGGAAACCGTCAGCGGAGCCGGTCCGCCACCAGGTCCCAGACGATTTCGGCCAAAGCCTCCTTGGGGCCGTGCGGCACGGGCGTCTCGGTGCCGTCCGCGCCCAGGACCAGCGCTTCGTTCTCTTCGGACCCGAAGGTCCTGCGCTCCCCCACCTCGTTGACCACGAGCAGGTCGCAGCCTTTCCTGGCCAGCTTGGCGCGGCCGTTGGCCAGCACGTCGTCGGTCTCGGCGGCGAAGCCGACGACCACCTGGCCGGGGTGGGCGCGCTCCGCGGAGATCTCCGCGAGAATGTCCGGATTACGCACCAGGACGACCGGTTCGGGGTCCTGGCCGTCCTTCTTCTTGATTTTTCCGGCCGCGTAGGTCTGCGGACGGAAGTCGGCGACGGCGGCGGCCATGACCACGGCGTCCGCGTCGGCGACCGCCTTCAGCACGGCCTCGCGCAGCTGCACGGCGGTGCCGACCTGGACGACGTCGACGCCCGCCGGGTCCGGCAGCCCGGTGTTGGCGGCGAGCAGTGTGACCCGGGCCCCGCGCGCGGCGGCGGTCCGGGCGAGGGCGTAGCCCTGCTTGCCGGAGGAGCGGTTGCCGAGGAAGCGGACCGGGTCGAGCGGTTCGCGGGTGCCGCCCGCGCTGACCACGACATGGCGCCCGGCGAGGTCGGGTGCGGTGACGCCGCGGGCGAGGACCCGGCGGCAGACCTCGAAGATCTCGGCCGGGTCGGGCAGCCGCCCCTTGCCGGTGTCGACACCGGTGAGGCGGCCGACGGCGGGTTCGACGACGACGGCTCCGCGGCGGCGCAGCGTGGCCACGTTCTCCCGGACGGCGGGGTGCTCCCACATCTCCGTGTGCATGGCGGGCGCGAAGACGACCGGGCAGCGGGCGGTGAGCAGGGTGTTGGTGAGGAGGTCGTCGGCGAGGCCGTGGGCGGCTCTGGCGAGCAGGTCGGCGGTGGCCGGGGCGACGACGACCAGGTCGGCGTGCTGCCCGATGCGCACGTGCGGGACCTCGTGGACGTCGTCCCAGACCTCGGTGGCGACGGGGTTGCCGGAGAGGGCGGACCAGGTGGCGGCGCCGACGAAGTGCAGGGCGGAGGCGGTGGGCACGACCCGTACCTCGTGTCCCGACTCGGTCAGTCTGCGCAGCAGCTCACAGGCCTTGTAGGCGGCGATGCCACCGCTGACCCCCAGGACGACCTTGGGCTTGTCCACCGTCTCTCCCCTGATCCGTGCGACTCCGCGACGCGGCGGCGTTCACCCTCCATGACACACCACAGGCCCGGCAGTCGCGCTGCCGGGCCTGCGGACAGGACGTCGTCGAGCGGGTGGTGCTACTGGGCGGGGCCTTCGACGGCCTCGGACGTCAGCAGACCCGCGTTGATCTCGCGCAGGGCGATCGAGAGCGGCTTCTCGTGGACGTGGGTGTCGACGAGGGGACCGACGTACTCGAGGAGGCCCTCACCGAGCTGCGAGTAGTACGCGTTGATCTGGCGGGCCCGCTTCGCCGCGTAGATCACGAGGCTGTACTTCGAGTCCGTGGCCTCGAGGAGCTCGTCGATCGGCGGGTTGATGATGCCCTCGGGCGCGGAGATGGAAGAGGACACGCTCTACCTTCCGATGGATGGGAAAGATTCGGGGAGTGTGATCAGCACGATCACGATCACACAACGTCCATCAAGGCTAGCAGCTCACGCGCCACGTCCTCGACGGAGGTGTTGACCAGCGTCATGTCGAACTCGGGCTCGGCCGCCAGTTCGATCTTCGCCGCGTCCAGCCGGCGCTCGATCACCTCGGGCGGCTCGGTGCCCCGGCCGGTCAGCCTGCGCACCAGCTCCTCCCAGGAGGGAGGGGCCAGGAACAGCAGCCGTCCGTCGGGCATGGTCTCGCGGACCTGGCGGGCGCCCTGGAGGTCGATCTCCAGGAGGACCGGCACCCCGGACTCCAGGTGCTCGAGCACCGCCGCGCGCGGCGTGCCGTAGCGGTTGCCGGCGAACTCGGCCCACTCCAGCAGCTCGCCGTTGGCGATCAGCTTGTCCATCTCCTCGTCGCTGACGAAGAAGTAGTGGACGCCGTGCTGCTCGCCGGGGCGGGGCTTGCGGGTCGTCGCCGACACCGAGAGCCAGACCTCGGGGTGTTCCTTGCGCATATGGGCGACGACCGTGCTCTTGCCGACCCCGGAGGGGCCGGAGAGCACGGTCAGCCGCGGACGTACGTCCGGGGGCTCGGGGGTCGTCCCCCGGAATGTTGCAGCCATGCAGCGATTATTCCAGCAATCCCGGAGTGCCCGGGACTCCCGGGTCCGGACCGGCCGGACTCAGGAGCCGGTGCTGCCGAACTCACGCTCCAGGGACGCGATCTGGTTCGAACCGAGACCCCGCACGCGGCGGCTCTCGGAGATGCCCAGTCGCTCCATGATCTGCTTGGCGCGGACCTTGCCCACGCCCGGCAGTGACTCCAGCAGGGCGGAGACCTTCATCTTGCCGATGACGTCGTTCTCCTGGCCCTGCTTGATGACCTCATGCAGGGAGGCGCCGGAGTGCTTGAGTCGATTCTTGACCTCGGCCCGCTCCCGGCGAGCCGCGGCGGCCTTTTCGAGCGCGGCTGCGCGCTGTTCAGGGGTAAGGGGCGGAAGAGCCACGCCTACGTCACCTCGGATGTCGAACTGTCGGATACGGACCGGTGAGGAACCTAGTCGCCCCACACCTGGCGAGCCACGAGCAACACGCTCGCCCGTTGACTCTCGTCGGAGACTAGCGGGCAAGGGCGCCAGAGTCAGCGAGAACAGCGGAAAAGTCCTGGTCAGCCTCTGTCAGGCCCGACATTCAGGACATATGGACCAGGATGTGGGGGCGGAATCGGACGCGGGCCGATCCCGGGCCACTCATCGGAGGACTCCACCGACCAGCTCGAACGCCCGCGACGACCGTCGCGAAAGCCTCATACGGCACGCGCGCCCCCTCACGCGCGCGTGCCGTCGTCAGTGGCGCTCCTCACACCGCCGCGAGGACGGCCCTGATCTCGTCCGCGAACCGGTCGGCGGCCGACCGCAGCGCCCCCGCGTCCGGACCGTGGCGCAGGACGCCCCGGCTGACGCTGGGGACGACGTCCCGCACGGCGGACCCGAACACGGCGGGCAGATCGGCCGCGGTGGCGCCCTGCGCGCCGACGCCGGGCGCCAGCAGCGGGCCGTTGATCGCGAGGTCGTAGGAGGACAGGTCGCCCAGGGTGGCGCCGACCACCGCGCCGAAGGAACCGAGCGGCTCCTCCCCCGCGTTCTCGGCCGCCAGGTGCGCCAGCATCGTCGCGCCGACGTCCCGGCCGTCGGCCCGCACCGCGCGCTGCACCTCGCCGCCCTCCGGGTTGGAGGTGAGGGCCAGCACGAAGAGCCCGGTGCCGGTCCGCCGGGCCAGCTCCACGGCGGGGGCGAGCGAGCCGTAGCCGAGGTACGGCGAGACCGTGAGCGCGTCCGAGAACAGCGGCGAGTCCGGGTGCAGGAAGGTCTCGGCGTACCCGGCCATGGTGGAGCCGATGTCGCCCCGCTTGGCGTCGGTCACGACCAGCGCCCCGGCCGCCCGCGCCTCCTGGACGGTCCGCTCCAGGACGGCGACGCCGCGCGAGCCGAACCGCTCGAAGAAGGCGCTCTGCGGCTTGAGGACGGCGACCCGGTCGGCGAGGGCCGCCACGACCGTGCGGCTGAACCGCTCGAGACCGGAGACGTCGTCGGTCAGGCCCCAGCCGGTGAGAAGGGACGCGTGCGGGTCGATGCCCACGCAGAGCGGCCCGCGGGTGTCCATGGCGTGGCGCAGCCGGGCGCCGAAGGGGGCGGGGGCGGTCATGCGGCGGCCTTCCTGACGTCGGCGCCGACCGCGTCGGCGAGGGTGGCGTACGGGCTGGTGCGCAGGCGGGCGGCGAGGCCCTTGTGGACGGCGCGGGCCCAGAACGGCCCCTCGTAGACGAAGGCGCTGTAGCCCTGCACGAGGGTGGCGCCGGCCAGGATGCGCTGCCAGGCGTCCTCGGCGTCCCGGACACCGCCGACGCCGACCAGCGTGACGCGGTCGCCCACGCGCGCGTAGAGGCGTCGCAGGACCTCGAGGGAGCGTTCCCCGAGGGGCGCGCCGGAGAGGCCGCCGGTCTCCGCGACCAGGGCGGGGTCGGAGGTGAGGCCGAGTCCGTCGCGGGCGATGGTGGTGTTGGTGGCGATGATGCCGTCCAGGCCGAGTTCGACGGCGAGGTCGGCGACCGCGTCGACGTCCTCGTCGGCGAGGTCGGGGGCGATCTTGACGAGGAGCGGGACCCGGCGGCCGGGGACCGCGCGGCCCGCGGCCTCGCGCACGGCCGTCAGCAGCGGGCGCAGCGCCTCGGTGGCCTGCAGGTCGCGCAGTCCGGGGGTGTTGGGCGAGGAGACGTTGACGACCAGGTAGTCGGCGTGGGGGGCGAGCCGCTCGGTGGACGTGACGTAGTCGGCGACCGCGTCGGCCTCGGGGACCGCCTTGGTCTTGCCGATGTTGACGCCCACGACGGTCCTGAAGACCGCCTCGCGGGAGGCGAGCCGGGCGGCGACCGCCAGCGAGCCGTCGTTGTTGAAGCCCATGCGGTTGATCAGCGCCCGGTCGGGGACCAGCCGGAACAGCCGCTTGCCCGGGTTGCCCGGCTGCGGCTGCCCGGTGACGGTGCCGATCTCGACGTGGTCGAAGCCGAGCATCGTCATGCCGTCGACGGCGACCGCGTTCTTGTCGAAACCGGCGGCGAGCCCGAACGGGCCGTGCATCCGCAGTCCGAGGGCCTCGGTGCGCAGCTCCTCGTGGCGGGGGGCGAGCGCGGCGGCGAGGAAGGTGCGCAGCACCGGGATCCGGGCGGCGAGGCGGATCCAGCGGAAGGCGAGGCGGTGGGCGGCCTCGGCGTCCATCCGCCGGAAGACGAGGGAGAAGAAGATCCTGTACATGGTGTCCTCATGACGAGGGGGACACCGTTTCCGGTGTCCCCCTGTCGGCTGCTAGTCGCGGGCCGCGGTCAGGTGTTCGGCGTGTTCCTGGAGCGAACGGACGCCCACGTCGCCGTGGTGGAGGGCGTCGATGCCCTGGACGGCGGCGGCGAGCGCCTGCACCGTCGTCAGGCAGGGGACCGACCGGGCCACGGCCGCCGTGCGGATCTCGTAGCCGTCGAGGCGGCCGCCGGTGCCGTACGGGGTGTTGACGATCAGGTCGACCTCGCCGTCGTGGATCAGCTGGACGATGGTCTTCTCGCCGTTGGGCCCGGTGCCCTCGGACTGCTTGCGCACCATGGTGGCGTTGATGCCGTTGCGCTTGAGGACCTCGGCGGTGCCGGAGGTGGCGAGCAGCTCGAAGCCGTGGGCGACCAGCTCGCGCGCCGGGAAGATCATCGACCGCTTGTCGCGGTTGGCGACCGAGATGAACGCGCGGCCCTTGGTGGGCAGCGGGCCGTAGGCGCCCGCCTGCGACTTGGCGTACGCCGTGCCGAAGACGGAGTCGATGCCCATGACCTCGCCGGTGGAGCGCATCTCCGGGCCGAGGACGGTGTCCACGCCCCGGCCGCGGACGTCGCGGAACCGCGACCACGGCATGACGGCCTCCTTGACGGAGATCGGCGCGTCGTAGGGCAGGTCGCCGCCGTCGCCGCGGGCCGGCAGGAGGCCCTCGGCGCGCAGTTCGGCGACGGTCGCGCCCAGCGAGATGCGGGCGGCGGCCTTGGCCAGCGGCACGGCGGTCGCCTTGGAGGTGAAGGGGACCGTGCGGGAGGCGCGCGGGTTGGCCTCCAGGACGTAGAGGATGTCACCGGCGAGCGCGAACTGGATGTTGATCAGTCCGCGGACGCCGACACCGCGCGCGATGGCCTCGGTGGAGGTGCGCAGCCGCTTGATGTCGAAGCCGCCGAGGGTGATCGGGGGCAGCGCGCACGCCGAGTCGCCGGAGTGGATGCCGGCCTCCTCGATGTGCTCCATGACGCCGCCGAGGTACAGCTCCTCGCCGTCGTACAGGGCGTCGACGTCGATCTCGATGGCGTCGTCGAGGAAGCGGTCGACGAGGACCGGCCGGGAGGGGCTGATCTCGGTCGACTCGTCGATGTAGGAGGCGAGGCGGGTCTCGTCGTAGACGATCTCCATGCCGCGTCCGCCGAGGACGTACGAGGGGCGTACCAGGACCGGGTAGCCGATCTCGTCGGCGATGGCCTTGGCACCGGCGAAGGTGGTGGCGGTGCCGTGCTTGGGGGCGGGCAGTCCGGCCTCGGCGAGCACCCGGCCGAAGGCGCCGCGGTCCTCGGCGGCGTGGATGGCCTCGGGCGAGGTGCCCACGATCGGCACGCCGTTGTCCTTGAGCGCCTGCGAGAGGCCGAGCGGGGTCTGGCCGCCGAGCTGGACGACGACACCGGCGACCGGGCCCGCCTGCTGCTCGGCGTGGACGATCTCCAGCACGTCCTCCAGGGTGAGCGGCTCGAAGTAGAGCCGGTCGGAGGTGTCGTAGTCGGTGGAGACGGTCTCCGGGTTGCAGTTGACCATGACGGTCTCGAACCCGGCGTCGGAGAGCGCGAAGGAGGCGTGGACGCAGGAGTAGTCGAACTCGATGCCCTGGCCGATGCGGTTGGGGCCCGAGCCCAGGATGATGACGGCGGGCTTCTCGCGCGGGGCGACCTCGTTCTCCTCGTCGTAGGACGAGTAGAAGTACGGGGTGCGCGCGGCGAACTCGGCGGCGCAGGTGTCGACCGTCTTGTAGACGGGGCGGATGCCCAGCGCGTGCCGCACCTCGCGGACGACGTCCTCGCGCAGGCTGCGGATCTCGCCGATCTGCTGGTCGGAGAAGCCGTGCCGCTTGGCCTCGGCGAGCAGCTCGGGCTCCAGCTTGTCGGCGGCGGCCAGCTCGTCCGCGATCTCCTTGATCAGGAAGAGCTGGTCGACGAACCAGGGGTCGATCTTCGTGTACGCGAAGACCTCCTCGGGCGTGGCACCGGCGCGGATGGCCTGCATGACGGTGTTGATGCGTCCGTCGGTGGGCCGCACGGCCTCGGCGAGCAGCGCGTCCTTGTCGCCGGGCTCGCCGACGAAGGTGAACTGGCTGCCCTTCTTCTCCAGCGAGCGCAGCGCCTTCTGGAACGCCTCGGTGAAGTTGCGGCCGATGGCCATGGCCTCGCCGACCGACTTCATGGTCGTGGTCAGCGTGGAGTCGGCGCTCGGGAACTTCTCGAAGGCGAACCGCGGAGCCTTGACGACGACGTAGTCGAGCGTGGGCTCGAAGGAGGCCGGGGTCTCCTGGGTGATGTCGTTCGGGATCTCGTCGAGGGTGTAGCCGACGGCGAGCTTGGCGGCGATCTTGGCGATCGGGAAGCCGGTCGCCTTGGAGGCGAGCGCGGAGGACCGGGAGACGCGCGGGTTCATCTCGATGACGA
Source organism: Streptomyces sp. SolWspMP-5a-2 (assembly GCF_900091845.1). Lineage (GTDB taxonomy): Bacteria > Actinomycetota > Actinomycetes > Streptomycetales > Streptomycetaceae > Streptomyces > Streptomyces doudnae. The sequence continues at coordinate 44,094 of NZ_FMCI01000117.1, forward strand.
TGACCCGGCCGTCCTCGGGGTCGACCGCGAACTGGATGTTGCAGCCGCCGGTGTCGACGCCGACCTCGCGGATCACGGCGATGCCGATGTCGCGCAGGGTCTGGTACTCGCGGTCGGTGAGCGTCATCGCGGGGGCGACGGTGATCGAGTCGCCGGTGTGGACGCCCATCGGGTCGAAGTTCTCGATGGAGCAGACGACCACGACGTTGTCGTTCTTGTCGCGCATCAGCTCCAGCTCGTACTCCTTCCAGCCGAGGATGGACTCCTCCAGGAGCACCTCGGTGGTCGGGGAGAGCGTGAGGCCCTGTCCGGCGATGCGGCGCAGCTCCTCCTCGTCGTGGGCGAAGCCGGAACCGGCGCCGCCCATGGTGAAGGAGGGGCGCACGACGACGGGGTAGCCGCCGAGGGTGTCGACGCCCTGGAGGACGTCGTCCATGGAGTGGCAGATGACCGAGCGGGCGGACTCGCCGTGGCCGATCTTGCGGCGGACGGCCTCGACGACGCCCTTGAAGAGGTCGCGGTCCTCGCCCTTGTTGATGGCCTCGACGTTGGCGCCGATCAGTTCGACGCCGTACTTGTCGAGCGTTCCGGCCTCGTGCAGCGAGATCGCCGTGTTGAGGGCCGTCTGGCCGCCCAGGGTGGGCAGCAGGGCGTCCGGGCGCTCCTTGGCGATGATCTTCTCGACGAACTCCGGGGTGATCGGCTCGACGTAGGTGGCGTCGGCGATCTCCGGGTCGGTCATGATCGTCGCCGGGTTGGAGTTGACGAGGACGACCCGCAGGCCCTCGGCCCGCAGGACGCGGCACGCCTGGGTGCCGGAGTAGTCGAACTCCGCGGCCTGGCCGATGACGATCGGACCGGAGCCGATGACCAGGACGGACTGGATATCGGTGCGCTTAGGCACGCTGGCCCTCCATCAGGGAGACGAAGCGGTCGAACAGGTAGGCGGCGTCGTGCGGGCCCGCTGCCGCTTCGGGGTGGTACTGGACGCTGAAGGCAGGCCGGTCGAGCAGCCGCAGCCCCTCCACCACGTCGTCGTTGAGGCAGACGTGGGAGACCTCGGCGCGGCCGAAGGGGGTCTCGGAGACCCGGTCGAGGGGGGCGTCGACGGCGAAGCCGTGGTTGTGCGCGGTGACCTCGACCTTGCCGGTGGTGCGGTCCTGCACCGGCTGGTTGATGCCGCGGTGGCCGTACTTCAGCTTGTAGGTGCCGAAGCCGAGGGCCCGGCCCAGGATCTGGTTGCCGAAGCAGATGCCGAAGAGCGGGGTGGAGCGCTCCAGGACGGCGCGCATCACGGCGACCGCGTGGTCGGCGGTGGCGGGGTCGCCGGGACCGTTGGAGAAGAACACGCCGTCGGGGGCGACCGCGTAGACGTCCTCGGCGGTGGCGGTGGCGGGCAGCACGTGCACCTCGATGCCGCGCTCGGCCATCCGGTGCGGGGTCATGCCCTTGATGCCGAGGTCGACGGCGGCGACGGTGAACCTCTTCTCGCCGACCGCGGGGACCACGTAGCTCTCCCGGGTGGCGACCTCGGCGGAGAGGTCGGCGCCGGTCATCTCGGGGGCCTGCCGGACCTCGGCGAGCATGCTGTCGTCGTCCGGGAGGGCGGTCCCGGAGAAGATGCCGACGCGCATGGCACCGCGTTCGCGCAGGTGGCGGGTGAGGGCGCGGGTGTCGACGCCGGAGATGCCGACGACGCCCTGGTTGCGCAGCTCCTCGTCGAGGGAGCGGCGGGAGCGCCAGTTGGACGGCACGCGCGCGGGGTCGCGCACGACGTACCCGGCGACCCAGACGCGGCCCGACTCGGGGTCCTCGTCGTTGACGCCGGTGTTGCCGACGTGCGGGGCGGTCATCACGACGACCTGGCGGTGGTACGACGGATCGGTGAGGGTCTCCTGGTAGCCGGTCATGCCGGTGGAGAACACGGCTTCGCCGAACGTGACCCCCACGGCCCCGTAGGCACGGCCGCGGAAGATCCGGCCGTCCTCCAGGACGAGTACGGCGGGAGTCTTGTCAGCTCCCCTGGTGGAGGTTGTCATCGTGCGCCTTCCGTCTTGTTGATGATCTGGTTCAGGGCGTCGGCCCACTCGGTGTGCTCGGCCGCCCGGTCCGAGCGGAACCCGGAGTCGATCAGCCGCTCGCCGTGCTCCCACGTCACCACCAGCAGCCCGCCCTCGGTGAGGACCTTGCCCGCGATGCCCTTGTCGAGCCGGGCCTCGCGCAGCCGGTCGAGCGGCACGAAGAAGTCGCGGGCGCCGGGGCGCACGACGTCGAGCCCGGCGTCGGTCAGGGTCAGCTCGACCCGGCTGCGGGTGCCGAGGCCGTGCGCCACGATGCGGTCGAGCCACTGGCCGGCGGTGGTGGAGCCGTGGTAGCGGCCGTTCATGGTCAGTCTCGCCGCACCCGGCGCTGCGGGCGCGGTGGGCAGCTCCGGCAGGTCGCCCTGGAGGGTGCCGCGCCATTTCCAGCCCTCGCGCATCAGCCAGTAGACGAGCGCGACGAAGAGCGCGAGTCCGACGAGCCAGCCGAGCCGGGCGGCCCAGTCGGTGACCTCGGCCGACTTCTTCTCGGCCGCGAGCAGGATGAGAGGTGTCACGTGAGCTTCCCGTCGACGAGCGTGGCCTTGCCCCGCAGCCAGGTGTGCGTCACACGGCCCGGCAGCTCGCGCCCCTCGTAGGGGGTGTTCCGGCTGCGCGAGGCGAAGCCCGCGGGGTCCACCGACCCACGGTATGCCGTGTCGACGAGTGTGAGGTTGGCGGGCTCACCAGCCGAGACGGGACGGCCGTGGCCCTCCGCCCGGCCGATCTCGGCGGGCTTGACGGACATCCGGTCGGCGACCCCGGCCCAGGTGAGGAGCCCGGTGTCCACCATGGTCTCCTGCACCACCGCCAGCGCGGTCTCCAGGCCGACCATGCCCATGGCGGCGGCGGCCCACTCGCAGTCCTTGTCCTCGTGCGGGTGCGGGGCGTGGTCGGTGGCGACGATGTCGATGGTGCCGTCGGCGAGCGCCTCGCGCAGGGCCAGCACGTCGCGCTCGGTGCGCAGCGGCGGGTTGACCTTGTAGACGGGGTTGTAGGTGCGCACCAGTTCGTCGGTGAGCAGCAGGTGGTGCGGGGTGACCTCGGCGGTGACGGCGATGCCGCGAGACTTGGCCCAGCGGACGATCTCGACGGAGCCCGCGGTGGAGAGGTGGCAGATGTGGACGCGGGAGCCGACGTGCTCGGCGAGCAGGACGTCCCGGGCGATGATCGACTCCTCGGCCACCGCGGGCCAGCCGCCGAGGCCCAGCTCGGCGGAGACGACGCCCTCGTTCATCTCGGCGCCCTCGGTGAGCCGCGGCTCCTGCGCGTGCTGGGCGACGACGCCGCCGAAGGCCTTCACGTACTCCAGGGCGCGGCGCATGATCACGGCGTCGTGGACGCACTTGCCGTCGTCGGAGAAGACGGTGACACCGGCCGCGGACTCGTGCATGGCGCCCAGCTCGGCGAGATTCCTGCCCTCCAGGCCGACGGTGACGGCGCCGATCGGCTGGACGTCGCAGTAGCCGTGGTCGCGGCCGAGCCGGTACACCTGCTCGACGACGCCCGCGGTGTCGGCGACCGGGAAGGTGTTGGCCATCGCGAAGACGGCCGTGAACCCGCCGGAGGCGGCGGCGCGGGTGCCGGTCAGCACGGTCTCGGAGTCCTCGCGGCCGGGCTCGCGCAGATGCGTGTGCAGGTCGACGAGGCCGGGCAGCAGCACCTTGCCGTCGGCCTCGACGACCTCGGCGCCGTCGGCGGAGAGGCCGGTGCCGACCTCGGCGATCGTTTCGCCGTCGATCAGGACGTCCTGCGGGTCGTGGCCGAGCACCTTCGCACCGCGGATCAGGATCTTGCTCATCGGTCGGACTTCTCCTCGGTGCGGGTGTGGGTGACGGCGGGCTCGTTGCCGCCGAGCAGCAGGTACAGGACGGCCATCCGGATGGAGACGCCGTTGGCGACCTGCTCGACGACGGTGCAGCGGTCGGAGTCGGCGACCTCGGCGGTGATCTCCATGCCGCGGACCATCGGCCCGGGGTGCATCACCACGGCGTGCTCGGGCATCCGGGCCATCCGGTCGCCGTCGAGTCCGTAGCGGCGCGAGTACTCGCGCTCGGTCGGGAAGAACGCGGCGTTCATGCGCTCGCGCTGGACGCGGAGCATCATCACCGCGTCGGACTTGGGCAGGACGGCGTCGAGGTCGTAGGAGACCTCGCAGGGCCAGCTCCCGACGCCGACCGGCACCAGGGTGGGCGGGGCGACCAGGGTGACCTGGGCGCCGAGGGTGTGCAGCAGGTCGACGTTGGAGCGGGCGACCCGGCTGTGCAGGATGTCGCCGACGACGGTGATGCGCCGCCCGCCGAGGTCCTGGCCCAGTCCGGCGTCCCGGCCGACCAGGCGGCGGCGCATGGTGAACGCGTCCAGCAGCGCCTGGGTGGGGTGCTGGTGGGTGCCGTCGCCCGCGTTGATGACGGCGGCGTCGATCCAGCCGGAGTTGGCGAGCCGGTAGGGCGCCCCGGAGGCGCCGTGCCGGATGACCACGGCGTCGACGCCCATGGCCTCCAGGGTCTGGGCGGTGTCCTTCAGGGACTCGCCCTTGGAGACGCTCGACCCCTTGGCGGTGAAGTTGATGACGTCCGCGGACAGGCGCTTCTCCGCGGCCTCGAAGGAGATCCGGGTCCTGGTCGAGTCCTCGAAGAAGAGGTTGACGACCGTCCGGCCGCGCAGGGTCGGCAGCTTCTTGATCGGCCGGTCGGCGACCCGGGCCATCTCCTCGGCGGTGTCGAGGATCAGGACGGCGTCGTCGCGGGTGAGGTCGGCGGCCGAGATGAGATGACGCAGCATCTGTCAGGCTCCGTAAGGCAGTTCAGGAATGAGGAGATTCCGGGCAGGCGAAGGCGCGGCACACCGCGAGGTGGTGTGCCGTCGGTCCGCTACGGGTTCTGCTTCACACCGAGCAGCACGGTGTCGCGACCGTCCTCCTCGGCGAGCAGCACCTTGACCGTCTCCCGCAGCGACGTGGGGAGGTTCTTGCCGACGTAGTCGGCGCGGATGGGCAGTTCGCGGTGGCCCCGGTCGACGAGGACGGCGAGCTGGACCGCGCGCGGGCGCCCGATGTCGTTCAGGGCGTCCAGGGCGGCGCGGATGGTGCGGCCGGAGAAGAGCACGTCGTCGACGAGGACGACGAGGCGGCCGTCGATGCCGTCGCCGGGGATCTCGGTGCGGGCCAGCGCGCGCGGCGGGTGCATCCGCAGGTCGTCGCGGTACATGGTGATGTCGAGGGAGCCCACCGGGACGGTGCGGCCGGTGATCTCGGCGAGCTTCTCGGCGAGCCTGCGGCCGAGGAAGACGCCCCGGGTCGGGATGCCGAGCAGCACCACGTCCTCGGCGCCCTTGGCGCGTTCGACGATCTCGTGCGCGATGCGGGTCAGCACCCGCGCGATGTCGGGGCCCTCGAGGACGGGCCGGGCGTCGGCGGGCCCGGAGCCACCGCTTCGCGGGGTGTCCTGGTCCTGCCGCGGGTTCTGCGTGTCCTGCGTGTCCATGGGAAACGGACCTCCTTCTCCGCCTCACGGGACGGACCTTAAAGGACGTCGGATTTGCGCCATCCACGGTAGCAGGCCCCACCGTGCCCCCGATTCACCCCCCTGGAGTAATCGGCCATGGCTGTCGCGGAAGCATCGGTGTGGACCATTCGGCTTGACGCACGAGAGTCACGCTGCGTAACCTCACAGTGAGTTACCAGACGCGCGGCACGGAAACCAGGCCGCTCCGCGCGACACAGTGTCCGGGGAGCTATATGTCCAGCGAATACGCCAAACAGCTCGGGGCCAAGCTTCGGGCCATCCGCACCCAGCAGGGCCTTTCCCTCCACGGAGTCGAGGAGAAGTCGCAGGGACGCTGGAAGGCCGTCGTGGTCGGTTCGTACGAACGCGGCGACCGCGCCGTGACCGTGCAGCGCCTGGCCGAGCTGGCGGACTTCTACGGCGTTCCGGTGCAGGAGCTGCTGCCGGGCACCACTCCGGGCGGAGCCGCCGAGCCGCCGCCCAAGCTGGTCCTCGACCTGGAGCGGCTGGCCACGGTGCCGGCCGAGAAGGCGGGCCCGCTCCAGCGCTACGCGGCGACGATCCAGTCCCAGCGCGGCGACTACAACGGCAAGGTGCTGTCGATCCGCCAGGACGACCTGCGCACACTGGCCGTCATCTACGACCAGTCCCCCTCGGTCCTCACCGAGCAGCTGATCAGCTGGGGTGTGCTGGACGCGGACGCGCGCCGCGCCGTCGCCACGCACGACGAGGGCTGACCCGCTCCCCGCTTGAGAAGAAACGTGTCACCGGGGTGACCGGAACTTGACGGTTCCGGCCGCCTCGGTGGCTTTTTTCATGGGCCACGGGTGCCCGCGGAGGCACCCGGGACGCGAGAGGCGCCCCAGCCGCCGTCTCCCCCGCCACGGGCCCTGGGCGCCCGTCCGCGGCCCCGGAGACCCCTGTGCCGCCCGAGGCGCACCGGGACGAGCGCGAGGACGACGCGCGGCCGGTACGGGTCACGGGGGCGTGCGCGGGCGCGCCGGGCGGCGGGCGGTGGG